>JAHEGO010000037.1 GCA_024645045.1 Sphingobacteriaceae bacterium
AAAATATGAAAAAGATAATATTATTATTTTGTTTGTTTTTGGGCATTCAAAATTATTCATTTTCACATAATACAAATCTTTCAAATTTAAATAAAAGATTTTGGATGGTTAATAATGAAAGCATAAGCGGTTCTTTTTTAATAGCTAAAAACAATGAAGTTTTCATTGAAAAAGCGAATGGAGAAATCGCTCATTTCCCTATTAAAAATCTATCAATTGCAGATCAAAACTATGTAAGTCTAAAATTAAGTGCAATAGCAAAACTCAATGATAACAATCAGTTTAGACTTAATTTAAATGATAAAAACAACCATTCCACTTTTTTATCATTGGTATTTTTATTAACGATTTTATTAACGTTTATTTGCATAAAACATAAAAAGTTTGTCAAATTTGCGCCTTTACTTTTGGTTCTTTTATTTGTCTCACTTGTGAGTTTTACTTCTAAAATAATTAAGCAATTTAATTCCATAACCAACCCATTAACCATAGATTCAGCATTTGCAGTTTACAAACCAAGTGTAAATACATTTTGGGATTCAACTTATTTTAGAGTCGAATCAAAAGGAATTCCTGCCCATGGAATGATGACTGGCATTACTGGCTGGCAACAGCAATTTCCAATTCCGCAATGTTATATTGGGAGTAATGCATGGAGCATTCCTTTAAATCCAACCATTGCTACTACTCCAGTTCCAGTCAATCAATATCATTTTTTACGTGGAGCAGTGGCGATAGCAGTAAATGGAATAGCAATTTTTAATCCTTATACCAATACAGGCGTTGACGCTTTATTAGATGGGCAATTAGATCAATGGGGTGGTCACTGTGGTAGGGCAGATGATTACCATTACCATATAGCTCCGCTACATTTATATGGAACATCACCAACTAGCCTACCAATTGCATATGCATTGGATGGATTTGCTGTCTATGGATCTAAAGAACCTGATGGTAGTAATATGCTAAGTCTAGATGTCAACCATGGACACTATGCAACCAATGGTGTTTATCATTACCATGGAACATCAACTGCTCCATACATGATTGCGAATATGGTCGGTAAAGTGACAGAAGATTCAACTTTACAAATTATACCACAAGCTGCTGCAAAACCAATCAGACCTTCCGGCACTCCATTGAAAGGAGCAGTCATTACGAACCTAGTTGCAAACGCCAATCAGAATGGTTATGCATTGACATATACTTTATCAGGGTTAACCTATTTAGTAGAATATGAATGGAATACAAATGGAGTATATACTTTTAAATATACTTCACCATCAGGAGTGGTTACCACTAATGTTTATAATGGTTTTAAGCAATGTGCAATTACAACTTCGATAGAAAGCACTATTGGTATAAAAAGAGAATTAGTGATTTTTCCAAATCCAACTTCTGGTGATTTCCAAATATTATTTACTGGCAATCAGCCATCAATTAAAATTAATGAAGTTGCTGTTTATGATCTTTTAGGTAAATTGCTTTATCAAGAAAAAGAATCTAATGGAGCAATTGCATTAGGTGAGCTTGGAAAAGGTACTTATATTGTAAAAGTTAAATCAGGAAATGTAATTTTTAACAAGAAAGTAATAATCAATTAATGAAATTAAGATTCGCTAAATTATTATTTGCTTTGGTGTTTTTTGCAAATCAAATTAATGCACAAAACACTAAAAGTGTAATGCTTAAATTACCTGATACAGGTCAGCAAAATAGTTATACATTAACTTTTGGAGAGGATGCAGATTTTAACATCAACCCGCCTTATTTTATAATCAATTCAGCAAAGCTAGTTACAGATACTGTTACAGGTTTGATGTGGCAAAGAGCAGATGCAGGTGAAATGACTTATGAAAAGGCTTTGTTATATGCAGATAGCAGCACTTTTGCAAACTATACCGATTGGCGATTGCCAAATGCTATGGAGGCATTTTCTATTTTAAATTTACAAACACAAAACCCGGCGCTTGATTTAAATTATTTTATAAAAACAGATGCCGAATATTGGTGGACTTCAGACCTTCAGGCTAATGATCAATCAAAAGTATGGGTTACTAATGCTGGTGGTGGTATAGGTAATCATGCTAAATCTGAAACAATAAGTGCAGGAGGGATTAAAAAAATGCACTTAAGATTAGTTAGAACGATCAAATCAAAAGAAATTAATTCTGTGCGTTACACGAAGAGTGCAGACGCCATAGTTTATGATAGTTTAACAAATTTAATATGGCAAAAAACACCTTATTCCGATACGATTACTTGGGAACAAGCACTACAATATGCTGACACGCTAACTCAAGCAGGATATAGCGATTGGCGTTTACCCAATATCAAAGAGTTGCAATCTTTGCAAGATAATTCTGTAATAAATCCAGCACTTAACACCAACTTTTTTAATGTTTTTGGTCGTAAGAAATTTTGGTCATCTACAACTTTGTCAAATAAATCAATTAGTGCATGGTATTTTGATACGCAATTTGGCATAACAACTTATCAAGTTAAAACTGCAAGGTTAAATACTTGGGTTGTAAGAGGCGGTATCAATTCAACAGGATTACAAGAAGTTGTTAATTATCCTTTGATATTAAATATTTCACCTAACCCGTGTAAAGATATTTTATTTATTAATTTTAATACAAAAGCAAAAGTGCAGGCGCCATACTTAATCATTTCCAATGCATTAGGTAAAATTATCTATCAGTCTGTTGTATCAAAATCTAATTCACAGGTTAATACAAGTAATTATCCAAATGGGATCTATTATTTGACAGTTATAGACGCTACTAGAAAGTGTAGTTTAAAATTTGTGGTTCAACAATAAGCGGCAATTCTTTACATTATTTTAAAATGAAGTCCATTTAAACATCTTAAATGAAATTTTGGGTGTTTTTTAATCATGTTCGATGGTTTTTTTATGATAAAAGCACTTTTTATTAGTAAATTTAAGCCTATTAAAAAATCCAATGGCTAAAAAGGAAGAAATACAGCACGATTGTGAACATTGTAAATCTCGATATAAGTCAATCTTCTGTCAAATTGCTCCAGAAGAACTTCAAGTCATCAATGAAAACAAATGGTGCCAAACTTTAGAAAAAGGTCAACAGCTTTTTGCAGAAGGCGCCTATCCTCATGGTTTGTTTTGTGTTAATTCAGGAAAGATTAAAATTCATCAAATGGGGGAAGAGGGCAGAGAGCAAATTGTTCGATTTGCTAAAGAAGGTGATGTTGTTGGATACAGGGCAATGCTTGCCGGTGAAAAGTATTCGAGTTCAGCGACCGCATTGGATCACACTTCAATTTGCTTTATTCCGAAAAATGTAATTTTCGCATTAATAGAAAAAGATGCTTCTTTCTCTATCCAAATCATTAAATTATTGTCAAGTAATTTAAAACATGCAGAAGAATCTATTTTGCATTTGGCTCAAAAGCCTGTAAGAGAAAGAATGGCTGAGTCATTACTGTTTTTAAAAGAAATGTATGGCTTAGAATCCGATGGAATCACGTTGTCTGTAAGCTTATCTAGAGAGGAGATAGCTACCTTAGTAGGTACAGCAACAGAAACAACAATTCGTTTACTATCTGAATTCAAGACAAAAAAACTATTGTCATTTGACGGAAGAAAAATACAAATCATAGATACACCTGGCCTATTAAAAATTGCAAATATTCACGATTAGTTTTTTGCTAAATTATGACAAAAGTCATATTTGAAAGTATAAGTAACAGTTAAATTTGCATATGCAAAATCTAAGTGTCGAAACTACTACTCAACAAGTGTGCTATCATTGTGGGGAAGATTGTGAATCTCATTTAGTAGTTTTAGATGAGAAATCATTTTGTTGTGAAGGTTGTAGTTTAGTCTATGAACTCTTGTCAGAGAATAACCTGTGCACTTATTATTCCTTAGATCAAAACCCTGGCATAAGTAGATTTCAAAAGCATAATGCAGGTTATGACTACTTAGAAGACGCGGAGCTAAAGTCGTCCTTAATTAGCTTTAGTAATGGCGTTGAAACGCATATCACTTTCCAAGTGCCAACCATGCACTGTAGTTCATGCGTTTATCTATTAGAAAACATGCATCGATTAAATCCTGGGGTTATTCAATCAACTGTAAATTTTCCAAGAAAAGAAGTGGCAATTTCTTTTAAAGAAGCGGAAACTTCATTGGCAGCTATTGCATCTTTAATGGCTGAGATTGGTTATGAACCACATATTAGTTTAGATAGCGCAGAAGGAAAGAAAGTAAATAACACTAACCGTACGCGTGTTTTTAAAATAGGATTAGCGGGTTTTGCTTTTGGGAATATCATGATGTTGAGTTTTCCTGAATATTTTTCTTTAGGAAATTATTTTGATCAGGCAGATTTAAAATATTATTTCGGATATATTTCTTTGGTTTTGTCATTGCCTGTTTTGTTTTATGCAGCTTCCGAATTTTTTGTTGCAGGTATGAAAGGCTTATTAAAAGGTTATTTAAATATAGATTTACCAATTGCTTTAGCTATTTTAATTACCTTTTGTAGAAGTGTGTATGAATTGACCTATGGTACTGGCGCTGGGTATTTCGACTCGATGACTGGCATCGTATTTTTCATGTTAATTGGAAGGTATTTTCAAGATAGAACTTATGAAACACTTTCGTTTGAAAGAGACTACAAATCCTTTTTTCCTTTATCAATAGTTAGAATAAACAAAGGGATTGAGGAAATGATTCCAGTAAATAAATTAAAGCAAGGTGACCATATTTTAGTTAGGAATAATGAACTAATACCGGTAGATGCGATGCTTATAAAAGGACTAGCAAAAATTGATTATAGTTTTGTAACTGGTGAAGCGGAGCTTGTAGAAAAGAAAAGAGGGGAATTGTTATATGCAGGCGGTAAGCAAGTGGGCAGTTCTTTAACTTTAGAAGTATTAAAAAGTGTATCACAAAGTTACTTGACAAAACTTTGGAATAAAGAAGTTTTTAAAGACAGGGAAGAGCAACAATACACTTTTGTGCAAACCATCAGTAAATATTTTACAATTGTATTATTTGCATTAACAGCAATTGCGTTTTTTTATTGGTTGCCTCTTGATTTACCAAGAGCGATCAATGCATTGACCACCACTTTAATTATAGCTTGCCCATGTGCCTTGTTATTGGCTGCTACATTTACCCATGGAAACAGTATTCGTCAATTAGGAAAACATGCATTTTACCTCAAAAATGCCGGAATATTAGAAAAATTAGCTAAAATAAACGTCATTGTTTTCGACAAAACAGGAACCATTACGGAGGCAAAGTTTGCAGAAGTTGTATATAAAGGCTCTCCATTAAATACAATTGAAAAAGAAGTATTGAAATCTGTTTTCATGCATTCGGCTCATCCGCTAAGTAAACGCATTTATGATTTTATTCAATCAAATAAAAAAGTAGAACTAAGTTCATTTGAAGAAATTCCTGGAAAAGGAATGTTGGCCTCATTTCAAGATATTCAAATTAAAGTTGGTTCTGAGCTTTTCGTTTTAGGTGCGAATCAAAATGAATTAGTGAAAGAAAGCGTGGTTTATTTATCAATCAATAATTGCATCAAAGGATATTTTTCAGTTAAACATGTTTATCGAAATGGTTTTGCAAGTTTAATAGAAAGATTAAAAGTTAATTTTGAATTGATGGTTTTATCTGGAGACCATGATGCAGAACAGATAACATTACAATATATGCTTGGTGCAACTACACCTTTGTATTTTAATCAAAGTCCGGCAGATAAATTACAGAAAATCGAAGCATTGCAATTGAAAGGTAAAAGCGTTATGATGATTGGTGATGGCCTGAATGATGCTGGAGCATTAAGGCAGAGCGATGTTGGAATTGCAATAACAGACCAAGCAAATTATTTTTCACCTGCTAGTGATATCATCATGGATGGAAAGT
>JAHEGO010000038.1 GCA_024645045.1 Sphingobacteriaceae bacterium
GCTGCAATTAAGTTCTGATACCAAACTCGTAATGGTAGGCAAAAAGAAATCTTACGGGAAAATTATTGATCAATATATAAAAGAACACCAATTACAAGACAGAGTAATTCAAATAAACCAATTGGAATTTGAAGATTTACCAAGCATATACCAATTGGCAGACTTATTTATATATCCCTCAAAATTTGAAGGTTTTGGAATACCAATTATTGAAGCTTTACATTCAGGTGTTCCGGTTATTGCAGCCAAAGGCTCTTGCCTAGAAGAAGCTGGCGGACCAGACAGCCAATATTTTGATGCAACAGATGCTGGTCAACTTGCAAAAATTATTATCCATTTACAAGCAGACGAAACAGCAAAACAAAATGCCGTACAAAAAGGTAAAATATATGTCGAAAAATTCAACAGCAAAAAAATTGCGATGGAATTAATGAAACTATATGAATCGATAAAATAAATATGAATTACGCAGAGGAAATAAAAAAAACCATTCCACATTTAACATCAGGAAATATCATACTCTACCCTACTGATACCATATGGGGTTTAGGTTGTGATGCTAGAAATGAAGCCGCAGTCGAAAAAATTATTGCACTAAAAAAAAGGCCTCCGCATAAGAGCTTTGTTTTGCTCTTAGATAATGAGCAAAAGTTACAATCCTATATTCAGGAAGTTCCAGAGATTGTTTGGAACCTAATAGAATACGCCGATCGACCACTAACACTAATCTTACCTGGTGCAAAAAATTTAGCAAAAAATGCGATCAACGAAGATGGTAGCATTGGTATTCGAATTGTAAAATCCGGATTTGCAAACCAACTCATTCAAAGATTTAAATTCCCAATTGTTTCTACATCTATAAATATTTCAGGTGAACCCGCAGCAATAGACAGAGCAGATATTAGCGATTATTTTATCAATGCGGCAGATTACACCTGTGAAATAAATGAAAGTGGCACCGGACAGCCCTCAACCATTATGAAAATTGCAACCAACGGCACCTTTGAATTCATTAGAAAATAAATCATTCTTTCATTTATCGAATCATAGCTAAGCTTTTTTTATTAATTTCACGGCAATAAAAATTAAGTATTGAAAAATCTATTAACACATCCAATTATACCAATCATTACAGAAGTGGCACAAGAACGCAAAGTGCCGGTTTATGTAATTGGCGGCTATGTTCGAGATTTGTTGTTAAATAGAAAATCAAAAGACATCGATTTCCTGATTATTGGGAATGGGATTGAATTTGCTGAAGCAGTTGCATTGAAAATTGGCAATAAAACTGCCGTAAATGTTTTCAAAAATTTCGGAACAGCCATGCTGAATTTTAAAGGCTGGGAAATAGAATTTGTAGGCGCTAGAAAAGAGTCTTACAGAAACGATTCACGCAAACCCATAGTAGAAGATGGTAATTTACAAGACGATCAAAATAGAAGAGATTTTACCATCAACACTTTAGCTATTAGTTTAGAGAAATTAAACTATGGTAAATTAGTTGATCCGTTTAATGGTTTAGAAGACATTAAAAAACAGCTCATCAGAACACCGCTTGAGCCTAACATAACCTATTCCGACGACCCACTGCGCATGATGCGTGCCATTCGTTTTGCAGCACAATTAAATTTTAAAATTGATGCGGCTTCCTTGCAAGCTATAACTGAAAATAAAGAACGTATTAAAATTGTTAGCAAAGAACGCATTACCGATGAATTAAATAAAATCATGCTTTCTAAAAAACCTTCTATCGGTTTTGAGCATTTATTTAATACTGGACTGTTGCAAATCATATTTCCACAAATGGCCGAATTGCATGGTGTTGAAACCATCAATGGAAAATCTCATAAAGACAATTTTTACCATACCTTACAAGTATTAGATAATATTTGCGAACACACCGATGACTTATGGTTGAGATGGGCTGCATTATTACACGATATTGCGAAACCTGCAACGAAACGTTTTGAACCCGAACATGGTTGGACCTTTCACGGCCATGAAGACAAAGGCGCAAGAATGGTTCCTAAAATTTTCAAAGATTTAAGGTTACCACAAAATGAAAAAATGAAGTTTGTGCAAAAACTTGTACTCCTTCATTTAAGACCAATAGTGCTTGCTCAAAGCACAGTTACCGATTCGGCAGTTAGAAGATTATTATTCGAAGCTGGCGAGGACATTGATGCACTGATGATATTATGCAATGCAGACATCACAACCAAAAACGAATACAAAATCAAAAAATACAAAAATAATTTTGAGCTGGTCAAAGAAAAAATTATTGAAGTAGAAGCTAAAGATCAATTAAGAAACTGGCAACCTCCTGTCGATGGAAACGACATCATGGAAACTTTTGGCTTAAGTGCTGGCAAAGAAGTTGGCTTACTTAAAAATGCAATCAGAGAAGCCATCTTAGAAGGCGAAATTCCAAATGAAAGAAATGCAGCATTAGCGTTAATGCTTGCAGAAGGAGGAAAATTGGGATTAACCCCAATAAATATTGCGAATGGCATAAAAAAATAATTTATTTGTAAATAAGAAATTAGCAACATCGTTTTAAAATTATGGCGATATATAAATTTAAAATAACCTTTGAAGACTACGACGAAGTTTCCAGAGAAATTGAAATAAAATCAAACCAAACATTTGAGGACTTTCATCGTGCAATACACCAAGCTATTGGTTTTGATGGCAAAGCAAATAGTAGCTTCTTCATGAGCAACGACCAATGGCATAAAGGAAAAGAGATTACACTAAACGAAGCAAACATTAAAGATGCAGCGAAAACTGTTTTAATGGAAAAATCTGTTTTGAAAAATTTCATCATCGACCCGCATCAAAAAATATACTATATTTTTAATTTAGAAAAACCTTGGACATTCTACATTCAGTTAGTAAAAATAACCATTAACGAAGATCCAAGTGTTAATTATCCGCTTTGCATTAAAAGCACTGGTGTTGCACCAAAACAATTCGGCAATAGCCCAATTATTCCAACCGTTGCCAACGACGACCTCGATTTCTTAAATGAATTTGGATTAGGCGATGAAGACGAAGAAGAAGTTGATGCAATGGCTATTGAAGCACACCCTGATGCCCCTGAAGAGGAAGAAGAGGAAGAGGACGAACCTTCAGAGTTCGGCGATGATATGGACGAAGATTTTAACCAAGAAGAAGACTAAATTGAAAACAACGTTAGTAGTAATATCGGGGCCAACTGCTGTAGGCAAAACAGCATTAGCCATACAACTAGCGCAACATTTTCAAACAGAAATTGTTTCAGCAGATGCAAGACAGTTTTACCAAGAAATAAGCATCGGAACTGCAAAACCCAATGCAACAGAACTGGCACAAATTAAACACCATTTCATCAATTCACATTCAGTCAACGAAATTGTAGATGCTGGTACTTTTGAGAAACTAGCAATTGAAAAATTACAAACGCTATTTCAAAAACATTCCATTGTTTTTTTAGTCGGCGGTTCAGGACTATACACCCAAGCCGTTTGCGAAGGATTAGACGACTTAACTTTTAGAGACGACGATTTACGTAAAGCACTTCAAGAAAAAAGCACTGAAGAACTTCAGCAATTATTATTAGCTGTAGATCCTGAATATTATCTAATAGTTGACCGTCAGAATAAACAAAGAATGATGCGCGCCATTGAAGTAAGTCAACTAAGTGGCAATGCTTATACAACACATTTAACCGGCAAAACAAAACAAAGAGATTTTGACATTATTAAAATTGCCATTACCGACGATCGAGCAAATCTATACCAAAGGATTAACCAAAGAGTAGATCAAATGATTGCTGAAGGATTGGTAGCAGAAGTAGAAAAAAATAGTACCTCTAGAAATTCTTATGCCCTTCAAACAGTTGGATATAAAGAAATATTTGAATACTTGGACGGCGAAAGTTCACTCGAACAAAGCATTGAAAAAATAAAACAAAATACCAGAAGGTTTGCAAAACGTCAATTAACCTGGTTAAGAAGAGACCCTAATTACAATTGGTTTAACAACAAAGCATTTGAAGAAATTTTATCTTTCTTGAATAAAAAAATAAAAAATGATTAGTAAAATTCTGAAGCCTTATTTTCAAATCGAAAGATTGGTTTTGCAATTTATTGCAGTGGAATTTTTCATTCAATTAGTGAATGCAGCTTTCATGATGATCCTAAATATCTATTTTTCGAAAAAAGGATTTGAAGATCATCAAATTGCAGATTTTATTTCTTTAAGGTTTTTAACCGTTATGTTACTTGCCTTCCCTTTAGGATTATTTATAAAAGGGCGAAAGCTAAAACCCCTATTTTATATAGCGGCAATTGGTGTTTTTGTTTTTAGCATGAGCATTTTAATTGCTGCAGAATATGGCCATATTGCTATGATATATACTAGTGCAGCTTTGTGGGGTTTATGCTACGGAATTATTCAAGTTCTTGCATTGCCTTTTATCATTCGCAATACTTCAGAAAAAACCAGAACAGCCGCTATTTCATTGAGCTATGCAACCTATAGTTTAGCCATGATTCTTTCTGGAATTATCATTTTTATTCTCAACCATTTTAACCCTATTTATTTTGATGAGTTTAAATGCTTGTTGCTATTAGCTATTTTATCGAGTTGTAGTATTTATTTTGTATTCCAAATGCAAAGGAAAGAAATAGTTACGTTACATTCAGGCAGCCGCTTGAACCTTTCCGGCTTCGACTGGGGAACGATCGCGTTCGCCATGACACCTTCTCTGCTTTTGGCAATTGGCGCAGGCTTAACTATTCCATTTATTAATTTATTTTTCTTTAAAGTCTTTAAAATGGATTCTGATAATTTTGCATTATTGAATAGCTTTTCCTCTATTACGGTAGCCGCAGCTGCATTATTAGTCCCACACATACGTGCAAAGTATGGCTATAAAATTGCCATTACTAGAACGCAAAGTATTGCAGTATTGTCTTTGGCTTTGCTGGCTTGCACAGAATATTATGCAACACTCAGTTATAGTATTTATTTTGCGATCTTCTTTTTCTTAATTAGACAACCCCTCATGAACATGGCCGCACCTGTGAGTTCTGAGCTTGTCATGAAATATGTTGGACCAAAAAATCAAGAAATTATTTCTGCATTAACAGCCTCCATTTGGTCTGGAAGTTGGTTTTTTTCTGCGCTGATATTCTCTATACTTCGCAGGCACGGTTATGCCTATGCAAATGTATTTCTTATAACCGCAGGAATTTATGCAATCGCAGTTTATTGGTATCACTTCCTAATTAAAGCACAGCTTTCAAAAGAAGCAGATACTATTTAAGCTTGTGCTGTTGGACCTCCAAAACTCAAAGGAAACGCTTGCTCTTCTAGCGTAACTTTACCATTTACTTCTTCGTATTTACGTAGGTTATCTGATAGCGCAGCTAATAATCTTTTTGCATGTTGAGGCGTCAAAATAATCCTAGACTTTACCTTGGCCTTTGGAACTCCTGGCATCATACGAATAAAATCTAGTACAAACTCCGCATTAGAATGCGTAATTATTGCCAAGTTGGAATAAATTCCTTCTGCAATTTCTTCGGATAATTCTATGTTTATTTGATTTGGGTCGTTGGTCTCTTCCATTTTAATTTTATTTAATATTCAAATATAAAAATAATTGCGATGCTTCAAATTGAAATGACTTGCTGATTTACTATTTGACATTTCAACAAAAAAGCCCCGCTATTAGGCGGGGCTTTTAAATGATATCTAGGATTAGACTAGTCTTCTTTAGAAGCTAATAAAGCTTCGTATTCTTCTTTAGATCCTACAATCATACGATCGTATTTTCTAATACCAGTTCCTGAAGGAATTAAGTGACCTACGATCACGTTTTC
>JAHEGO010000025.1 GCA_024645045.1 Sphingobacteriaceae bacterium
CTATTTAACATAATATTAATTATAAGACAAAATATATAATTGAAAAAGCCATTAAATGGCCTTAATCATATTAATTTGAAGGTTTCCTTTTAAAGCTTCCTTTACGCTTAAAACTTGGTTTTGCACTTGGATCATAAACTGGTGCTTCTCCAAATTTTTCAGGAACTGGATTTTTTGGAATAGTTATATTTAGTAATTGTTCAATTGGCAGGAACTTACTTTGATCTTTTGGTGTAATAAATGTTATGGCTGTACCCGATTTATCAGCCCTCGCGGTCCTACCAATTCTATGAACATAATCTTCTGGATCTGGTGGTACATCATAATTTACAACAAGGCTAATACCATCCACATCAATACCTCTTGATAATATATCTGTCCCAATAAGCATTTTGATTTCTTTACTTTTAAAAAGTCTCATAATATGCTCTCTTTCAAGTTGTTCTAAATCACTATGAAAAGCTTTAATTGAAAGACCAGCTTTCTGAAAATCTTTATTCAAAAGTTTAACTTTATCTTTTGTGGAAGCAAAAATGATTACGGTTTCTGATTTATAATCCTTTAAAATATCTAATAACAAGGCATTTTTCTGATGATCGTAAACCATATATGCTTGTTGGTTAATATTTTCTTTAGGTTTTGCTAAATCAATATTTACTTGTACAGGATCTATTAATATCTTTTCAGCCATTGTCCTTATTTTCGGTGGCATAGTAGCCGAAAACAAGATAATTTGAGGTTTATTTGGAATAAATTGAATGATTTTCATGATATCATCATAAAAACCCATATCTAACATGCGATCCGCTTCATCTAAAACAATGTGTTTGACGTGCGAAAGATTCAATTTACCTGTCATGCTTAACATCGATAATAATCTACCAGGAGTTGCAATAATCATATCTGCGCCTTCGTTCAAAGCCTTTTTTTGTTGTTCCCAGGCATGACCATCACCACCACCATAAACAGGAATACTGCTAACGTCTAAGAAATAAGAAAAACCTTCAATTTGTTGATCAATTTGTTGCGCAAGCTCTCTTGTCGGTGCTATTATTATTGTATTTAAATGCCTAATGTCATCTTTAATGATCTTATTTAAGATTGGCAACACAAATGCAGCAGTTTTACCTGTTCCGGTTTGTGCACAAGCGATTAAATCTTTATCAGCTAAAATAAGCGGAATAGTTTGGCTTTGAATTGGTGTGGGCTTTGTAAAACCCATAGAATCAAGACCATCTAAAAGTCTTTGATCAAATTGGAAATTTTCGAAATTCAATGTTTTATTTTTTACAAAGATACGCTTTATCAGTGATAATCTTTTAAATAGTGCTGTTAGCAAAAAGACATAAAAGGTTTAATAATTATTAAAATAGCCATATCTTTAAAAATTCAATCATTATATTCATGTCAGTTAAAAGAAACGCAGCTTTAGGTTTTATTTTTATTACAATATTAGTTGACATTATTGGCTTAGGTGTAATTATTCCAGTATTGCCTAAACTTATTGCTCATTTAACTGGTGGAGGAATTTCTGATTCTGCTAAAATTGGAGGTTGGTTAACTTTTGCTTATGCGATTATGCAATTCTTTTTTTCTCCAATTTTAGGAGGTTTAAGCGATCGTTTTGGCAGAAGACCTGTTTTGTTAATTGCATTATTAGGGCTTGGAATTGATTACATTTTCATGGCCTTCGCTCCCACTATTGCTTGGTTATTTATTGGTAGGTTAATAGCAGGGATTTCTGGCGCAAGCATTTCAACTGCAACTGCATATATAGCTGATATCTCAACACCTGAAAAAAGGGCGCAAAATTTTGGCTTAATCGGTGCAGCATTTGGATTGGGATTTATTATAGGTCCAGTTATTGGAGGGATTTTTAGTCAATATGGCACAAATGTGCCTTTTTTAATAGCATCAGGTTTAAGTTTATTGAACTTTACCTATGGTTATTTTGTTTTACCAGAGTCACTACTAGCTGAAAATAAAAGGGCATTTGATTGGAAAAGAGCAAATCCATTCGGTTCGCTTAAACACCTTAAAAAATACCCAGTAGTAAGTGGTTTAGTTGTTTCATATTTCCTAATCAACATAGGTAGCCATGCAGTGCAATCTAACTGGACATATTATACGATGTTAAAATTCCAATGGGATGAAAAAATGGTTGGATATTCTTTAGGTTTTGTAGGAATTATAGTTTCCATTGTACAAGGGGGTTTAATTAGAAAAATAAATCCAATATTAGGAAATGCAAAATCGGTTTATTTAGGTTTATCGTTATTTACCATTGGAATGGTTTTATATGCGTTTGCAACACAAACATGGATGATGTTTGCGATTATTGTTCCGTATGCGTTTGGTGGAATAGGAACACCTGCTTTGCAAGGTATCATTTCTTCAGAGGTTCCAGCTAATGCGCAAGGTGAATTGCAAGGTGCACTTACAAGTGTATTAAGCCTAACCTCAATTATTGGTCCTTTATTAATGAATAATCTATTTGCTTTCTTTACCAGCAGTCAAAGTAGTATATATTTCCCTGGAGCACCATTCATTATGGCCGCTTTATTAATTGCTACCAGTTTAATTTTAGCATACAAATCTTTGCATTCAAAAACTAAATAATAGTTTCAATTTGATATTGAATACCATTCATTTCAAATTGATCGCCACACTTTTTACCTAACATTTTTTGTGCAATTGGGGCAATTGCAGAGATTACAAAAATGTTATTGTCATCCATTGCAATTTGACCATAAGCAATGGATATATAAAAAATTGCCTTTTGTGTTTGTACTAAACTTCCTAATTTTATTTGATCACCAATAATTTCTGGATTAATTTTTTGGAGTAAAGCAATTTGTATTTCAATTTCTGTTAACTGAATTCTTAATTTTTCCTGTTCGTGTTGCATCATTGCACGACCTGTTTCATGCTTGTCACCAGCAGTACTTTTGGTATCGTTTTTTGCATCATTTGTTAAGTCATTTAAATTACTAATAATCAACAACTTAGCATCATTTAATTTATGCTGAATTGATTGATATAATTTTAATTTTAAGTCAAAATTTATCATCAAATATTCTTTAATTTAATAACAAAAGATCATGGTCATCCAATTAAAGAATTAGATTTTCAAATACCTTATGCAAGTGCTGGTATCAATTCTAAAATCAAACATTTAAAACTCCTTTTTTAAATTCTCTACAATTTCAAAAACTGCAGGACAATACAATGTGTTTTGCAAAGTAATGTCTAAAATAGAACGAAACTGTTTATCTCCTGTATGTGGGTATCCACTGCATGCCTCTGGCCTTGCCTCGTAAACACTGCAATAATTATTTCCTTTTAAGAATGGACATGGTGCACCGTTATGAACAAAGTCGCCGTCTTCATCCATGTGTAAGTATTTAGTTAACACATCTTTAGGCTTTATTTTTAAAAATTTAGCCAATCGATGAATATCATCTTGTTCGAATGTTGGACTGATTGTTTTACAACATCCTGCACAGCTTAAACAATCTATTTTTTCAAATGCTGCATCGTGGTGCTTATCAACAATTTCTTGTAAATCACCTCTCCTGGTTTTTTTTAATACTTTAAAAAATTCCACATTTTCAGCTTGCATTTTTTTTGCTTTTCTAGCAAAAGCTTTTAAATCAATTTGCATTTTCTTTTTATAAATTATTTAATTGTTTTTACACCTAACTCTGTTAATATAAAATCGGCATGATCAACTTTTTGAGCTACCCATAATACATATCTTATGTCACAACCAATTGACCTAGAATATGCGTCATTCCAAGCAAAATCGTTAATAGTAGCTTCATATGCCCTATCAAAATTAACACCTACTAAATTACCATTTTCATCCATAATCGGACTACCAGAATTACCACCAGTTGTATCTAAATTATATAAAAATGCAACAGGAACATCTTTGCCATCTTTGGTGGTAAATTGTCCAAAATCTTTTTGTTGTTTCAACTCTTTGAAAATAGCAGGCAAATAATAATCACCTTCTGCTGTACCCTTTTCAATCAATCCAGTTAAGGTTGTAGTAGGTTTCATATATGTTGCATCAACAGGTGTAAAACCCTTTACATTTCCATATGTTAGCCTCAACGTGCTATTTGCATCAGGAATAAAATCTGATTTCTTAAATAGAATACTCACATTCACATAATCTGCTAATAGCTTATTTAATCTACCATTTCTATCTTTTCTAATGGCATTCATTTGATCTATTTCGGATCTTGCTTGCATTGCCAATGCCATCATTGGGTCTTTATACTTTAAGAAATTTTTCAAAGATTGATTTAAAATTTGATCGATATTTTGAGCATTAGTAAAATCTGATTTTTTGAATAAATGATCAATATGCTTATTAAGTAATGCATCCCAATTTGTTCCTTTAGCAAGAGGAATTTCATTAATTAAATTAAATTGCTGTTTTGATTCAAGTGTTAAACCATCTAATAAAATACGTTTCAATAATAATTTATCAGTTGCTTCAACATAAGTATCATAAATATCCTTAGCGCTTTTTAGTAAAACCGTTTTACTTTCCTGATACACTTTTTCTTGATTTTCAACGGGACTTTCTGCAATTTTCTTTTGTAACGCGATTACTTGATTGGCTATACTCAAAGCATTGGAACTTGCCAATACTTGATCTAATACCAAGAACTTTTGTGCATCTGCAAAAACTTCTTCATAAACCATGTCAATGTTTTGCAACATTTTACCATACTGTCTAATTAAACTAGTATCCGCATTGATAAAAGCTTGCAATTCTTTTTCTTGATTAAATTTTTGATTGACTAAATCTATGCCTTTTAAACCTTTTAGTTTTCCTCTGTAATTCTTTAAAACATTGGCTTTACGCTTAATTTTGGATGCCTGTTTTAGTTCTAAAGACTTATTAATAGATGTCGCTTCCATTTGCTTATTCTGCCAATCATATAGGTTAGAAATATATGGCAGTTGGAATTTTTCTTGATATTGTATGTACTTAGCAGGATAATTTCTAAAAGTTCTACCAGGGTAACCTAAAATAAATACAAAATCACCTTCGTTGGCACCATTCGGATTTACTTTTAAATACTTTTTAGGATGGTATGGAACGTTGTCTTTTGAATAATTTGCAGATGAACCATCCTTTGCTACATAAGCCCTTAAGAACGAAAAATCACCTGTGTGGCGAGGCCATACCCAATTATCAGATTCTCCACCAAACTCACCAACAGCCCTTTGTGGAACATAAACAATACGCACATCTTTGATGGTTTTATACCTAAATAAAACATAAGTTCTGCCAATGAACATTTCAGAAACTTCTGCTTTTATTGTTGCGTCTTTTTGTTCTTCTTCCTTAATTATTTGAGCAATTTTAGCATTGATTGAATTGATTCTTGCGGTTGGATCAAATATGTTTTTTACTGCTGAAAGCACTTTCTCTGATACGTCTTCATATGAATCCGTAATTTTACAAGTCAAGTTTTTAGCCTGAACTTCTTGTTCTTTTGTCGCAGCTACAAAACCATTTTTTAAATAATCATGTTCTGGTGTACTCGCTAACGAAACCGCTTCAAAAGCACAATGATGATTGGTAATAATTAAACCTTCATTAGAAACAAAAGAACCGGTACATCCGCCTACATTTACCAAAGCATCAATTAAACTTAAGCCATTAGGATTATAAACTTCAGACTGTGGAATTTTTAAACCTGCTTTTTTTAAGTCTAACTTTTTGATTTCGCTTAATGGATACATACCTTCATCAGGCATGGCATGCGCAATGTTTAGCAACGAGAATAAAAATATTAAAAATAAAGATGAGTACTTTTTCATATGATTTAATTATTATTTGCGAATTTAAATTAATATTTGTGTTTATAAACTAAAAAAAATAAGATCACATGTCTTCTAATATTTATTTTGACCTACATTCAAGTAAGGCTGATCGATATACAGCTATTATGCCTCAAATTACTGCATTAGTTAGTGCTGAAACAGACAAAATAGCGAATATGGCTAATATATCTGCTGTTTTAAAAGAAGTTTTTCAGTTTTGGTGGGTAGGTTTTTATTTAGTTAAATCGGAAGAGTTAGTTTTGGGTCCATTTCAGGGGCCATTAGCATGTACTAGAATAGCAAAAGGAAAAGGTGTTTGTGGTACTGCTTGGCTTCAAGAAAAACACATCATTGTACCCAATGTAGATGAATTTCCTGGACACATAGCCTGTAGTTCAGCTAGTAAATCTGAAATTGTTATACCTATAATTAATGATGGAAAAGTAATTGCAGTTTTAGATGTAGACAGTGAACACCTTGAACATTTTGATGCAATTGATGCGCAATATTTATCAGAAATTGCGCAACTAATTAGCAAAGACTAAAAATATCTTTGACACCAATAATCTTTTTGGAAGTAAATCCTTCTCCAAAAACACCTCCAACAATTTTTCCAAATTCCCTATTTCTTGCAAGTACTGTTTCAATAAAATCTGGACTTGAAATATAGGTTTGTGGTTCGGTAGAATTTGGATCAAAAAATTGAGTTTGATAAGCTAAAATTGCAGCTTTTTTGAGGTCAATTTCTTCAGTAATATCTATGATAAAATCGGGTTGAATATAGGTATCTTGAATATAGTGATAAATCGCTTGTGGCCTATGTGGAGCTTGGCTTTTACCATTATCTGAAGTCTCAATTTTTAATAAACCAGATTGAAAAGCAGCATCTTCAACTAATTGTGCTGCCCTACCATGGTCTGGATGTCTATCAGTTATCGCGTTTGCAAGTACAATTTGTGGTTGATACTTGCGAATCATTTGAATAATTTTTAATTGATTTTCTTTGTTGTTTTCAAAAAAACAATCAGGCATATTTAAATTTTCTCTAACAGAAATTCCCATAATCTGATTGGCATTTTCCGCTTCAATTTTTCGTGTTGCTGCTGTACCTCTAGTACCCATTTCCCCTGCTGTAAGGTCAACAATACCAACTCTTTTACCTGCTTTTAAATATTTAATAATGGTTCCAGAACAACTTAATTCTGCATCATCAGGATGAGCAGCAAAAACTAAAATATCTAATTTATTGGTATTCATTATTCTATTGTTTTAATGATTTTTTCTATTTCTGCATCTTCTCCATAAGGATCGTAATGCGCTTTTAAATTGTTTCCAAATAACCTTGCCAAAGATTGCCAAAAAAATGCAGATAAATTGCCTTTTAATTCTTGTAATACGGCATAACTCGTGTTACCTGTTTGTCTATCTATTAATTTAATTAAAATACGTCCTTGGGTTATGGTTAAGTTTTTTAATTCGCCTTCAAATCTTTCTTTAATTTCTTTTTCTGTCTTGTTAACCAATGCTTTCTTTACCCTTTCATCCTTGGTCATTCCAAGTTGAACAGCTAACTCATTGAATTTTTTTTCGGTAAGCTTAGCATAAGGCCAAACCTTCAACACATCTCTTCTAAGCTTAGTGTACTTTGCATATTCCCTCCTATTTTTAAACATTCTTTCTGCATAAATGTTTACTACACTAATGTATTGATAAGGAATCGTGTCACCATCGATGATCACGCCTCGTACCATCATTGTGTCATTTTTAACCGACTGAGCATGTGTTACTGTGCCTAGTAGTATTAAAAAACAACCAAGTAAAATTGAATAAAAAGGCTTTTTATGTTTCATTTTCAACATAATAACCAAATATCGAGATAATTATTATTTTAAACCTATAAATTAATTGGTTTTTTTTAACTTTAAAACATGATAGAAATTGATGTAGAAGGCGAAAAAAAAGAGATTCAAAAGCGTTATAGAGCTTTATTGAAAGCCTGTAAACCTACAATGGAAAAAGGTGATAAACGCCTAATCAGACAAGCATTTGAATTATCAGTTGATGCGCATAAAAATATGCGTCGAAAATCTGGTGAACCCTATATTTATCATCCAATTGCTGTTGCTCAAATTGCAGCAGAAGAAATTGGTTTAGGCACCACTTCTATAGTTTGTGCTTTACTTCATGATGTAGTTGAAGATACCGAATTAACATTGGAAGATATTGAAAGAGAATTTGGTAAAAAGGTTGCTAACATTATAGACGGACTTACTAAAATAGCAGGTGTTTTTGACCAAACTAGTTCTATTCAAGCAGAGAATTTTAGAAAAATGCTATTGACTCTTGCAGACGATGTGCGTGTAATTTTAATCAAACTTGCAGATCGTTTACATAACATGCGAACTTTAGATAGCATGCCACGAGATAAGCAATTAAAAATATCTTCTGAAACCGCTTATTTATATGCCCCTCTAGCCCATAGGCTAGGACTATATTCGATTAAATCTGAATTGGAAGATTTATCGATGAAATTTACCGAATCAACTACCTATAAATTAATTGCTCAAAAATTAAACGAAACTAAAATTGAGCGTAATAAATTTATCAATGAATTTATTAAACCTATTGAAGAGAAATTAACAGCTCAAGGTCTGAGTTTTTCTATTTATGGAAGACCAAAATCAATCTATTCTATTTGGAAAAAAATGAAATCAAAAGGAGTTCCTTTTGAAGAAGTATTTGACCTTTTTGCCATCAGGATTATTTTAGATAGCCCAATGGAATCGGAGAAAGCCGACTGTTGGAAATCTTATTCCATAGTAACGGATCAATACATACCTAATCCAGACCGTTTAAGGGATTGGATTTCCTCACCAAAAGGAAATGGCTACGAATCATTACATACTACCGTAATGGGCCCTAAAGGACGTTGGGTTGAAATTCAAATTCGTAGTAAAAGGATGAATGAAATTGCAGAAAAAGGCTTTGCTGCACATTGGAAATACAAAGAACAAACCAACGAAAATGGTTTAGATATTTGGATTCAAAATGTGCGTGAGATGTTAAGCAATCCTGAGTCAAATGCACTCGATTTTTTGGATGATTTCAAAATGAATTTATTCACCGATGAAATTTTCATATTTACCCCTAAGGGTATGCTCATGAAATTACCATTTGGTGCAACTGCCCTCGATTTTGCTTTTGAAATTCATACAGATATTGGTGCTAAATGTATTGGCGCAAAGGTCAATCATAAATTAGTACCATTGAGTTATAAATTACAAAATGGAGATCAAGTAGAAGTAATCACTTCTGAAAAGCAAAAACCAAAAGAAGAATGGTTAAACTTTGTCATTACCAGTAAGGCAAAAGCAAAAATTAAATTAACATTAAGAGAATATAAAAATCAAATTGCTGAAGCAGGTAAAGCACATTTAGAAAACAAACTCAAATCGCTCAAAATACCTTATAATCCTCAACAATTAAGTAAAATCTGTCTGTATTTCGACTTGAACAATGTAACAGATTTACACTATCAAGTAGCAATTGGAAAAATTGATTTAAAGGAACTCAGAGAATTTCAAATTGCAGAAAAAAAACAACCTGAGAACAATCAAAAAAATATTGACGTAGATAGTTTTAATCAATTATCTAAATTGATTAAAAGTAAAGACTCCGACATGTTAATGATTGGAGAAGAAGTTGATAAAATAAATTATAAACTATCTCCATGCTGCAACCCAATTCCAGGTGATGATGTATTTGGATTTATCACTGCAACCGAGGGAATTAAAATTCATCGAACCAATTGCCCAAATGCGATTAAATTAATGTCCAATTTTGGTTATAGAATTGTAAAAGTAAAATGGACTGAACAAAAAGAAATAGCATTTTTAACAGGAATTAAAATTACAGGAATTGACGATGTGGGTGTGGTAAGTAATATTACCAGGGTTATTTCAAGCGATTTAAAAGTGAATATGCGCTCCATTACGGTCGATAGTGACGATGGGATTTTTGAAGGCACCTTAATGGTATATGTAAATGATACCAGTCATTTAGCCATATTAATTAACAGATTAAAACAAGTAAATGGCGTATTGTCTGTAACCAGGTTCGATTCCGAACATTTAAATGTTTAAAACTCAGTCATACATTCCTTTAGAATACTAAAGGAAATCCTTAATTTTGAACATTGTTAAACAATACCCAGGATGTCTACTACAATTGAAAATATTGCTACTGTAAAGAAAATTTTTGAGGCTTATCTAGAAAATAGAAATCTTAGAAAAACACCAGAGCGCTTTGCCATTTTAGAAGAAATTTATAGCAGAAATGACCATTTTGATGTGGAATCTTTATATATCCACATGAAAAACAGAAAATATAGAGTCAGTCGTGCAACTGTTTACAATACCCTAGAAATATTATTATCATGTGATTTAGTTACCAAACATCAATTTGGTAAAAACATGGCTCAATTTGAAAAATCATATGGCTACAAGCAACATGATCATATTATTTGTGTTGACTGTGGCAAAGTTGTTGAATTTTGCGATCCAAGAATTCAACAAATTCAAAGTATGATGGGAGATTTACTTCAATTTGAAGTAACCCACCATTCTTTAAATTTATATGGATCTTGTACAAAACTAAAAAACGAAGGAAAATGCGAATCATTTTCTAAAAAATAAATTAAAAAAAAGATATTATGAGCAGCGTGGATGTACTTTTAGGATTACAATGGGGTGATGAAGGAAAAGGTAAAATTGTAGATGTTTTAAGCCCGGAATATGATATGATTGCCAGGTTTCAGGGTGGTCCAAATGCTGGTCACACCTTAGAATTTAATGGTAAAAAATATGTATTAAATACCATCCCATCTGGTGTGTTCAATCCAAATACCATCAATTTAATTGGTAATGGTGTGGTAATAGACCCTGTTATTTTCAAAAAAGAAATTGATAATTTAAGGGCAAACGGCTACGATCCAATTGCAACAAATAAATTAGTAATTTCTAAAAAAGCGCATTTGATTTTACCTACACATCGTTTATTAGATGCTGCAAGTGAATCAAAAATGGGTAATTCAAAAATTGGTTCAACATTAAAAGGTATAGGTCCAACTTACCAAGATAAAATTGGCAGAAGCGGCTTAAGAGTTGGAGATACTATGCTTCCAGACTTTAAAGAACGTTACGAAAAGTTATTAGCAAAGCATTTAGAAACTTTATCTCACTACGATATTGCAATTGATTACAAAGAATACGAGACACAATGGTTTGAAGGCATAGAATTATTAAAAGCCATGAAACAAGTGGACGCGGAACATTTGGTTAATCAATTTTTAAAAGACAATAAAAAAGTATTAGCTGAAGGTGCTCAAGGAACTTTACTTGACATTGACTTTGGTTCTTATCCATATGTTACCTCATCAAATACAACCTCTGCAGGCGCATGTACTGGTTTAGGTGCTGCACCCAATAAATTAGGCAGTGTAATTGGTATTTTCAAAGCATATTGTACCAGAGTAGGTGGCGGCCCATTCCCTACTGAATTAGACAATGAAGTTGGAGAAGAATTAAGAAGAATTGGTCATGAATTTGGCGCAACAACTGGAAGACCTAGAAGATGTGGTTGGATTGACCTTCCAGCTTTAAAATATGCTATCATGTTGAATGGTGTAACTGAATTAGTGATGACTAAAGCAGATGTACTTTCAGGATTCGAGAAAATCTATGCCTGTACACATTACCAATACAATGGAGAAACCATTGATTACATGCCATATGATATTTTATCAATTGAAGCAAAACCAGTTTATCAAGAAATAGACGGATGGAAAGAAGACTTAACGCAAATTCATGAAATTCATGAAATTCCTGCTAAACTATTGGCATACATAAAATACTTAGAAAAGGAATTAGAAGTTCCAGTTAAATACCTATCAGTAGGCCCAGATCGCACACAAACATTGATCTTATCTTAATATTTTAAAATAGGGCTTCGGCCCTTTTTTTATGAAACATCAACAAATATATCAAGATATTGAAACGCTAGACCTTCATCAAATTGATGAAGATAATCAGGTGTTTTGTTTATTGAATAGTAATTCTTATCAAAATAAAAAAATCCCTTTTAATTACTTATTAGGAATTGGAGTTGCAGAAGAAATAAATATTTCAAAGAATGAAAATGCTTTCCAAAAGTTAACAGATTTTCAAAAGAAAAATGAAGGTAAATTTTTATTTGCAGCTTTGAATTACGATTTAAAAAATGAAGTTTACCCTAAACTTAAATCATTAAATACAGAAATTATTGCGTTTCCTTTAGCCCATATTTTTCAACCAGCAAAAGTTATTTTAAGTCAAAAAGCTATAAATTTCAGACAAGTTAAAACAACTTCCATTCCTTTAAAATTAAGCCTTAAAGACCTAAAAGCACATACCAATAAAACAGCATATTTAACTAAAGTAAATGAGTTAAAATCGCATTTAATTGCAGGTGATATTTATGAAATCACCTATTGTATTGCATTTAGTGTTAACGAAATTGAAATTGATCCAGTAGCACTTTACAGCAAATTGAACAACCTCTCTCCTATGCCATTTTCTGCTTTGTATAAAAACAATGAGCAATACTTAATTTGTGCAAGTCCAGAAAGATTTATAGGTAAAAGAGAAAACATAATATTTTCAGAACCCATTAAGGGAACTCGGAAAAGAAATGCAGACCCCGTTTTAGATCAAATTGAAATTGAAAAATTACAAAATGACCCAAAGGAAATTGCAGAAAATGTAATGATAGTTGACTTAGTTCGAAATGATTTGACAAAAAGTGCAAAGCTAGGAACAATAAAGGTTACAGAGTTATTTGGCATTCACAGTTTTTCAAATTTGCATCAAATGATCAGCACCATTGAAGCTGAATTAAAAGAAGGATGTAGTATTTTTGATTGTATTCAAAATGCATTCCCCATGGGCTCTATGACTGGTGCTCCAAAATTGCGTGCCATGGAAATTATTGAGGAAGTGGAAGACACTACTCGGGGTCTTTTTTCAGGTTCAATTGGATATATCAGTCCTAATCTAGACTTTGATTTTAATGTCATTATTCGAAGTATTTTTTATGATAAAGTCAGCAAAACCCTTTCTTTCCAAGTAGGTAGCGCCATCACACTCGATGCAGATCCCGAAAAGGAATATGAAGAATGTTTACTAAAGGCAGAAAGTATTTTAAATGCATTGGCATAAAAAAAGCCGCTTCAATTGAAGCGGCTTTTTTATTTTAATTTTTCGATTATTGGGTTACAATTAATCTTTCAACCTTTTGAACCCCACCAATGTTCATTCGTAAAAAATAAATTCCATTTTTCAATTCCGCTTGATTGTTATTGATGTTAATTTGATGAGCAGCTGCATTCATTTGCTCATTTGCGATTGTTTTTAATTTTCTACCTAAAATATCAGTAATATCAATAGTTACATAAGCAGGTTGTACTAAAAAGAAAGACAATTTAGTTTCATTTGCAAATGGATTTGGAGCAATTGATAAATTTAAATTATTCAATATTAAATGTTCTACACCTGTTGTTACAGAAATTACGATATCATCTAAATATATGTTATTTCCAGGAGCACCATTGGTTGCTTTAAATCTAAATATCGCATTGTCTTCGTTTGTATATGCAGATAAACTGATACTGTCTTGACGCCATTGTGCTGAAGTAGTTGGTATAAATTGACTAGTGACAGTAGGTGCAGTTGCCAATGTTGAACCCGATTTAGTATATAAATTAGTAAATGTTACGCCACAATTTCTTGATGCACCAACATTCAATTCATCTGTACTCAATGCTGTTCTCATCGCATATGCAACTTTAAATTTCATAACTGGATTGGTTGTTCCTTTTAAATTTAATGAAGGTAAAAGGAAAGAATTTATTTGACCATCAGAAACACCATAAAATTTCATAGCCAATGCACTACTACTGTTGAATCCTGTGTTAGTTACACGTTCCCAGTTTTTAGTATTATTTGGTTTGTTATAAATAATCGAATCTACATTTTGTGCATCTTCCATATCAATTCCAAAGGGTGCTCCAACTGTAGAAATCGTTTCAAATACTTTTAAGAATCCAGCTTTTGAAATACTATCAGAGCCTGCTGTATTGGTAACTTTTAATTTCACATCATAGCGACCACCTTTTGTGTAAACCACTGTTGGATTTTGTAATGTTGATGTTGCAGGATTACCGCCTTCAAAAGTCCATTCCCATGCAGATGGCTCTCCTCTATAACTTCCATCTTTATATTGTACTGTGATACCTGTACATACTTCTTGATTTCTAGAAAAATCTGCTTTTGAGACACATAAAGGTGCAACATAGCCATCATTCGTGCCTGTTGCTATTAAATTTGCAGCAGACCATAAATTATTTCTTCCATTTGTAGTAGAATTGATAGTAGCTTGTACCCTAACATTTTGACCTAGACTGAACATGTTTTGACAACTTCCATCGGTATAATCCATGTAATTTTCTGTCATTTCAACTACATTTCCAGAAACACATGTTGAAATTTTATTGATAGGACATCCACTGTTTGCAGCACTATGGGGAGGTGTATCATCTACTAAATCAGTTCCACAAGTTGCATCACCCCAAATATGTCTTAAATTAAATGAGTGACCCATTTCATGACTTAATGTTCTGCCATAATTATTATATGCTGTTGTATTTCCGCATACAGTAGATTTCAATAAAATACCATCGGTAGCATTGGCGCCACCTGGAAATTGTGAACGACCCAAAACCACGCCACCGGCTGGTGTTCCCGCAGATGGTGTAATTGTTTCAACTACCCAAACATTAAAATATTTATTATTTGGCCAAGCGCTTAACGCTTTTATTGGATTATCCGCATTGAAGGTTTGATCTGTTTGGTAACGCACAATACCATCGGTACAATTACCATTTGGGTCAATTTTTGCTAACCTAAATTCAATTTGACAATCAGCTGCAATGCCTTTATATATTGGATTTGTACTTGCTGTATCAGCATTTAATCTTCTGAAATCTTTATTCAAAATTTCAACTTGTTCTAAAATTCTTTCTTTTGGAATATTTTCCGAACCTCCATTATGGAATACATGAAAAACAATTGGAATAATTTTAACCGCAGATTTATTTACACCAGGTTTTAATCCTTTAATGTATGCTTGTGTTTCTTTTTCTAGTTGAGCTTGGTTAATTATAAATTGAGGATCTTGTTTAGATACTTCTTCTGTATACTCATGCGTAGCACATTTAACTACTGTCTGTGCATTTGAAAAAGTAGCCATTCCAAGCATTAAGCTTGCTGTTAAAATAAATTTGTATTTCATATAAAATAAGGAATTATGATTCGTTCGGAATACTTTTTTTCTTTCTAAAATTAACTTTTGATTCTTTGCCCTTTAATAATCTTTCAATATTTTTTTGATGGGTAATCATCACTAAAATACTCACCACGATGGCAAATAATATTTGCGTACGGGTTGCTGTTTCATTAAAAAATAATATAATAATGACTGGGTAAGAAAAACTTCCAACCATAGAACTCAATGAAACGTAATTTGTAGCAATGAGCATAATGATAAAAATAACTGAGGCTAGCGCAGATGCAGCTGGGTGAACGGCTAAAATCATACCGAACAAGGTTGCAATGCCTTTACCGCCTCTAAAACCTGCAAAAACAGGAAAAATATGTCCAACAATTGCAGTCAAACCTAAAACCAATTGAAAATTGGCAAATTGAACGGTTCCTGGAGAATATTTACCGACAAAGTAAACTAAATTGGTTGCAGTAAATCCTTTAAGTATATCAATAATTAAAACGGGAATACCAGCTTTCTTTCCTAAGATTCTAAAAGTATTGGTTGCACCTGCATTACCACTTCCATATTCTCTAACATCTATTCCATACATTGCTTTACCCAACCAAATTGCAGTAGGTATAGACCCATACAAGTAGGAAAGAATTAAAGCTGTTGAAGTATAGATTGAAAGCATGTTTAATTTTAAAGTTCAAATATAAAAAATCTTTTAAAATGCCTTCAAACTAAGGTCTAATGACTTAACTGAGTGAGTTAAAGCACCTAAGGATATATGAGTTACACCACATTCGGCATATTCCTTTACATTTGTTAGGTTAATTCCGCCAGATGCTTCCGTTTCAAATTTGCCAGCAACTAATGCTACAGCTTTTCTAATGTCATCAAAACTGAAATTATCGAACATGATGCGTTTAAATCCACCAATTTTAATTGCTTCATTAACCTCATTTAAATTACGTGTTTCTATTTCAATTGGAATTTCCAATCTTGTATTTTTCAAATATTGATGTGCATTTTGAAGGGCATTTGTAATTCCTCCTGCATAATCTACATGGTTATCTTTAATTAAAATCATATCAAATAAACCAAACCTGTGGTTATGCCCTCCACCTATTTTTACCGCTTCTTTTTCTAAAAATCGAAGGCCTGGCGTAGTTTTTCTAGTATCTAGTATTTTGGTTTCTGTACCCTTTACCAAATCCACTGCATGTGCCGTTGTTGTTGCTATTCCAGACATTCTTTGCATGGTATTTAATACCAATCTTTCTGCTTTTAAAATAGCGTGTACACTACCTTTTACATGTAAGATAATATCTCCTGGATATACTGAATCTCCATCATTTTTAAATAAATCAACTTGTAAATTTTCATCAACTAATTGAAAAATTCTTTGGGCAACTTGCACTCCTGCAATTATACCTTCTTCTTTGACTAATAACTTTGCTTGGCTTTGTACTCCATTCGGAATAGTTGATAAAGATGTATGATCACCGGAACCTATATCCTCTTTAAGAGAAGATTCGATAAAGGAATCTAATTGAGCAATGGAATAATTCATTAATTTGGCTTTTTGCCAAAGTTAAAAAATTAGCGGGAAGGTTGCGCCTGAAAACGCATTTCTTGAATAATATAAGCTCCTTCAAGCTGTTTTAAGAGAAAGAAAATCCTAAAATTACCATTTCGGGTATTCAAATTACCAATCGCAAACTTTGAAGGTTCGCCGTTGGTGTTGTTTTTATTGAATAATTGAAAAGATTGAACATCGTATTTGGCGAAAAAGTCTTTTAAAACCATCTCTGCTTGTGCTTTGCTATATACTCCAGATAAGTCAAACAAATTGATTTCTACTTTATTTCCAAGGTATTTAGCGATAGTTTGCTGATCTGAATTGGCAAATCCCAAAGAAATATCATCTATGATATTATTTTGTGCTTTTACTTGGTTAAAAGCAAAAAAGGCCAATAAAATGAGCATTACCAATCGCTTCATTGTAGATTTCATAATTTTTTACACTTATTTATATATAAAAACTGTGCCAATCATGAATTGCTTTGTATTTTTGTCTATGAAAATGAAAAAAACAGCACTTATAATTTTAGATGGTTGGGGTTTAGGGCTTAATTACCAAGCGGATGCTATTCAACATGCAAAAACACCATTTATCAACTCATTATATAGTAAATACCCTCATTCTAAACTAGTTGCATCTGGAGAATCTGTTGGTTTACCAGAGGGTCAAATGGGAAATTCGGAAGTTGGACACCTCACAATTGGGTCTGGTAGAATCATCTATCAAGAATTAGTTAAAATCAATAAAGCGGTTAAAGAAAAAACGCTTTGGGAAAATAAAACACTTCAAAATGCATTTCAATATGCAAAAGCAAATCATAAAAATGTCCACTTTATAGGACTATTATCTGATGGCGGGGTACATTCTCATATTAACCATTTGAAAGGACTCTGCGACATGGCTGCTGATGCGCAAATCAATAATGTTTTAATTCATGCATTTTTAGATGGTAGAGATACTGATCCAAAATCAGGAATTAAATATGTTCAAGAATTACAACAACACATCAAAGGTTCAAATGCAAATTTAGCTAGCGTGATTGGCAGATTTTATGCGATGGACAGAGACAATAGATGGGAACGCGTTAAATTAGCTTACGATTTATTGGTTCACCAAGAAGGAATTAAAACCCAAGATATTAATCACGAAATTTTAGCTGCATATAAAGAAGGAATTACCGACGAATTCATGAGAGGCATAATTGGTTTAGATGAAGCAGGAAATCCATATGCCAGCATAAATGAAGGTGATGTCGTTATTAGTTTTAATTTTAGAACAGACCGAGCTAGAGAAATTACTACAGCACTTACACAAAAAGATATTCATGAGTACAACATGAATAAAATGTCTTTGTATTATGTAACCATGACCTGTTATGACGAATCTTTTCAAGACGTAAAAATAGTTTTCGAAAAAGATAATCTAGCTAATACCTTAGGAGAAATAATTGAGCAACAAAATTTAAAACAAATCAGAATAGCTGAAACAGAGAAATATCCACATGTGACTTTTTTCTTTTCAGGCGGTAGAGAATCTGAATTTAAAGGTGAAAAAAGAATCATGATTCCTTCTCCTAAAGTTGCGACCTATGATTTACAACCTGAAATGAGTGCAAATGGTATCAAAGAAGCAATACTCCTTGAACTCCAAAACAAAACAGCAGACTTCATTTGCTTAAACTTTGCAAACCCAGATATGGTAGGTCATACAGGTGTATTTGATGCAGTTGTTAAAGCAGTAGAAACCGTAGATCAATGTGCAAAAGAAGTGGTTGAATGCGGAATTAAAAATGGTTATTCTTTCATCATCATCGCAGATCATGGTAATGCAGATTTTATGCTCAATGCAGATGGTACAGTTAATACAGCACATTCCACCAATTTAGTACCTTGTATTGTGATAGATGAAGCTGTAACAAAAATAAATGATGGCGGCTTAGCGGATGTTGCTCCAACAATTTTAGATATCATGAATATAGCACAGCCTTCTGAAATGAATGGAAAAAGTTTGATCAATCATGTTTAAAAAAACAATCGCCTTTATGTTACTACTGCCAGCCTTAAACGCTTGTAATAGTAGCCCTTCTAGCAGTTCGCAAACGGTTTATTTTAGCCTTAAAAATTATATTGAATCAGAAGTTAAAACCATTAATGCTGCTTCATCTAAAAGTTTTAAAACGGTAAAGGTGAATCAAAGTTTGGAAAGTAAATTGATTGAAAAAACAGAATTAATCAAAGACTTGAACGGTTTTTTAACATATGATATCAATAAATTGGCATGGAAAAACTCCTTTAAAATTGATTCTGATATACAAAACCATATTGTATACTATAATTCAACGGAAGATTTTATTCCTGTTAAGAAATTAGCTATTTATTATAAAGAAAACGATATCAAAAAAATCAGACTGATTATTCGCGCTGACAATAAACTTTTTAAAAGTCAAAAAGTAATTGATTTAATCCCTTCAAAGGGTTATGTATTCTATAATTCACAACAAGTGACTGGAATGGATGAACAAGTACTTTGGATTAAGGCTGCCTATTAAATTAGACCAACGGCCTCTGCTACAGTTTGCACAGGCATTAAACAATTTTTTGATTTACAAATATAAATCCAGCTTTGCTCCGCTTTAAATCTATTAGAAAATATTGCCAAATTAGAATTCTTTTCTGCTCCTGCATAAATTAAATTTGGATGGTACTTTTTAGCCATTTCATTTCTCAGCTTTGCAGCATCTACACCAGTTACAACAAAAGTTGTTGTATTTGTAATATAATTCAACATTAAGCTAGCCCAATTAGAATATGATGAAACGTTATTGCAGGTTTTATGTAACATCGTATTCAAATTCTTTTCTGCCATTAGCATATAATCTTCATGATCTAATAAATGGCCTAATTTTAGGAGCGCATGAGCCAAAATAGCGTTACTTGAAGGTATTACATTATCAACTAATTCAAATTGTCTAGCAATTAAAGGAGTATCTGTAATTGCCGTATAATAAAACATTCCGGTGTTTTCATCTTGAAATTTTGATTTACAAATTGAAACTAATTGATTGGCAATGTTTAACCATTTTTCGTCAAATGTAATTTCATAAAGTGCAATAAAAGCATCTATAGTTAAAGCGTAATCGTCTAAAAAACCTGGAATTTTTGCTTCATTATTTTTATAAGTCCTGAATAAAACCTCTTGATCAAATAATTTATCTGCTAAAAAATTACCTACAGATATGGCTGTTTCAAAGTATTTAATTTCATCAAAAGCTAAATATGCGTCGGCTAGCGCCTTTATCATTAAAGCATTCCAAGAGGTTAGCTGTTTATCATCTAAAGCAGGTTTGATCCGATGGTTTCGATGATTCAGTAAAGTTTTTTGATTTTCTTGAATTTTAATTTTTAATGCTGTTGGAGTTAAACCAAATTCAGCTGCAATTGTATCTTCGGGTTTTATTCGATGTAAAATGTTTCTATCTTCTTCCCAATTTGCATCATCCGTAATTTCATAATATTCGCAAAACAACGCAGCATCCACTTTTAAAACCGAAATAATTTCCTGTTTGGAAAAACAATAATATTTACCCTCTACTCCTTCCGAATCTGCATCTAAAGCAGACTGAAACCCTTGACCTGCTTGATAAAACTCAGTCATACTGAAATCAATTGTTTGTTTTGCAACAGATTGATATAAAGGATTGTTAAATTTTAAAAACGCAGCAACATATAAGGAAATTAATTGTGCATTATCGTAAAGCATTTTCTCAAAATGAGGTACTTTCCACTTTTCATCTACAGCATACCTACAAAATCCACCTTGTAAATGATCGTAAATTCCACCATTAGCCATTTGGTTTAAAGTCAACTGTACAAAGGCTCCTACCCTTTCATCATTTGTAATATGTGCGTATTTTAATAAGAAAGAATAATAAGTTGGCATCGGAAATTTTGGTGCACCTTGGTGACCACCATAAGTAAAATCACTATATGGTAAGATTTTATCTATTGCATTTTTCAATGCAGAAATTTCGAATGTTTGTTTATTTTCAGTTAGAATCAATTGATCCATTTGTTGAATACCTGATGTTAATTTATCAGCATATTCAATGGTTTCAGCAGGTTTTTGAATATAATAATCTGCAATATTGGTAAGAACTGCAATCCAATCCGTTTTTTTAAAATATGTACCCCCGTAGATGGGTTTTTGATTGGGTAAAGCGATGATGTTGAGTGGCCAGCCTCCTTGGCCTTTCATTAATTGCAAGGCATTCATATATATTTGATCGAGGTCTGGTCTTTCTTCTCGATCAATTTTAATGCAAACAAATCGGTCGTTCATAACTTGAGCGACGTCTTGGTCTTCGAAACATTCATGTTCCATTACGTGACACCAATGACAGGCTGCATAGCCAATACTGATGATCAATAACTTGTTCTCCGCGTTCGCTTTATTTAGCGCCTCTTGCCCCCATGGATACCAATCTACAGGGTTTTGGGCATGTTGTAATAAATAAAGCGAACGCTCAGAAGCAAGGTGATTCATATTTTTATTTACTCATTGAGGCAAAGTATTCATGAAACAATGGAATTGTTTCAATGCCTTTGTAGTAATTAAATAAACCGTAATGTTCATTTGGTGAATGCAAAGCATCAGAATCTAAACCAAAACCCATCAACACAGATTTTAATCCTAATTCTTTTTCGAATAAAGCAACAATTGGAATGCTGCCTCCACCCCTAGTCGGAATAGGTGTTTTACCATATGTCATTTCCATAGCTTTGCTTGCAGCTTTAAATGCAATTGAATCTGTAGGTGTCAATACAGGCTCACCACCATGGTGAGGTCTAACTTCAACTTTAACAGATTTAGGTGCAATGCTGGTAAAGTAATCAGAAAACAATTTGGTGATTTCTTCAGAAGTTTGATTAGGTACTAATCTCATCGAAATTTTTGCATAGGCTTTTGAAGGCAAAACTGTTTTTGCTCCTTCACCTGTATAACCACCCCAAATACCGTTCACATCAAGGGTTGGGCGAATGCCAGTTCTTTCGATTGTAGAATAACCTTTCTCTCCCCAATCTTCTGATACTTCTAAATCAGTAATGTAATCTTTTAAATCAAATGGAGTTTTAGCCATTTCAGCACGATCAGTTTCAGACACTGCCAAAACATTATCATAAAAACCAGGAATGGTTATGTGGTTATTTTCATCATGCATTTGCGCAATCATTTTCGCTAAAATATTGATTGGATTTGCTACAGCTCCTCCGTATACACCTGAGTGTAAATCGCGGTTTGGACCGGTTACTTCAACTTCTACATAACTTAATCCTCTTAATCCACAATCAATAGAGGGTAAATCATTGGCAAGAATTGAGGTGTCTGAAATTAAGACTACATCTGCTTTTAATCTTTCTTTATTTGCTTTCACAAAAATTCCTAAGTTAGAAGAACCAACTTCTTCTTCTCCTTCAATCATGAATTTTACATTGCATGCCAAAGTATTGGTTTGCATCATCAATTCAAATGCTTTCACATGCATGTACATTTGGCCTTTATCATCACATGAACCTCTTGCAAAAATTGCACCTTCGGGATGAATTGCTGTTTTACGAATGGTTGGTTCAAATGGTGGTGTATCCCACAATTCTAAAGGTGTTGCAGGTTGCACATCATAATGTCCATAAACCAAAACAGTAGGTAAATTTGGACTTATTATTTTTTCGCCATAAACAATTGGATAACCAGCTGTTGGACAAACTTCCACTTTGTCTGCACCTGCAGCGATTAATTTTTCTTTTACAAATTCTGCAGTTTTTATTACGTCTGCAGCATATGCAGAATCAGCACTTACAGAAGGGATTTTTAACAAATCCAATAACTCGTTTAAAAAACGATCTTTATGTTGATCGATGTAGTTTTTTATATGTTCCATAATTGGTTTTTTTCTGTGAGCTAAAGTAGGAAAAAAAGCAATAGAGATATCCACAAAATGAGAAATCTAAAAAATATTTGGCTATAATTTTTAGCAATTAAATTGTACTTTTGATACCTTACGATGAGGAGGAGTTTTGAACTATTTAGCTAATTTAAATCCACAACAGCAAGCAGCTGTTGAAAACATAAAAGGTCCAATGATGATTGTTGCGGGCGCTGGCTCTGGAAAAACCAGGGTAATTACCGTTCGCATTGCACATATCATTAAACAGGGCGCAGATCCATTTTCTATTCTTGCTTTAACTTTTACGAATAAAGCTGCTAAAGAAATGCGCGATCGTATCAATCAAATTGTGGGTCCAGAAGCTAAAAATATTTGGATGGGAACATTCCACTCTGTTTTTGCGAAAATCCTCAGAATTGAAGCTGATAAAATTGGTTACCCCTCTAACTTTACTATTTACGACACCGACGATAGTAAAAGTTTATTAAGAGCCATCATTAAAGAACAGGCACTAGATGAAAAATTATATAATGTAAATTATGTATATAATAGAATTTCTTCTGCTAAAAACAATTTAATTTCTGCACAAGAATATAACGACAATACAACCATTCAAGGCGACGATTATGCAGCTGGCAGAAGCAAGATTGGTTATTTATATTCTATTTATGCAGGAAGATGCATGAAAGCCGGTGCAATGGATTTTGATGATCTTTTATTTAAAACGAATATTCTTTTAAGAGAACATCCAGATGTTTTATATAAATATCAAAACAAGTTTAAATACTTAATGGTAGATGAGTACCAAGACACGAACTATGCACAATATTTAATTGTTAAAAAATTAGCGGCAATCCATGAAAACATCTGTGTGGTTGGCGATGATGCACAAAGTATTTATGCTTTTAGGGGTGCAAACATTCAAAATATTTTAAATTTTGAAAAAGATTATCCAGATTTAAAAGTATATAAACTAGAACAAAACTACCGTTCAACACAAAACATCGTAAAAGTTGCAAATGGTATTATAGCCAACAACACAGAACAATTAAAGAAAAATATTTTTTCTGAAAAAGACCATGGTGAAAAAATTACTTTACTCAGGGCATTTAGCGATAACGAAGAAGGTAAATTGGTTGCTGAATCCATTATGGAAGACAAAGCAAACTTAAATTTAAACAACCAGGATTTCGCAATTCTTTACCGTACCAATTCTCAATCGAGAGCCATGGAGGAAGCGCTAAGAAAGCTTAATATACCTTACAAAATATACGGCGGACTGTCTTTTTACCAAAGAAAAGAAGTCAAAGATTTAATCGCTTATTTTCGCTTAACCGTTAACCCTGCTGACGAAGAAGCATTTAAAAGGGTGATCAACTACCCTATTCGAGGTATTGGAAAAACCAGTTTAGATAAATTAATTATTGCTGCTGATGAACAAAATAAAACTTTATTAGCCATTGCCGAAACCGCGTCACAATTTATTGGTGGGAAATCTGGAAAAGTAATTGAAGAATTCTACACCATGATTAAAAGTTTTGGTGTATTGGTTAAATCTGAAAATGCTTTTGAAGTGGCCAATCATATTGCCAAACAAACTGGTTTATTAAAAGATTTATACGACGACAAATCAATTGAAGGATTGAGCCGTTATGAAAATATTCAAGAATTATTAAACGGTATTAAAGATTATACGGAGAACGAAACTACCGAAGACATTGGCTTAGGGGGTTTCTTGCAAGATGTTGCTTTACTAACTGGTAATGAAGCAGCCGAGGAAGAAGACAAAGACACCGTTTCATTGATGACCATCCATTCGGCTAAAGGATTGGAATTTAAAAATGTGTATATCGTTGGTTTAGAAGAAAATTTATTTCCTTCACAATTATCAATTAATTCAAGAACAGATTTAGAAGAAGAAAGAAGATTATTTTATGTAGCAATTACTAGAGCTGAAAGTAAATTAACCCTTTCTTTTGCGACTTCTAGGTATCGTTGGGGTACTTTAATATCTTGTGAACCTAGCCGTTTCATAGATGAAATTGAACCACAATACTTAAATTTAAAATTTACTCCAAAACCGCTAAAAAATGCGGGGTATATTGATCACGATACGAATAGTTATACCAAGATTAGTCCTAACAATAAACCAACTCCGCAAAAGTCGGTACTTTCAAAACCTTTTGAACACCAAGTTTCCGGCGACTTTATCGCCTCTGATCCAAAAGAAATTGAAATAGGAATGGAAGTCGAGCATCAAAAATTTGGATTTGGTAAGGTTTTGACACTAGAAGGCCCTCCATCTGACATAAAAACAACAATTCTCTTCAAAGAATTAGGACAGAAGCAACTTTTACTTAAATTTGCTAAACTGCGAATTGTTAAATAGCCTGGAAAATCCAAAATGCTATTGATTTAACTGATTAAACAACAAAATGGAATTCGATTATAATACCCAAAGACCTAGTTTATTGTATGCTGAATATGGAAGAAATATTCAGAATATGGTTCGTTACATCAAAACATTAGATACAAAGGAAAATAGAAATATACATGCACAAGCAGTAATTGATTTAATGGGCTTTTTAAATCCTCATTTAAGAGATGTAGCTGACTTTAAACACAAGCTTTGGGATCATTTATTCATCATTGCAGATTTTGATTTAGATGTTGATTCACCCTATCCTATTCCTTCAAGAGAAACCTTTGAAACTAAACCTCAACGTGTACCTTATCCAACGAATAGAATTAAATACAAACATTATGGCAAAACCAACGAATTGCTAATTGAAAAAGCGAAGACGCTTTCTGATCCAGCGCAACAAGCGCAAATGACTGCATCCATTGCTAACTTTATGAAAATGGCTTATGTTACTTGGAATAAAGATTCAGTAGCAGATGAAACCATCATTAAAGATTTAAAAAGTTTATCCAATAATGAATTATCATTAGATGAAAATATCAATTTAGTTAAAGTGGAAGTAAGTAGACCGAAACCCAATGCAGGGCGTCAAAACAACCACAAAAACAATCACGGTAAGAACAACAATAACAACAATAGAAACAAGAAGAATTCAAACGGTAAACAAAGATACTAAAGAAATATTATGCAAAGTTTTGAAATTATTGGCGGTAAAAAACTAAAAGGAGAAATTACTCCTCAAGGTGCAAAGAATGAAGCTTTGCAAATTATTTCTGCTGTTTTATTAACTGATCAAGTTGTAAGAATATCGAACATTCCAGACATTGTCGATGTCAATAAATTAATCGATTTATTACAAGACATGGGGGTAAAAGTGAATAGAGAATCAAAAGATACTTACACTTTTCAAGCAGATCAAATTGATCAAGAATATTTCAAAGGAGAAGTATTTAAACAAAAAGGTTCTTCGTTGAGAGGCTCTGTAATGATTGTTGGCCCTTTGTTAGCAAGGTTTAAACGTGCATTTATTCCAAGACCAGGTGGTGATAAAATTGGAAGAAGAAGATTAGATACTCACTTTTTAGGCTTTGAAAAATTAGGTGCTAAGTTTTCTTATGACCCTAAGGATTCATTTTTTAGTGTAGATGCATCTGAACTTAAAGGTGCTTACATGTTATTAGATGAGGCTTCAGTTACTGGTACAGCCAATATTTTAATGGCAGCAGTTTTAGCAAAAGGTCAAACAACTATTTACAACGCAGCATGCGAACCATACATTCAACAGTTATGTAAAATGTTGAATTCAATGGGCGCTAAAATTACTGGAGTTGGTTCTAATTTATTAACTATTGAAGGTGTAGAAAAATTAGGTGGTTGTGAACATAGAATGTTACCAGACATGATTGAGATAGGCAGTTTTATTGGCCTTGCAGCAATGACTCAATCGGAAATAACCATTAAAAATGTAAATTATGATGCCCTCGGAATGATTCCTGAAGTTTTCAAAAAACTTGGAATTAAATTGGAGCGCAGAGGTGATGATATTTATATACCGTCTCAAGATATTTATGAAATTGACACCTTTATTGATGGATCAATTTTAACCATTGCAGATTCTCCTTGGCCTGGTTTTACGCCAGACTTATTGAGTATCGTATTGGTTGTAGCTACACAAGCAAAAGGCAGTGTTCTTATTCATCAGAAAATGTTTGAAAGCAGGTTATTCTTTGTCGATAAATTAATTGACATGGGCGCTCAAATTATTCTCTGTGATCCACACAGAGCAAACATCATAGGGCTTGGAAGAAAAACTCAATTAAGAGGAATTGCCATGACTTCACCTGATATTAGAGCAGGAGTTTCATTATTGATTGCTGCACTTTCTGCAGAAGGAAAAAGTGTTATTTCGAACATCGAACAAATTGATAGAGGTTACCAAGATATCGAAGCAAGGTTAAAAGCAATTGGTGCTGATATTAAAAGAGTCTAAATAATTTCAATCTATTGCTGATTATTCAGCAATAGATTGAATTACATCGTACTTGGTAATAATGTGAACATTACCACCCCTATCTTG
>JAHEGO010000035.1 GCA_024645045.1 Sphingobacteriaceae bacterium
AATGGTGCAATATTAACTGCAGATTCTATCTTAACTATAACTATACCTCAAAATGACCAACCCGTTCAAGCTAAATTTGCACCTGCCACTTTAAACGTATTAGAAAATGCATCAACTGCAACTGTTTCTATTAACGTATTAGGCGCTTATTCAAATGCTAACGCTACCACTTTTGATGTAGTGTTAAAAGGTGGAACAGCTACAGCTGGTTCAGATTTCTCTTATACAAATACTACAGTTACAATTCCTGCATTTAAAGATACTACCATTAACTTGACTGCAACTATCCTAAACGATATGTTAGTTGAAGGTAATGAAAGCATTGTTTTTGCAATTAGAAATATCTCAAATTCTGGAGTTATTGGTTCAGATTCAATTTTAACAGTTACGTTAAAAGATGACGAAGTTCCTTTCTATTCTATTTCAGATTTAAGAGTAAATGATACTATGGGTAATCCTACGTTTCCATTGGCTACACCTTTAGCTATTAGAGGTGTTGTTTATACACCTAATTTAAGATTAACAGGATTACAGTTCTCTTTAGTTGATGCAACTGGTGCAATGACTATTTTTAAAGCATCTGGTAATTTAGGTTATACAGTTACTCAAGGAGATTCATTAGCCGTTTACGGTAAATTATCACCTTATAATGGTTTAAATGAAGTAGCAATTGATTCATTTAAAGTATTGGCGACTGGAATTGCATTAAAAGCACCAAAAGTTGTGACTCAATTAAAAGAAGAAGACGAATCAAATATTGTAAAAATTAACCGTGTTCATGTAATAGATCCTGCACAATGGACTAAAACAGGTTCAGGATTTAATGTTAAAGTTACAAATGGAACTGATACATTGGATATGCGTATTTTGAACTCTGTTGATTTATATACATTAGATGCACCTATTGGAGATTTCAATCTTACAGGCGTTGTAAGTCAATTTGATGCTACAAATCCTAAGAATAGTGGCTATCAATTAATGCCAAGAGGTAGTTCAGATATTTATATTATACCCGCTCCTCCAGTTGACCCAACCGTTTCTATTGAATTAGGATCTTATACAACAGTTGAAGGTGCCGGTACTGCAACTATTAGATTAGTTCTTGACAAGCCTGCATTTGATACCGTATTGGTTAACTTTGATGTAGCAGGTGGCACAGCAACACCAGGTTCAGATTATACAATTGCAACTCCTAATCCAGTATTCTTTAATTTAGGAGATTCAGTTAAAACAGTAACTATTAATATAGTAAACGATACTAGAGTGGAAACCCCTGAAACTATCAATGTAGAAATTTCCAATCCAATTGGTGCTACTTTGGGTAACCGTACTTCGTCTATTATTACTATTAATGATAATGATACATTAGTTGGTATCAATACAAATGCTAAAGCTGGAATTTCAGTTTATCCAAACCCAGCACATGGAATGGTCAACATCAAAGCTGTAAATCAGATTACTAAAATTCAAGTAATTAATGCAATTGGACAAGTTGTTTTAGAGAAATTTAACATTAACAATAACTTTAGCTCAATTGAATTAAATACAATAAAATCAGGTATTTATACAATATTAGTTAATACTGAAAGTGAAATTATTGCAAGTAAATTCATCAAGCAATAATCTTTTCAAACATTATAAAAAAGGGTTCTTTCATTTGAAAGAACCCTTTTTTTATGTTCAATAATCTATCTATGAATTGATGTTTCTAGGTGTTTATTAGTCAGCAAGAATGATTTATTATAAAAGTTAATATTTTGATTATGGATAATCATCAATTTTTAAGCAAAAAAAAAGGCTCAGATTAGTATCTGAGCCTTTTAATAATGTATTGATAAGTTATTTTACTGCATTCACAATAGCTTTAAAAGCTTCTGGATTGTTCATTGCTAAATCTGCTAATGTCTTACGATTTAAATCAATGTTTTTAGCGTGTAATTTACCCATAAATACTGAGTATGACATTCCATGAAGACGAGTACCAGCATTGATACGTTGAATCCATAAACCTCTAAATTCTCTTTTCTTTACTTTTCTATCACGATATGCATATTGCATACCTTTTTCTAAAGTGTTTTTAGCGATAGTAAAGACTTTACTTCTTGCTCCCCAAAAGCCTCTTGCAGCTTTTAGAACTTTTTTTCTTCTGCGGCGGGCCGCTACGACGTTAACCGATCTAGGCATTTTTTTACGTTTTTTGGTTTCGGCGTCTTTCGAACTTAATACCGAGTACCTGGTTAAAAATTAATTAATTCTTCGTCTTTCCGAATGTCTGGTAATTACTTACCCATGCAAAGCATTCTTTCAACATTGCCTCTATCTGCATCTGTTACATAAACAGTACCAGTCAAACCACGTTTTTGTTTCGTAGTTTTCTTAGTTAAGATGTGACGTTTGAAAGCGCTCTTTCTTGCAATTTTACCTGTTCCAGTGAGCTTAAAACGCTTCTTAGCACTGGAATTAGTTTTCATTTTTGGCATCGCTTTATTTATTTAGTTGTGTATTATTTTTTAGCTTTTGGAGCAATAGAAATAAACATTCTTTTACCCTCTAATTTTGGCAATTGTTCTACTTTTCCTACCTCTTCTAATGCTTGAGCAAATCTTAATAATAAAATTTCTCCTTGTTCTTTGTATACAATTGCTCTTCCTTTGAAATGTACAAAAGCTCTCACTTTTGAACCTTCAGTTAAGAAATTGGTCGCATGTTTTAATTTGAATTCAAAATCATGGTCATCTGTATTTGGCCCGAATCTGATTTCTTTAATGACAGTTTTAGCTGCCTTTGCTTTAATTTCTTTTGTCTTTTTCTTTTGTTCGTAAACGAACTTATTATAATCAATTATTTTACAAACAGGTGGTACAGCATTAGGCGAAATTTCCACAAGGTCTAATCCCTGTTCTTCAGCAATAGCTAATGCTTCAGAGATTTTGTAAATCCTGGGTTCAATTCCATCGGCAACTAAACGAACTTCCGTAGCACGGATTAATTCATTGATTTTGTGCTCTGCCTCTTTTTTTCTACTATTCCTAAAATCTGGTCTAGGTCTAGGTTTTTGAAAACTCTGTGCTATTGGTATATCCTCCTATTTTGTTGTTAAATTGTTATTTCTTTTTTAATTAGATCAGCAAACGCTTCCATGCTCATTGCACCTAAATCTCCTTCTCCATGCTTTCTAACAGATACTAAACCTTCTTCTGATTCCTTTTCGCCTACAATCAGCATAAATGGAATTTTCTTCACTTCAGCATCTCTGATTTTCTTACCAATCTTTTCATCTCGGTTGTCAATCAGCCCGCGAATATCGTAATTATTTAGTGAATTTGAAATATTTTTTGCGTAATCGGCATATTTTTCGCTAATCGGCAAGATTATATATTGATCTGGACTTAACCATAATGGAAAATTTCCAGCACAATGTTCGATTAAAACAGCCACAAAACGCTCTAAAGAGCCAAATGGAGCTCTATGAATCATTACTGGACGGTGTTTTTGGTTATCACTGCCTGTATATTCCAATTCAAATCTTTCAGGTAAATTATAATCTACTTGAATGGTACCCAATTGCCATTTTCTGCCAATGGCATCTTTCACCATGAAATCAAGTTTAGGGCCGTAGAATGCCGCTTCTCCTAATTCAACTACTGTTTTTAAACCTTTTTCTGCTGCGGCCTCAATAATAGATTGTTCAGCTAATTGCCAATTTTCATCAGTTCCTATGTATTTTGATTTATTTTCAGGGTCTCTTAAAGAGATTTGAGCTGTATAATTTTCAAAACCTAAAGCACCAAATACGTATAAAACTAAATCAATTACTTTTTTAAACTCTTCTTTTACTTGATCTGGTCTACAGAATAGATGCGCGTCATCTTGCGTAAAGCCACGCACCCTTGTAAGCCCGTGAAGCTCTCCACTTTGCTCGTAGCGATAAACAGTACCAAATTCTGCGAATCTAACAGGAAGGTCTTTATATGACCTAGGTTTGGTTTTGTAAATCTCACAATGATGAGGACAATTCATTGGTTTTAAGAAAAACTCCTCACCTTCTTGTGGTGTTTTGATAGGCTGAAAAGAATCAGCACCGTATTTTTCGTAATGACCAGAAGTTACATAAAGGTTTTTATGACCAATATGTGGAGTTATAACAGGTTCGTAACCAGCTTTTATTTGCGCTTTTTGCAAAAACTGTGTTAAGCGTTCTCTTAACATCGCTCCTTTAGGTAACCATAAAGGTAAACCCATTCCTACTTTTTCAGAAAATGCAAATAACTCTAGTTCTTTTCCTAATTTTCTGTGGTCTCTTTTCTTAGCCTCTTCTAATAAAACTAGGTATTCTGTTAATTCAGAAAGTTTTGGAAAAGTTACAGCATAAATACGAGTAAGTTGTTTGTTTTTCTCATCGCCTCTCCAATATGCACCTGCAACACTCATCAACTTTACCGCTTTAATAAAACCAGTATTTGGAATATGTGGGCCTCTACATAAGTCAGTGAAATTACCTTGTTCATAAAAAGTAATTTGACCATCTTCTAAACCTTGTAGCAAGTCTAATTTATACTCATCTCCTTTTGCAGTGAAATAATTAATTGCATCAGATTTACTAACTTCTTTTCTAATATATTCTGATTTAGCTTTCGCTAATTCAATAATTTTATCTTCAATTTTCTTGAATTCATCAGATGAAAATTCACGGTCACCAAAATCCACATCGTAATAAAATCCTGTCTCTATTGCTGGGCCAATTCCAAATTTAGTGCCTGGATATAATGCTTCTAGGGCTTCTGCCATTAAATGAGCAGATGAATGCCAAAAGGTGGATTTACCCTTATCATCATTCCACGTTAATAATTTTAAATTTACATCGGTATGTATAGCACGACTTGCATCCCAAACCTCACCATTGATTTCCGCAGCTAAAACATTTCTTGCTAAACCTTCACTAATGCTCAATGCTACCTGATAGGCATTTACTCCTTTTTCGTACGATCGTTGTGATCCATCAGGTAAAGTAATATTTATCATTTTTTTATCGATTTTTTAGCATTGCGGACTCTATCTAATCCTTGCGCTGCTAAGGTGTAATTTTCTTTTAAACTTAATGCATATTCAAAATCAGCAATTGCAGCATCATCGTTTGATTTCGATTCGTTACAAAGACCTCTCATATAAAATGCTTCGGCATATTTTGGGTTATTTTCTATTGCTTTATTAAAATTTGCTGCTGCAATTTCTATCACTCTTAAATTATAATGCAATAATCCTAAATTATAAAAAGCAGCAGCATTGTGCTTATCTAATTCTACTACTTTTGTATAGTCTTGAATTGCTTTGTCAAACTCTTCCGTTAATTGATAAAAATATGCTCGACCGTAATAGGCTTCTGTTTTATCTTGGTCAACTTTGATAGCAGATGTAAAGTAATCTATAGCGGTTTTAGAACGAGAAGGAATGGCTAGCAAACCCAATTGCATGTATGCTTTATAGTTCTCAGGGTCTTGTTCTATTGCTGTTTGAAAATTAGAATTTGCAGCGCTAGTATCCCCTTTTTCTTTATAAATCATACCTTTCCAAAAATATCCATCGCTATAATATTTATTAATTCTTAGGCCATTATTGATGTGCTTAAATGCTAAATCATATTTCTTAGCTAAAAAGAATAATTCACCCATTTTAACATGAGTCATAAAGCTAGATTTATTAATTGAAAGCGCCTTTTCTAAAGCCAATTTTGCTTGTGCTGGCTCACCTTTCATTAAATGATAATCTGCTAAAGAGTTATATAATGGCATGAAAGTAGAGTCAATTGCAAAGCCTTTAATCAAATCTTCATAGGCAGCATCAAGGTTTTGATGACGAACAAAATAAGCAGAACGAGCAGCATAAACTGAAGGATCACCAGCACGGTTTTTTACCTTTTCATTTAATATAATAAGTTCCTTTGGAATTATATCTCCTGAAATAATTGCTGAGTCTTTTGTTATTTCTTTATTGTTTGATTGTTCTGCTTTGGGTGCAGCATTACAAGCCAATAACATAGAAATGATAATAAAAGAAAGTAAAATGTTCTTCATGGCGCTAATTTAGCAAAAAACGCCCTAATTTGAAAGGCAGGTTGCCAAAACATCAACAATATGTATTGTTTTAATAGGCAAACTGTTTTTATCAATATATGCTTGCATGTGCATTAAGCAGGAAATATCAGTAGAAATGATGTATTCAGCACCAGTTTCCATTGCATTAATGACTTTTTGTTCGGCCATAGCAGTAGAAATTGCTTCAAATTTTACAGCAAATGTTCCGCCAAATCCGCAACAAGTTTCACATTCCTTCATTTCAATTAATTCCAAACCTTGTACATGCTTTAAAAGTCTTCTAGGACTTTCTTTTATACCGCACTCACGAAGTGCTCCGCAAGCATCATGATAAGTAGCTTTATAAGGGAACTTCGCTCCTACATTTTCAACCTTTAAAACGTTTAGGAGAAAGTCGGATAATTCAAAAATATTTTGTTGAATACTTCTGCATTTATTGTGCGATGCTGAATTGGTAAACAGTTCTGAATAACTAGATTTAACCATACCAACACAAGAACCAGATGGACTTACAATGTAGCTGTTATCGGGTAAATCATCAATGAATTTTTGAGCAACCACTTTTGCTTCATCCCAAAAACCAGCATTAAAAGCCGGTTGCGCACAACAAGTTTGGTTGTCATTATAAGTAACCTTACAGCCTAATTTTTCTAGTATAGATAAGGTATTAAAGGCAGTTTGTGGAAATAATTGATCAACAAAACAAGGTATAAAAAGGGAAACTTTCATTGTTACAAAAATAGCATTAGTTTTTATCCCTTGGTAATTTGTTTACGATATTTAAATAAAATAATGAAACCTACTAAAAAGAAACTCACCAAAGAGAAAATAGAATTTCTCATTGAACCGGTTAATTCTTCGATGATTCCATAGGATGCGGTTCCTAAAACAATGGCTATTTTCTCCGTTGTATCGTAAAAACTAAAATAAGAAGTAGTATCTGATGTGTCAGGTAAAAGCTTTGAATAGGTTGATCGTGATAGTGATTGTATACCGCCCATAATCATACCTACAGTAAATGCAAGTGCATAAAATTGATTTGCTGTTTGAATATTATAAGCAAAAATGCAAATCACAATCCAACAAACAATTGCGCCAATAATGGCATTGATATTTCCAATCTTTTTTGATAAAAAGGCGAATAAATATGCTCCTCCAATTGCGATAAATTGTATAATTAAAATAGTTGCGATTAATTGCCCAGAAGCTAAGTGCAGCACTTTACTTCCAAACAATGCAGCCACGTACATGACCGACTGAACACCCATATTGTAAAAGAAGAAAGAAAATAAAAACAACTTCAATCTTTTAATTGCTTTTAATTCTCTCCAAACACTGGCTAATTCGCGGTATCCCTTACTTAATACCCCCCAATTTAAAACCATTTTATGTTTGTTTTTTGGCAAATAATGAAAAGTGTATTGCGCAAATCCAAACCACCAAATACCTACTGTTAAAAAAGAAATTCTAGCTGGAAGGCTTGATCCTTTTTCAATACCTACAATGTTTGGATTAAGTATTACAATTAAGTTTAAAATTAACAGAATAGAACTTCCTATATAACCATATGCAAATCCTTTAGCACTTACTTTATCTTGTTCTTCATCTGTTGCAATTTCTGGTAAATAGGAATTATAAAAAACCAAACTTCCAGCCCAACCTATGGTACCCATCATAAAAGCCAATACACCAAATTCAATATTATTGCTATCGAAAAAATACAATGAAGAACAACTGATTGAGCCTATTAGACAGAATATTTGTAAAAACCTTTTTTTACTTCCGTTATAATCAGCAATTCCTGAAAGAATGGGTGACAATAATGCGATGATTAAAAATGAAAATGAAATCGCATAGGAATACAATGCAGAATTTAGAAATTCCATTCCAAATACGTTGACTTTATTGCTACCACCATTAGCGGTCACTGCTGTCCAATAAATTGGAAAAATGGTTGAGGTAATCGTTAAATTATAAACCGAGTTTGCCCAATCATAAAAAGCCCAAGCATTGATCACTTTTTGCTTTTGAGCAACAGGCATATTATCTGTAAACCGATCAATCATATTTTTACTTTATATATTTACAAAGGAATCATTAATTTTGAATTTATAAAAAAAATCGATGAAAAGCGAATTTTATATATATACAGAATAATAATTAGAATAGGATTTCTTAATTAGTTTTAAAACTAATTATTCGATTTTTATATAGTCTCACTCGTAAATTTCATATATTTAACATATAATAAATTCAGATTGATCAGTATACTCATCCCCGTTTTTAATAGAAATTGCACCCAATTAGTAGTTCAATTGCAACAACAATGTGAACAAACAGGTTTGGTCTATGAAATTATTGTAGCCGATGATGCTTCAACTGATTTAACTATTAAAAAAAGCAATCTGCGTATTGCTGATTTAAACAATGTAAAATACCTTGAAATGCCTGTTAACTTGGGTAGATCAGCAATACGTAATAAGTTAGCAAGTTTAGCTAATCAGGCATATTTATTATTTATTGATGATGACATGGCAATTGTTGATGATGAATTTATAAAACGCTATGCTAACGTTATGGAGAGCGATGAGGTAATTTATGGCGGATTAGTTTATCCTACTTATAATTCAAAAAAAGCAAGCTTAAGAGAAAAGTTTGGCAATGAAAGAGAAATAAAAACGCTAGCAAAAAGATTATTGGCTCCTTCCAATCATATCTCAACTTGTAATTTAGTTGTAAAAAGAAGCGTTTTTGAGCAAAACAAATTCGATGAATCTATCAAAAATTATGGTTGGGAAGACAATTTATTTGCAATACAATTAGCTAAAAAAGGCATTAAAATTGCCCACATCAATAACCCTTTACTTCACCTGGGAATAGAAAATAGTGAGGTTTTTTTAACGAAAACGACTACAGCTTGTCAAACACTTGCTCATTTAGCTAACAACGGCAACTATACTGAAGAGTTGAAACAAATTAAATTATACAATAGCTATTTATGGCTTGCTAAACTTTATTTATCTGATTTGTTTTGTTTACTTTTTAGTTTGATCAAAAATGGGGTGGAAAATCACTTAAAAGGTCCAAATCCAAACTTGTTTTTTTTCGATTTATATAAATTGTACCAGCTGACATTTGCAATTAAAAAAGCTAATCAATAGACTGATATAATTTTATTAATTGTTGCTCTTCTAATTCCCAATTATATTTCAATTTTGCACCTACACAATTTCCAACTAATCGTTGATATAATTCTTCATCGGTTAACAATAAATTAATTGATTCAAGTAGGTTTTGTGTAGTTAATTCAGTTATTACAGCCACTTCAAATTCATTGTTAATTTGAATATATTCTGGAAAATTATTTGTTACAGAAGGCAATCCAGCATGTATATAATCAAAAAATTTATTGTTTAATGAATAGTAATAACTCAAGCCTAAGTTTTCAGATACATTGATTCCAATGTATGCTTGTTGTGTGATTTTTTTCAATTCATCTGGTTCTACAAAACCAATAAATTCAACCTTTTCTGTAACTTGGAATTGCTGCACCAATAACCTTAAATGTGTACTTAAATCGCCTTCGCCAACTAATTTTAATTGACAAGGAATTTGTTGCATGCTTTGAATTAAACACTCCAAACCCCTACCCGCATTCAAAGCTCCTTGATATAAAATGAATCGATCTTCATTTTTTAAAAACTTTTTTGAAATTGCAGCATTAGCTAAATAAGGTACATTTCTAATAGTTGAAAATGGAGTTTTATATTTTTTTTCGAAGAGTGTAGCGATAGAAGTACTTACGGTATAACAGTATTTTAAACGCGGTACAATTGCTCCCTCTATGCTTTCCCAAATCCATTTTGTAAATGGTCTATTGATTACTTCTGGGACTTCTGTAAAATACTCATGTGCATCATAAACACATGGTTTACGTTTCAATTTCGATACCAAAAAACAAGGCAAAATGGTATCTAAATCGATGGCATTAACAATGTGGAAGGAATTAAATAATAAATAAAAAAACAGCCTAATATTAAATTCAATGTAAAAAAACTTCCCATTTTCGAAAAAACAATTTAAACGATGTTGGTTGTATATTTTCTTAGTTAAAGGATTGGAGCCTGATTTTTTTCTTCCCAATAAGTGCACATCAAACCCTGCATTTGCTAGCGAACTAGCAATTTTATGCATTCTTTGATCGTATGTCAAATCATTAGTTACGGTTAATATGATCTTTTTCAATGATGCCTTTTGGAGTGATAAAAACTTCGTTTTTCTTATTATATTGTATTAGTCCATCTTCTGCAAACGACTGCAATTTAGCTAACAATACATTTTCGCTAATATCGTTAATCTGTTCCAATAATTTAGGTAAAAAAACAGGTTCATTTTCAATTATTTTAGCCAATCTTTGAAAAGTAAATGAAGTGTTTTCTGGTTGATTTAATAGACACACATCGCATTGTCCACATGGCTTCGCTTGCTTTTCGTCAAAATAACTTCTTAATTGTATTGAACGGCAAATAGGTTCTTTTACGTAATTCACCATTGCATTTATTTTTGCAGTTATGATAGCAAGTCGATTCCTATAATATGCGCCATCGATTTGAACATGTGTAGCTGGTAGTCTATCCATTGTCATCAATAACAATGGTGAGGTTGTAACTGGTGCATAGGTAATAACCTGATACGTTTGCAAAGAATTCAATTGAGCCTTAATTTCTGTCATACTCAATTGTGTTCTTGCAGCTAAATCGTTTTCATTGATACTTGTTAATTGATCAAATAATCCTGTATAAGATCTCAAAATTACTTGAAGTAAATTTTGAAATTTAGGGTTCGTATTCTGAAATTGATTAAACGCTTGTTGATCTAAATTGATCATTATTTTAGAAGGATTAAATACTTCATCAGAAAGCATAAAATAACCTTCTTTTTCTAAGTATTTTAAGGCATTGATTAATTTGATAGCACCAAATCCAGAACGTTCCATTAATAACGTCAAATCAAATGGAATTTGTTGGTTTAATCCATCACCAATTGGAATTTGCAACATGTTCATCACAAATTCGTAGGTTGTTTTTATCTCTTCAATGCTAGGATATTCACCTATATATTTTCGAATCAGCTCTTTTATGTCATTTTCGCTGTACAATAAAATTGCATAAGCTTTTTTCTCATCTCTTCCTGCCCTGCCAGCTTCTTGATAATATGCTTCTAAACTATCCGGTAAATCCATGTGAATTACCAATCTTACATTGGCTTTGTCTATTCCCATGCCAAAAGCATTTGTTGCTACAATTACTCTAGTTTTACCACTCATCCAATCATCTTGTTTAGCCGACCTAATTTTCGAGTCTAAACCCGCATGGTAATAATCTGCTACAATTTGATTGGCGCAAAGCCAATCAGCTAAATCTTTACAGCCTTTTCTATTTCTAACGTAAATAACTGCTGTACCTTTTGTTTTGTTTAATATTCGCAAAGCTCTGTTAAATTTATCCGCTTCTTGAAGTACTAAATAATTTAAGTTTTTACGCTCAAAACTTTGTTTAAAGATTACAGGATTTGTAAATCCTAATTGATTCATGATATCTTGCTGAACATCTGCAGTAGCAGAGGCTGTAAGCGCAATTACAGGAATACCTGGCAACATTTCTCTTAGTTGAATAATATTTAAATAGGCAGGCCTAAAATCATATCCCCATTGAGAAATACAATGTGCTTCATCAATTGCAATTAATGAAACATTCATCTTCTTTAATCTTTCTTGAAACAAAGTTGAAGCAATTCTTTCAGGAGAAATAAATAAGAATTTAGTTTGATCGTAAATGCAATTATCTAATGCAATGTCAATTTCACGTTGTGTCATACCTGATACTACAGAAATTGCTTTGATGCCTTTAGATCTTAAACCTTCTACCTGATCTTTGATAAGAGCAATTAAGGGAGAAATGACAATGGTCAAACCATCCTGAGCCATTGTAGGTACTTGGAAACAAACAGACTTCCCACCACCTGTTGGTAGTAAAGCCAAAACATCTCGTTTGGCTAATACAGCCTCAATAATATCCTTTTGCATAGGACGAAATTGTGTATGTCCCCAATATTTGCTTAAGATATTTTCTAAACTTAATTCCAAAACGAATGATTTTTTAATTTACAATATTAGAATAAATACGCTTTGAAGTAGAATTTGAGATTAATATTTCAGATTTATATGCTGTTCAAGTCAAAAAAATGCCTTTTTTAGTGGTTCCTGGCTAAAAAAATCTTAAATTGCGGCTTATTTAATAGACCATGAATATCCTTGCATTAAACGCCATTTCTCCAATTGACGGTAGATATAGAAAATCAACAGAAGAACTTGCCGCATATTTTTCAGAAGCAGCATTAATTAAATACCGAGTTGCTGTTGAAGTAGAATACTTTATTGCATTGTGTGAAATAGGTTTACCGGGTTTAAGTGATTTTGATAAACAAAATTACCTTGCTATTAGAAATATAGTGCTTCAATTTAATGAGAAAGATGCACAAAAAATTAAAGACATTGAAGCCATAACGAACCACGATGTAAAGGCTGTTGAGTATTTTTTAAAAGAAGCATTTACTGCTTTAGGATTGGAAAAATATTTAGAATATATCCATTTTGGCTTAACATCTCAAGACATCAACAATACGGCCATTCCATTAAGTTTTCAAAAAGCGATTCAAGAAGTTTATATCCCAACCATCGAAGCTTTAATTTCTCAATTACAAATACTTGCTGATAGTTGGAAAAACATCTCTATGTTAGCACATACCCACGGTCAGCCTGCTTCTCCAACCAGATTAGGTAAAGAAATTGAGGTGTTTATTGAAAGATTAACTGTTCAACTGATTCAATTCAGGCAAATACCTTACGCAGCAAAATTTGGTGGTGCAACTGGAAATTTCAATGCACATAAAGTTGCTTACGGTTCAATTAACTGGATTGATTTTGCAAATGGATTTGTAAACAACCAATTGGGTTTAACTCGCTCACAGAAAACAACACAGGTTGAGCATTATGATAATTTTGCAGCTCAATTTGATGCCTTAAAAAGAATCAATACGATATTAATTGATTTAAGTAGAGACATGTGGTCTTATATTTCAATGAATTATTTCAATCAAAAAATTAAAGCGGGAGAAATTGGATCATCGGCAATGCCTCATAAAGTTAACCCAATTGATTTTGAAAATGCAGAAGGTAATTTAGGCTTAGCGAATGCATTGTTTGAGCACTTAGCGGCTAAACTTCCTATTTCTAGATTACAACGAGACCTAACAGATTCAACTGTTTTCAGAAATATTGGTGTACCATTGGCACATACTTTAATTTCTTTTAAATCTTTGAAAAAAGGACTTGAAAAATTGATGTTAAATGAAGCGGCGATTACAGCTGATTTAGATAATAATTGGGCTGTTGTGGCAGAAGCAATTCAAACAGTTTTAAGAAGAGAAAATTTCCCAAAACCATACGAAGCGCTAAAAGAATTAACGAGAAAGAACGAAAAAATTACACAAGAAAGCATCCATCAATTTATTGATTCTTTAGCAATCAGTCAGGCTTTAAAAGATGAATTGAAATTAATTAGTCCGCATAACTATACAGGATTTTAATTGCTATTTTGAAAAACTATAACATTGATTTTACCGATCAGATTTGGCAAATATTTGATGACGAAAAGTCTGAAAGTATTATAGTTGCTACAAAAAGTAAAGACCATCATCAATCTTTATTTTACCATATTAATCTTTCAACTGGCATAAAGAATTTATTACAAATTCCATTTCCTGAATCAATTCAGTGGAATATTGCCAAGGTATATCAACAACGCATCATATTTCAATCTGTTGTTGCTAGCAACCAACCCACACAACAATATATTTTAATTTACGACATTTCCAGTCGAAAAATACTTTTTGAAAATTACCAAAGGGCCATACAAAATATAGTTCAACAAGGTATCATCTCCTATTTATTGAAAATTGAACCTAAAAAATTTGAATTATTAGCCTTTGATAAAAATGAAATTCTGTCTGATTTGTCGATAGATCCTATTCCTACAGAACATTTGAAATTACCAGAAAAAGACAAAGCAGGTTTCTTGTTCCTACATCACCAATCCTATTATATTCAAGCTAATTGGACAAATTGCTTTACAATTCAGGTTTTGAAAAATGATCAAAAAATATATGAGTGGACAAACGAAAATAGTGTAAACAACAGTCTTGAAAATGATTATTTCATGATGATACATGATTTTTTAATCATCTTAAAAGAAAAAAAAACATTAGAAATTATCGAATTAAAAGCATAAAAACTAACTTAGCGTCATGAAAAAATCAGTCTTAATGCTACTTCTATTGGTAATTAATTTTGCTACCCAAGCAGCAGTTGATTCCATTGGTGTTGAAAAATCAAATTCAGGAAATTATATTTTACATAAAGTTGAAAAAAGTGAAGGGCTTTATGCAATTGCTAGAAAATACCATACAACCGCTACAGACATTCAAAATGCCAATAATTTAACCAATACAAGTTTACAATTAGGAAAAGTTTTAAAAGTTCCTACATCACAAAACATAGTAATTGTTAAACAAAACATTTCAAAACAAAATAAATCAAATACGCATACTGTTAAACCTGGAGAAACATTATTGGCAATTTGTCGAACTTACAATTTAACTTTATCCGAAATAAAAACTTTAAATGATTTGACAGATCTAAATTTAAAGGTTGGTCAGGTTTTGGTATTAAGTGAAAAACAAAAAACTACAGTCAAAACTGAAAAACCAATTGAAACTGTTGTCAATAAAAAGAACGAACCAAAAATTATCAGTGAAGTAAAACCCGTTGAAAAAGAAATACCAGCACCAACTATTACTGCAAAAAATTACACCTATGAAAACAGTAAGGAGATCAACGAGTCTGGTTTAGCAGGTTGGATTAACGATAAAAATGCGAACCCTAAAAAATCAGTAGCACTGCACAAAACAGCCGTTATTGGTACAATCATGAAAGTAACAAACCCTGCTAGTGGTAAAATGGTTTATGTAAAAATTATTGGAACCCTTCCGAATAATGATGAAAACGAAAACTTGGTGATATTACTGTCGAAAGCTGCAGCAAGTCTAATAGATGCCACTGAACCTAAATTCAAAGTTAACCTTACTTATTCTGCTCCTAAATAAAAATGAATTTAAAAAAGCCATATTTAATTGGAATAGCTGGTGGAAGTGCATCTGGTAAAACCTATTTACTCAATGCGCTATTGAATCATTTCAATGCAGATGAAATATGTTTAATTTCACAAGACCATTACTATAAACCTCAGGCAGAACAGTTAGTCGATGAAAATGGTCAGATCAATTACGATCTTCCAGAAGGTATAGATAAAACAAAGTTGTTAGCAGATATAGATCAATTATTACTTGGAAATAGTATTCAGAAATTGGAATACACATTTAATAATCCAGCTGCAAAACCCAAAGAATTAACCATACATCCCGCTCCAATAATTGTCATAGAAGGACTATTCATATTTCATTTTCAAGAGCTTTTCAATGCCTTTGATTTAAAAATTTTCATCGACGCAGACCATGATATTAAATTAACTCGACGATTAGAGAGAGATCAAACTGAACGCGGTTATAGCAAAGATTCCATTTTATACCAATGGCACAACCATGTTATGCCAGCTTTTGATCAATATCTACTACCCTATCAAGATCAATGTGATATTATTATTCACAATAACAATGAAATTAAAAAAGACATTGAACAGTTGGCTTATCAATTGAGAATGTTTCTTTCAAAATAATTATAATTAATTGTTTATCAATATATTATAATAAATCCGCACTATTTTCCTTTTTTAATTTTCTCAAATTAATTTACATATATATTTAATAATGAAGTATTTAAGAAATTCGTTGATTATTTGCTTATTAGGGCTGATTTGTGCTTTAATAAATTAAAAAAATAATTAGCTTTGCAAGCTTGTAAGTATTAAAAAACAAGGAATTTAATCATATTAATCAAAATTATTAATTAGAAATTATGCAGGGAAAAGGTGCTATCAGATTTTTTGCAATTGCATTAGCTATTGCATGTGTTTATTCTCTTTCATTCACTTTTATTGCAAGTCGCGTAGAAAAGGAAGCAAAAGAATTTGCAAATGGTGATCCATTAAAAGAAAGAGCGTTTTTGGATTCTATGCAAACAGAAGTTGTTTACAACTTAGGTTTCGCAAAATTCAATTATCAAGAATGTAAACAATTGCAATTAAATTTAGGTCTTGACTTAAAAGGTGGTATGAACGTAACTATGGAGATCTCTTTAAAAGATCTTATTCGTTCTATGGCTAATTACAGCACAGATACTGCATTTAATAAAGCATTAGTTGTTGCTGAACAAAGAAGTATCAAATCTCAAAAAGATTATATCTCTTTATTTTATGAAGCATACAACGAGTTAAAACCAAATGTTAGGTTAGCAACACTTTTCGCTACAAAAGAAAATAGTCCAAGAATTACCAATAGTTCTTCTAATGATGATGTATTGAAAGTACTTCGAACAGAATCTGAAAGTGCAATTGATCGTTCTTTTAATATCTTAAGAACTCGTATTGATAAATTTGGTGTAACACAACCAAACATTCAATTACAACAAGGTAGTAACCGTGTATTAATTGAGTTACCAGGTGTTACTGAACCTGAGCGTGTAAGAAAATTACTTCAAGGTTCTGCTCAATTAGAATTTTGGGATGTATATGCGAATGTGGAGATTTTCTCAAGTTTAGATAAAGCAAATGCCGCTTTAAAAGGTAAACTTTCTGTAACATCAAAAAGTGATTCTGCTAATTCTAAAACAGCAGTAGCTGCAACAGAAACTAAAAAAGATTCTTCGTCTAATGATTTAGCTTTATTAAATAAAGTTGGAAAAGATTCATCAGCAAAAGACACAACTAAAAAAGATCAATCATTCGAGAATTTCGCTAAAGACAATCCTTTGTTTGCTGTGTTGACTCCTAACTTAGCCCAAAACGAGCAAGGACAACAAATTTTACAACAAGGACCTGTTATTGGTTTAGCTAAACAAAAAGATACTGCAAGGGTAAATGCTATTTTAGCTATGCCAGAAGTTCGTGCTAACTTCCCAACAGATGTAAAATTCTTATGGGCAGTTAAAGCGATAAACGAAAATAATATTTTTGAATTATACGCTATCAAAACAAACACTAGGGATGGTAAAGCACCATTAGAAGGTGATGTAATTGTAGATGCCCGTGCTGACATTGACCAAAAAGGTTTACCAGAAGTGGTAATGGTTATGAATGCGGAAGGCTCTAAAACATGGAAGCGTATGACAGCAGAAGCATCTGCTGATAAAGAAAATAAACGTTCTATTGCAATTGTATTAGATAATACGGTTTATTCTGCTCCTACAGTTCAAAATGAAATTGGTGGAGGTGTATCAACTATCTCAGGAAGTTTCACTGTGAATGAAACAAAAGATTTAGCCAATGTTTTAAAAGCAGGTAAATTACCAGCTCCAGCTAAAATTGTTGAAGAAGCAATTGTTGGTCCATCTTTAGGTAAAGAAGCGATCAACAGTGGTTTAATGTCAAGTATTTTAGGTCTAATCGTGGTATTATTATTCATGGTTGCTTATTATAACAATGCTGGTTTCGTGGCTAACATGGCCGTATTTGTTAACGTATTTTTCTTAATGGGTGTTCTTGCTTCATTAGGTGCTGTTTTAACTTTACCTGGTATTGCCGGTATCGTGTTAACATTAGGTATGGCGGTTGATGCGAACGTATTGATATACGAACGTGTAAGAGAAGAATTAGCTCATGGTAAATCTTTAAAACTTGCTATTTCAGATGGTTTTAAACATGCTTTACCTTCTATCTTAGACTCTCAATTAACTACTTTCTTATCAGGTGTTGTATTAGCGTTATTTGGTTCAGGTCCAATCTTAGGTTTCGCTACTACATTAATCATTGGTATTTTAACTTCATTATTTACTTCAATTTTCATTACCAGATTAATTTTTGAATGGATGTTGAGTAAAGATAAAATGATCAAGTTTTCAAATCCTTTCAGTGCAAATACTTTCAAGAATGCAAAATTCAATTTCGTTAAAAACAGAAAAGTATTTTACTTAATCTCGGGAACAATCATTTTAGCTGGATTAATTTCTATGTTCACTAGAGGATTTAGCTTAGGTGTAGATTTTAAAGGTGGTCGTACATATGTAGTTCGTTTTGAAAAATCAGTATTAGCAAACGACGCTAGAGAGGCTTTAGATAAAGTATTTGCAAGCACAACAGATGTAAAAACTTTTGGTAATGACAACACATTAAAAATTACCACTTCATATTTAATTGACGAGAAATCTGATGAAATAGATGCTAAAGTAGAAAACACATTGAAACAAGGATTAACATCTATCAATGCTGGAAATGCTGAAATTGTAAGTTCACAAAAAGTAGGTCCAACTATAGCAAATGATATTAAGACAAAATCTATTTATGCTGTTATTTTCTCTATTATCATTATTGCAATGTATATTTTTATCCGATTCAGGAAATGGGAATATAGTATTGCTGCATTAGTAGCTTTAACACATGATGTGTTATTAGTGCTTTCGTTCTTCTCTTTATTTAATGGTTACTTACCGTTCTCATTAGATATTGACCAGGCATTTATTGCAGCAATTTTAACTGTTGTAGGTTACTCTGTAACAGATACAGTCGTAGTATTTGACCGTATTAGAGAGTATTTAAATTTACACCATTCTAAAACAGATAAAATGGATGAAGTAATTAACGATGCAATCAACAGTACATTGAGTAGAACAATTATTACAGCTTTAACTGTATTATTTGTGTTATTAGTATTATTTATATTTGGTGGTGCGGTTATTAGAGGTTTCTCTTTCGCATTATTAGTAGGTGTTATTTTTGGTACTTACTCTTCAATTTGTGTTGCTTCTCCAGTAATTGTAGAATTCAACAGAAAAAACATCAACAAAAAATAATTAAAAATTCATTATAAAAAGGCCCATCGAAAGATGGGCCTTTTTTGATTAAAAGCCATGGCAATAGAAATTCCAGAAACATCATTCCCTCGTGTCATTATTATTGGTGGAGGCTTTGGAGGCATTCAAGTAGCAAAAAAACTTCGAAATAAAGAAGTTCAAGTAGTTGTATTAGATCAACATAACTACCACACTTTTCAACCATTATTATATCAAGTAGCAACTGGTGGGTTAGAACCAGATTCAATTGCATTTCCATTAAGGAAAATATTTAAACACCACCAAAATATATTGGTTCGTGTTGCAAAAGTTGACGCTATCAATGCAGCACAAAAAACCATACTTACTAGCATTGGTGAAATTTCATACGACTTTTTAGTTATTGCCACTGGTTCTAAAACAAACTTTTTTGGCAATCAAGACATCAAAGACAATTCAATGCCAATGAAGAGTATTCCAGAAGCATTGAATTTACGAAGTCTTATTTTGCAAAATTTCGAAGAAGCATTGTTAAAAGATCTTCCATCTGAACAAGAACAATTAATGAATTTTGTAATTGTTGGTGGCGGTCCTACTGGCGTAGAAACAGCTGGAGCATTGGCTGAATTAAAATTACATATTTTGCCAAATGACTATCCAGACTTGGACTTAAGCCGCATGCAAATTAATATTGTAGAACGTGCACCAAGATTGTTAAATGGCATGTCAGAACAAGCTTCTAAACGAGCTACCGATTTTTTAACAGAAATGGGTGTTCAAGTAAGAACAAATGATTCTGTGAGGTCTTATAATAGCATACAAGCAGAATTGGCCAGTGGAAAGATTTTAACTACATCTAATTTAATTTGGACTGCCGGAGTTAAAGGTGCAATCATTAATGGATTAAATGCTCCATTAACAGAAAAAGGTAATAAAATAATTGTGGATGAATTTAATGCAGTTAAAAATCACCACCATATTTTTGCCATTGGTGATGTATGTGCAATGTTATCGGAAGCTTATCCAAATGGACATCCTGGGGTGGCACAGGCTGCCATACAGCAAGGAAAAAACCTAGCCAATAATATCATTAATATAATCAATGAAAGGCCTTTAAATCCATTTAAATACAAAGATTTAGGTTCAATGGCTACAATAGGAAGAAATAAAGCAGTTGTTGATTTGCCATTGATAAGGTTTCAAGGCGTATTTGCTTGGTTTGTATGGATGTTTTTACACCTTTTATTTTTGGTTGGATTTAGAAATAAATTAATAGTTTTAATAAATTGGATTTGGAATTACTTTAGTTACGATAATGGAACTCGTTTAATTATTAGACCATTTAGGAAAAACAAACAAGTAAGAGAGGAAGAAGAAAAGACCATTCCAAGAAATTAATTTTTTATGATTAGACCTGCAAAATTAAGTGATTGTGCTAGCATTTTAACCTTGATAAATGAGCTCGCTGTATTTGAAAGGGCACCCAAGGAAGTAACCGTAAGTTTAACAGAAATGGAAACTGCTGGTTTCTCTGAAAACCCTGTATGGTGGGCATTTGTTCATGAAAACGATCATGGAATAATTGATGCATTTGCATTATATTACATTCGTTATTCTACTTGGAAAGGTTGCAGAATGTATCTTGAAGATATTTTAGTTACAGAAAACGCAAGAGGTAAAGGCATAGGAACACAATTAATGGATTGCCTAATTCAAGAAGCAAAAGAAAAAAAATTAAATGGAATTGTTTGGCAGGTATTAGATTGGAATGAAAAAGCCATTCAATTTTATCAAAAATACCAAGCTAGTTTTGATTCCGAATGGATTAATTGTAGTTTATCAACCACGCAAATAAATCAATAGCATGCAAGTATTTAAATTTGGAGGTGCATCTGTAAAAGACGCACAAGCAGTTCAAAATATTCAAGTTTTACTCAGTAAGCAAAATACCCATGAAACGGTAATTGTTGTTTCTGCAATGGCTAAAACAACCAATGCACTTGAAGAAGTGTATAAGGCCTACCTTACAGCTGATCCAAATATTACCGAAAAAGTTTTAGCTATTAAACATTTTCATTTAACAATTATCAAAGATTTATTTGAAGAAAAAAACAATCAATTAATAGACGATATAGAAAATGTATTTGTAGAATTAGATTGGATTTTGGAAGAAGATATCCATGAAGATACTGCGTTTATTTATGATCAAATTGTTTCATTAGGAGAAATTTTATCAACCAAAATTATTGCTGCATACCTTAATTACAAAGGACTTGCATGCGTTTGGGTAGATGCTAGAGGTTATATTCAAACAGACAATAATTACCAAGAAGGAAATATAGATTGGGCTTCAACCGAATTACTCGTTCAAAAAGATTTTCCAAAATTACTGGAAAATAAAATGATCATCACGCAAGGTTTTATTGGAGGCACATCGGAAAACTTTACGACAACTTTAGGTCGTGAAGGATCAGATTATTCAGCAGCAATATTTGCAGCTTGCTTAAATGCTTCTGCAGTTACTATTTGGAAAGATGTTGATGGGGTTTTAAATGCGGATCCTAAACTATTCACTCATACTGAAAAATTTGAACAACTACCCTATTCCGAAGCTTTAGAAATGACTTATTATGGTGCAACGGTAATACATCCAAAAACCATCAAACCATTACAAAACAAACAAATTCCACTTTTTGTAAAACCATTTTTAAATCACGAAGGAACTGGAACTCATATTGGACAATTTGAACAAATCAAATATCATTTACCTACCATCATTGTTAAAAATGATCAAGTTTTGATGAGTATTTCAAGTAGGGATTTCTCATTTATATCAGAACAAAACTTAAGCTTTATTTTAGGTGTATTTGCAAAATTAAATGTTAAAATTAACACTATGCAAAACTCAGCAATGACTTGGAGTTGTAGCTTTGACTATCACTTAGAAAAATTGAATAAATTAATTACTGAGCTTCAATCAGACTATAAAGTATATTACAATCATCCTGTTTCGTTGGTAACTTTGAGACATTATCATCAATCTACTATTGATGAAATTAGCCAAGGAAAAGAAGTGTTAATTGAACAAAGAAGTAGGAATACAGTTCAATTGGTGATGAGGTAAAATGATTAAGATTTAAAAACTTTATCAATCATGTCCGCTTCGTCAATGGTGGTGTGTAAGTCAACTAGTACACCATCGGAAACATCAAAAATCCAACCGTGAACAGTTAATGATTGTTCATTTTTCCAAGCATTTTGAACGATGGAAGTATTGCAAACATTCAATACTTGCTCTCTTACATTTAATTCACACATGAGGTGTAATTTATCATCATGGTTATGAATTTGATCAACTTGGTTTTGGTGTTTATGATATACTTCTTTGATTTTAGCAAGCCAAGCATCCATTAATCCAAACGATTGATCTTGCATGGCTGCATCTACCCCACCACAACCATAATGCCCAGTTACAATAATGTGTTTAACTTTTAAAATTTCAACGGCATATTGAATAACCGACATGCAATTGATATCATTAGCAACCACCACATTGGCAATATTTCTATGAACAAACAATTCGCCTGGTTCTAAGCCTACAATTTCATTTGCAGGTACACGACTGTCAGAACAACCAATCCATAAGTATTGAGGCGTTTGAATACCTTTTAGTCTGCTGAAAAAATCGGAACGAATTCCTAGCTTTTCATTAACCCAGTTCTTATTATTTTGTAATAATTGAACTAGGTCGTCGTGGGTATGTGGCATAGGATTTATAAAGTTCTATTAGGATCAAATGCTTCTAAATAATCGGCAAATCTTCTCACAAATTGTCCACCTAATGCGCCATCAACAATACGATGGTCATATGAATGTGATAAGTACATTTTATGTCTTATCGCAATCATGTCTCCTTCCGGTGTTTCGATTACTGCAGGCATTTTTCTAATTGCACCAACTGCCATAATTGCAACCTGAGGTTGGTTGATAATAGGCGTTCCCATTACGTTTCCGAAAGAACCTACATTTGTTAAAGTATAGGTACCACCTGAAATTTCATCTGGTGTTAATTTGTTGTTTCTTGCACGGTTTGCTAAATCATTAACAACTTTGGTAATACCAATTAAGTTCATTTGATCTGCATTTTTAATAACTGGTACAATTAAGTTTCCAGATGGCAATGCTGCTGCCATTCCAATATTGATATTTTTTCTTTTGATTATTTGAGTTCCATTTAAAGAAACATTAATCATTGGGAAATCTTTAATGGTTTTAACCAAAGCTTCAATAAAGATTGGCGTGAAAGTAATTTTTTCTCCTTCTCTCTTTTCGAAATCTTTCTTCACTTTATCTCTCCACTTCACAATGTTTGTAACATCTGCTTCAACAAATGAAGTAACATGTGGTGAAACATGTTTACTCATTACCATGTGATCAGCAATTAATTTACGCATGCGATCCATTTCTACTACTTCATCGCCTGCATTAGCAGTTACATTAGGAGTCGCAATTTTAACTTCTGAAGTGGAAGTTTTTGTTGGTGTAGGAGTTTCGTTATTTACTGGTGCAGGAGCTGCTGACACTGGTGTTGCAGCAGGTTGCGGAGCACCTGCTTTTCTAGTACTTAAATAATTTAAAATATCGTTTTTAGTAACACGGCCATCGTTTCCTGAACCTGCTATACTATCTAATTCTTGTTGAGATAAGCCTTCGCTAGCTGCAATGCTTTTTACTAAAGGTGAGTAAAATCTATTTTCAGCATTCGCAATTCTTGGTACATCTGATTTAGATTCTGTTAAAGCAATACCTGGTATTTCTGTAGGTACAGCAACAGGAGCTTGAGCAACCGGAGCGGCAGATACTGCACCTGCTTCGGTTTCAATTATTGCAATCACAGCTCCAACTTTTACTACATCACCTTCGTTAAATAAAGTTTTAACCAAAGTTCCAGCAACAGGAGAAGGTACTTCTGAATCTACTTTATCAGTTGCAATTTCCAGTACTGATTCATCTGCATCAATTGTTTCGCCTGCAGATTTTACCCATTTGATGATCGTTGCTTCTGCAACACTCTCACCCATTTTAGGAAGTAGTAATTCGTATTGAGCCATAATTCTTAATCAATAAATATTAATTCAAAGCACAAAAATAAGCGAATTTCGCTTATCCTTCAATTTTAATTGTCTTTCATGAGTTGATAGAGCATATAAAATGCACTAACTGCCGTTCTTTCAATGTTTTGCATTCTTTTATTTCCGAATAAATACTTTTTAGCAACCACTTTATTCTTGCATGCAACGGCAATCCATACGGTTCCAACAGGTTTTTCAGGTGTACCACCATCTGGTCCAGCTATTCCAGAACAGGCAATCGCATAATCTGAATTAAAGGCTTTTAGGGCGCCTAATACCATTTCTGTTACGGTTTCCTCACTAACTGCACCGGTTTGGCTTAAAGTGTCTGATTTAACGCCTAAAACGCTTTCTTTTAATTCATAAGAATAAGTAATACCACCCCCTTGGTAAACCCTAGAAGAGCCGGCAATACTTGTTAATAAATGACCAATATAGCCTCCTGTACAACTTTCAGCCGTAGAAAGTGTTTTATTTTGAGCTAAAAGTGTATTCAAAATCACTTCTTCAATATTGATATCGGAAAGTGCGATTACATAGTCACCAATTTTATCGACGATTTTATTTTTATGTATTAGTAATTCTGCTTTTAATTCTTGTTCGTTGAAACCAAATGCACTTAACCTCAACCTCACTTGGCCTAATTTTGGCAAATAAGCTAATTTAATATGTTCAGGTAATTGATCTTCTTCAGTTTCAATTAAATCTGCTAAAAACGATTCACCAATGCCTGCAGTTAAAATTGTTTCGTGTAATACTGAAGGTAAATTTAATGTTTGTGTTAATTTAGGTATGATGCTATTTTCCATCATTGCCATCATTTCAAAAGGCACTCCAGGCATGGAATAATAATGACAATTATCTTTAAAGAAATACATTCCTGGAGCTGTTCCTTGTAAATTTAAAATTACTTCACAACTGCTAGGAACGGCTGCTTGCTGATGATTTGCAGGTAAGACAGGCCTTTTATATTTTTCAAAAATTGCATGAACATTTTTTAATGCTGCTTCATTAATTTGCAATTCGCCTCCAAAAAAATCGAGTAATACACTTTTGGTAATATCGTCTTTTGTTGGACCTAATCCACCGGTAATAAACACCACTTCTGCTCGTTCTTTAGCTTCAGATAATGCTTTATAAATATGTGCTGCACTGTCTGAAACAGAAGTAATTTGCTTTACACGAATACCTATTTTGTTTAATTGTTGTGCCATCCAAGCCGAATTGGTATCTACTACTTGACCAATTAGCAATTCGTCACCGATGGTAATTATTTCTGCAAACATGCTGGTTAAATTATCGTTTTTATCAAAAGAAAATTATAAAATTGTAAATCAACTAATCAATTAAATATGAAAAGATATTATTTCTTCGCAATCCTTTTATTAACTACTCAATTTTCTGTTGCACAAATTGACTATAATAAACTAAAAAAACAAGGACAAGGATTAGTTAAACAAGTAAATTCAGGAAATAGTTCATTGTCAAACGACGATATTATCAGTGGTTTAAAAGAAGCCCTCAGTGTTGGAAGTAATAATGCTAGCCAATCTGCTTCAGCTGTAGATGGTTATTATAAAAATCCTAAATTATATATTCCATTTCCAACTGAAGCTAAAAAAATGGAACAAATGCTTAGGAGTTTTGGTCAAGAAAAATTGGTTAACGACTTTTTGATAAGTTTAAATAGAGCTGCTGAAGATGCTGCAAAAGAAGCTGCGCCTATTTTTGTTAATGCTGTTAAAGGCATGAGCATTGCAGATGGTCTAACTATTTTAAGAGGTAAAGATGACGCTGCAACGCAATATTTAAAAGAAAATACACAGGCTTTATTGTTTGAAAAATTTAAGCCAATTGTTGATAATTCTCTTCATAAAGTAGGTGCTACAAAGTATTGGGAACAATTAATTATTGCGCATAACAAAATTCCAATGATTACAAAAATGAATCCAAGCCTAAGTGAATATGCAACACAAAAAGCGATAGATGGATTATTTGTTTTAGTAGCAGAACAAGAATTACAAATTAGAAAAAACCCAGCGGCTAGGGTATCTGATATTTTAAAGAAAGTATTTAAGAATTAATCTCTTTCGTAAAATTCTCTTCTTTTAGTCAACTTTAAATCTTGTAAAATAGACGATCTTACTTTTAACAATACACTGTATCTTTGGTATTCACCAAAGGGAATCCAATTTACAGTAAGGTCCCAACAATGTAAGTCTCTAATTATATTTAAAGAAGTCAAGGTTACTGCTTTTGCGTGAAAATCATAGCCAGAAGAAAAGCCTATTTTCCATTTCTTAGTCAAGCTAAGATCTCCATTTACATTCAATGCATTGCTGGTATATGCTGTATTGAGTGGTTTTGAATAGCTCAACAAGTAGTTAATT
>JAHEGO010000045.1 GCA_024645045.1 Sphingobacteriaceae bacterium
ATTTTTCTTCTCATGATGATTATTTACGAAAGGTTTCAGTCTGTTCGAAAACAGCTGTTAAAATATCTTTTTCAATTTGATTAAATTCCATTCCCCTGCGTTCAAAAACTTTTTCCGCTACTTCAAAAACTTTATTTAATGTATATGTTTCGAAACCATGCGCACCACCCCATGAAAAATCAGCAACAAAATTACGCGGAAATCCAGCTCCAAAAATATTACATGAAACGCCAACTACTGTACCTGTATTGAACATGGTGTTGATACCACATTTAGCATGATCAGCCATAATTAAACCGCAAAATTGTAAACCTGTTTTCTTGAAATTTTGACTGCGGTAATTCCAAAGTTTTACTTCCGCATAGTTATTTTTTAAATTAGAATTATTACTGTCTGCTCCAATATTACACCACTCTCCAATTACTGAATTCCCCAAATAACCATCGTGCCCTTTATTTGAAAAACCAAAAATCACTGCATTTTGAATTTCTCCTCCAACCTTACTGTGTGGACCAATAGTTGTGGCACCATATATTTTTGCAGCCATTTTTACCACAGCATGTTCTCCCAGAGCAAATGGGCCTCTAATGATAGCACCTTCTAAAACTTCAGCATCTTTTGCTATATAAATAGGACCAGTTTCTGTATTGAAAATTGCGCAACTTACTTTTGCTCCTTCTTCAATAAATAATTGCGAACCGATTACTTTTGAATGTTCGTCAACCAATTGAGATTTTCTTCCTTGAGTGATCAAATCAAAATCTGCTCTTAGCGCTTGATCATTTAATGAAAATACATCTGCTAAATTTTTGAGGTGTAAATATGGCGCAGTAAATGCTATTGATTTTTCGTTTTGATTTTGCCAATTCGCTGAATCCGTATTTAAAGCAATCAACAAATCTCCATCTACTAAGGCTTCCCCAATTTGTAGCTGCTCGATGGCATTAGCTAATGCTTTATTAGGCAATACTGCTCCATTGATAAATAAATTTTGAGGAGCTGTTTTTTGAGGAAATTTAGCTTGCAAATAGTTAACTGTTGCAACTGAAATATCTGCTTGAAAAAACTTAGCCCATTTTTCCCTAATAGTTAAAATACCAACCCTAAAATCGGCTACTGGTCTAGTAAAAGCTAAGGGTAATAGGTTGTCCCTATTTTGATCATCAAATAAGATAATATTCATAGAACAAATATAATTGCATTAGGTGAATAGCTTGAATTTTGAAGATAAATAATTATCCTCTTTTGTGAAAACAAAAAAAGTCCGAGTAAAACTCGGACTTTTTTTAACAAAACAACCTTTGAGGTTATAATTAGTCTTTTTTAGCGTATCTAGTTTTGAATTTGTCAATACGACCTGCTGTATCTACCAATTTCAACTTACCTGTGTAAAAAGGATGAGATTTATGTGAAATCTCCAATTTAACAAGTGGATATTCGTTACCATCTTCCCAAACTACTGTATCTTTAGTTTCAATTGAAGATTTAGTTAAAAATGAGTAATCACAAGATAAATCTTTGAATACTACCATTCTATAATTTTTTGGGTGAATTTCTGCTTTCATTACTATTCTAATAATTTAGGATTGCAAATGTATGATAATCTTTCAAAAAATGCAAAGAAAATTGAATTTATAAAAAATAGCTGTTATTTTATTCAGATTCAATAGTTTGACAAAGTTCAATTAAAACACCATTGGTTGATTTTGGATGTAAAAAACAAACTAGCTTATTATCTGCCCCTTTTTTAGGCTCTTCAGCCAATAATTGGAAGCCTTCTGCTTTTAATCTTTTCATTTCAGCTACAATATCATCTACATCAAATGCAATATGATGTATCCCTTCGCCTTTTTTTTCAATGAACTTTGCAATTGGACTTTCTGGGTTTGTTGCCTCTAAAAGCTCTATTTTGTTATCCCCCAATTGAAAAAACTCAGTCATCACCCCTTCCGACAATACTTCCTCTCTTTTATATGCATTTTTCGCAAACAATTTTGCAAAAAGGCTTGTTGAAGCTTCAATACTTTTAACGGCAATTCCGATGTGTTCTATTTTATTCATTTGATCGATGATTTATTGGCAAGCTAGCTAATTAATTGTCAGATTTAAAAAAAATGAAAATTTTAAACCTCGAAATTTGGCTTTAAAGATAATAAATTCCCTATATTTGTACTCAATTTATATAAAGTCTAAATAAAAATGATCAAGTTACCTATATACCTAGACAACAACGCAACTACTCCAATGGACCCGCGCGTTTTGGAAGCTATGTTGCCATATTTTAACGAAAAATTTGGGAATGCGGCAAGTAGAAACCACCCTTTTGGATGGGCAGCCGAAGAAGGAGTTGATTATGCCAGAGAGCAGATCGGAAAATTGATCAATTGTTCTGAAAAAGAAATCATTTTCACTTCTGGTGCAACAGAATCAAATAACTTAGCCATTAAAGGTGTTTTTGAAATGTATGCAGCCAAAGGAAATCATATCATTACTGCTACCACCGAGCATAAAGCAATCTTAGATACTTGTGCGCACCTTGAAAAATTAGGTGCAAAAATTACATACTTACAAGTAAAAGCAGATGGACTAATTGACCTTGAAGAATTAGCGAATGCAATTACTGATCAAACCATTTTAATTTCTATTATGTATGGAAACAATGAAATTGGAGTTGTTCAACCAATGAAAGAAATATCAACAATTGCGAGAAGTAAAGGTGTTTTATTACACACAGATGCAACACAAGCAGTTGGTAAAATACCAGTTGATGTAGAAGCAGATGGCATTGATTTACTTTCTTTTACAGCACATAAAATGTACGGCCCTAAAGGTGTTGGCGCTTTATATGTAAGAAGAAAAAATCCAAGAGTTAAAGTAACAGCTCAAATGGATGGCGGTGGCCACGAAAGAGGCATGCGTTCTGGAACATTGAACGTACCTGGTATTGTAGGCTTTGGTAAAGCATGTGAAATTGCCATGCAAGACATGGAAAAAGATGCACAAAGACTTTCAGTAATGCGTGATCGTTTAGAAAAATCATTATTAGATTTAGAAGAAGCATATGTAAATGGAAATACTGCACATCGCTTGCCGCATGTAGCAAACATCTCATTTAAATATGTAGAAGGTGAAGGGTTAATGATGGCCATGAAAGACTTAGCTGTTTCTTCAGGATCGGCATGTACTTCGGCATCTTTAGAACCTTCATATGTATTGAAAAGCTTAGGGTTGAACGACGACTTAGCTCACTCTTCTATCCGCTTTGGGCTAGGCAGATTTACAACAGATGAAGAAATTGATTACGCAATAGAATGCACTAAAAAAGCAGTAACTAAATTAAGAGACATGAGCCCGTTATGGGAAATGTTTAAAGAAGGAATTGATTTAGATTCTGTTGAATGGGCAGAACATTAATATTTAAATTTTAAAACAAATAAAGACATGGCATACTCAGAAAAAGTAATTGATCATTATAACAACCCTAGAAACGTAGGTACATTAGACAAAGCTAAAAACAATGTTGGTACAGGTTTAGTAGGTGCTCCAGAATGTGGAGACGTAATGCGTTTACAAATTGAAGTAGATCAAAACAATATCATTACCGATGCAAAATTTAAAACTTTTGGATGTGGTTCTGCAATTGCATCTTCTTCATTAGCAACAGAATGGTTAAAAGGAAAATCAATTGATCAAGCATTGGAAATTGACAACATGGACATTGTAGAAGAATTGGCATTGCCGCCAGTAAAAATACATTGCTCTGTTTTAGCAGAAGACGCCATTAAATCTGCGATCAACGATTACCGTGTTAAAAACGGTATGGACCCGATTGAATTACCTAAAAGTCATCACTAAGAAATAACATGATTACGGTTACAGAAAAAGCAAAAGCAAAAATTGATTCTTTGAGAAAAGACGCCAACCTTACGGACGATTACTTTCTTCGAGTGGCTGTTCAAGGCGGAGGCTGTTCAGGTTTATCGTATAAGCTGGATTTCGACAATGAAATAAAAAAAGGCGACCAAGAATTCGACGAGAGTGGTTACAAGATTGTTTTAGACATGAAAAGCTTTTTATATTTAGCGGGCACCGAACTTGATTTTTCAGATGGATTAAATGGTAAAGGTTTTAATTTTATCAATCCAAATGCATCTAGAACATGCGGATGCGGCGAAAGCTTCTCTGTATAAGGTATATTAAAAAAATTTATTAAATTAGGTTTTTCATTTTTTGAAAAACCTTTTTTATTTAAATAAAAGCTATGCAATTAACCGATCAAACCACCATTCCTCAGTTAATTAGAAATGTTGTAAAATACATTCATCCTGAAACCCATACTTTTTTATTACATAAAGTTAAAGATGAATATATTCCTATTAGTTATAAAGAAACAATAGCCAAAGTTGATGCCATCTCTGCTTACCTATTGAGTATAGGTATTCAGAAAACAGATCGTTTGGCTTTAATGATAGATAACTGTCCAGATTACATCTATTTTGACCAAGCACTACAGCAACTAGGTGCCACGAATGTTTCTATTTACCCTACGCTTTCTGAACAAGATGTTGCTTATATCATTAATGATTCTATAAGTAAAGTTATATTAATTGGTAATCCATTTTTATTAAAGAAAGTATTGAAAGTTGCAACGGAATGCATTACGCTAAGTCATATCATTCCAGTCTTTGATGATTATCAAAAAATAACAAAAGACTTTTCACCTAAGCAAACGATACTTTCTTTATCAGAAGTAATAACAATTGGTCAGCAACATTTAAATGCTTACCAAAGCCGCATAGACGAGATGAGAGCTGCTGTTCAGCCCGATGATATTGCAGCATTAATTTACACTTCTGGAACCACAGGAACCCCTAAAGGCGTTATGTTGAGCCACCTGAACTTTGTACATAATGTTAAAGTTAGTTTAATGCACATTCCTCATATCAATAATGAGGAAACATTCTTATCATTCCTTCCTTTATCTCATGTTTTTGAAAGAACAGCAACTTATCATATTTGCTTAGCCAAAGGATGTAAAATAGCTTTTGCGCAAAGCTTAGAATTGCTTGCAAAAAACATGATGGAAGTAAAGCCAACCATTATGGCTTGTGTTCCTAGATTGCTCGAAAAAATTCACGACAAAGCAATGAAAACAGGACTCTCATCGGGAGGGCTGAAAACAAAAATATTCGTTTGGGCAATCGAAATTGGCAGCAAATATCGATTTGCAACCGAAGATGGCAAAAAAGCACCTTTAATTTTAAACATCCAACATCGCTTAGCAGATAAATTAGTCTTTTCAAAAATTAAAGCAAAAACAGGTGGAAATTTAAAATTTATGATATCTGGCGGTGCTGCCTTACCACAAAATATTGGGGAGTTTTTTGGCAACTTAGGCATAAAAGTATTAGAAGGTTATGGTTTAACTGAAACCGCGCCAGTAATGGCGGTTACCGAATTTCATCGTCAAGTTTACGGCACTGTTGGACGAGTGGTACCTGAAATGATAATTGGCATTCAAGATGCCGACACCAAAGAAATTTATACACAACAAACCTGGGAATCTTTTGATCCAAATTTCGAAAGTAAAGAAGGTGAAATTATTTTAAAAGGTCCAAA
>JAHEGO010000047.1:0-17782 GCA_024645045.1 Sphingobacteriaceae bacterium
TTTTCTACCGGAACCATTTGCATGCGAATATCATTGGCTTCTACCAATGTTTTCAATTCTCTGAACAAATCGCCAGCGATGCCTTTTTGCACATATAAACTTTCAATTTCTTTACCAGCTTCTACGGCTTCTATTACGGCCCTAATTCCGAATACTAATTGATTTGATTTTCCTTCCACGCTCTTAAATTTTCCACAAACAAAGGGATAATTATGCGAACCACAAAAAAAACTATTCACAAATGGCTTATTCACATAAAAAATGGTCATTTAATGCTCATTTTAATGTTGAGTTAGAGTTATTAACCAGTTATTCACAAGCAATGTTTATAAATGAGCTTGGCAGAAATAGTATCCAAGCTGAAAAATTGCTGGTTGATAAAAAATATGCTTAAATAGTGTTGCAAAGCATTAACTTTGTGGTCAGAGATATGGAAAAAAGTAATATTAATACGCGTAACGACCGTCGCAAAAACGCGACAAGCTTAAATGGACATTTAGCAAAAATACCCCCACAAGCCATCGATTTAGAAGAAGCGGTTTTGGGTGCATTGATGCTAGAAAAAGATGCATTGAGTGCCGTTATAGATATTTTAAAACCTGATACTTTTTATGTTGATGCCAATCAAAAAATATTTAAGGCCATTCAATATTTATTCCAAAATAGCTCACCAGTTGATATTTTAACCGTAACCAATCGATTAAGACAAACAGCAGAATTAGAAGTAGTAGGTGGCGCTTATTATATTACTGAATTAACCAATAGGGTTGCATCTGCTGCTAACATTGAATTTCACGCCAGAATCATTTCTGAAAAATACATACAAAGAGAATTAATTGCTATTTCATCTGATATCATCACCAGTGCTTATGAAGATACCACCGATGTACTCGACTTATTAGATAAAGCCGAGAAAAACCTTTTTGCCATTGCAGAAGGTAACATCCGTAGAGAATCATATGACATGAGTACTTTGATTCAAAAATCTATTCAGCAACTAGAAAGCTTAAAAGATAAAGTAGATGGTTTAACGGGTGTAACCACCGGATTTGTTGAACTAGACAGACTTACTTCTGGATGGCAAAACTCCGACTTAATTATTATTGCTGCAAGACCTGCAATGGGTAAAACCGCATTCGTATTGAGTTTGGCTAGAAACGCAGCAATTATTGGCGCTAAAAAAATTGCTTTATTCTCTTTAGAGATGGCGGCTGTACAATTAACCAATCGTTTGATTTCCGCAGAGGCAGAATTGCCTGCAGAAAAAATTAAGAAAGGAAAATTAGAAGCACATGAATGGCAACAATTGATGCACAAAGTTGGAAAGCTTTCAGATGCTGGTATTTTTATTGACGATACGCCTGCATTAAACATATTCGAATTGCGCGCAAAATGCCGCCGTTTAAAAGCACAACACGACATTGACATGATTGTGATCGACTACCTTCAATTAATGGTAGGATCTGGAGATAATAGATCTGGAAATAGAGAGCAAGAAATTTCTGCTATTTCAAGGGCATTGAAAAGTATTGCAAAAGAATTAGACGTGCCTGTAATTGCATTGTCTCAATTAAGTAGAGCCGTTGAAACCCGCGGTGGTACTAAAAAACCAATGCTTTCCGATTTACGTGAATCTGGATCAATTGAACAAGATGCCGATATGGTATTGTTTATTTATCGTCCAGAATATTATGGTTTTGATGTCGATGAAGAAGGAAATAATACCAAAGGAACTGCTGAAATTATCATTGCAAAACACAGAAATGGTGCGGTAGGTTCTGTTCGTTTGAAATACATTGGTGAGTTTGTAAAGTTTGCCGATATGGATGCCAATGATTATGGCAGCTTTCCAAAAAGTAACCCCCTAGCTCCTTCTAACGATTTTGACAACCATAAAAATGTGATCATTCGCCCAAGTAAAATGAATGACCACTCGGACGATGTACCATTCTAGGTCAGAATAAAAAAGTAGCCGTTAATAAACCGATTAGGATAATCAATGCAGGTTGAATTTTTGTAAAGTTCAGCATTGCAAATGTAAGCAACACGATTAAAAGCTGCGTAACATTGCCATTGATGGTTTGCAACATGATAAAAAATGCGGCAATGGCAAAACCAACCGACACCGAATTAATTCCAACCAAAGCAGATTGAATAGACTTTTTAGTTTTCAATTTTCCCCAAAAAGGAAAAATAGTTAAGATAAAAAGTAAGCCTGGTAAATTGATGCCAATTAATGCGGCTAAACTTCCCAAAAGTTGCCCTGCAATTCCTGCACCTTTAACAGACATGGCACCAATAAATGAAGTAAAAGAAAAAAGCGGCCCAGGAATTACTTGTTGCAATGCAAAACCCGACATGAATTCAGGCGTAGTGAGGTAATGCTTCATCTCCACGAATTCGGTATAAAGCAACGGGGCCAATACTTGCCCGCCTCCAAAAATAAAAACTCCGTTTCTATAAAAATTTTCAAATAACCTTACTGGTAATGAAAATACCGATGTCCTATTGATAATTGCACCTAAAATTGCAAATAATAAAAAAATGAATAACAGCGGAATTATTTTTTTCCAATTGGTTTTGATAAAATCTTCTGGCTTTTTTTCTTCAGGAACTTTGACAAAAAAATATGAAAATAAAATTGCACAAAATAAAACCAATGGAAACACATAGGCATTTCGGATAAATAATGTCAATGCAATTGCAAAAATTGCTAATCCGTATGATATGCGATTTCCTAATACATTTCTAGTGAGCACATATGCCGAATAAGCAATGAAACCAATAGCCATAGGGCCTAACACAAAAATATATTTTACAGCTTGGTTACTTAATTCGAAATGGGCATAACCAATGGCAAACAAAGCCATGATCATTGCTGATGGTAAAATCCATATTAAAAATGAAAGTATTGCCAATGTTAATCCACCAAATTGATAGGCGATGGCTACTAAGGTTTGTGTAGAAGACGGGCCTGGTAAAATTTGACAAAGGGCATTGTATTCTAACAGTTCTTTTTGCGTCACAAACTTTTTCTTTTCGACAAACTCTTTCATGAGCATGGCAATGTGAGCCGATGGCCCACCAAAAGCGATGAGGCTAAACTTAAAAACCGCTAATAAAAATTGGCCTTTATTTTTAATCATTTTCGTAATCCAAACCATTAAAGATATTAAATGCAGATTGCAATTCCGAGAAAGCGTGGTTATCTCCTATTTGACGAGCTATTTTCATTCCTTTTTGATAGGTTTGATGAGCCAATTCGGTTTCCTTTAATAATTCATATAATTTGGCTAAGTGGTAATATACCCCAACGTAATTTTCGTCAGATTTTTCTGTTTCTAGGTAATAAAAGAGCGCTTTTTGGTTGTCTTGTAGCTTTAAATACTCAGTAGCAAGGGCATAGAGTAAAAAGGAGTCTTGAGGCTCCTCTTGGAGCATTTCTAAAAGTCTTTGGATGCGTTGATTATTCATTTTTTATTCGCTAGAAATTGCCTATTTTTGCGCAAAAACATTGATACTATGAAAATTTTAGTCTGCATCAGTAATGTACCAGATACAACTACAAAAATAACCTTTAACTCGAATAATACCGAATTTAACCAAAGCGGTGTGCAATTTATTTTAAACCCTTATGATGAATTGGCTTTATCGAGGGCCATTGAGTTAACCGAAGGAGGCAATGGCAGTGTTACTGTTGTAAATGTTGGAATGGCAGATACCGAACCAACCATTCGTAAAGCATTAGCCATTGGCGCCGATGATGCCATTCGTGTAAATGCAACTCCATTGAATTCGTTTTTTGTAGCTAGCCAAATTGCCGCAATTGCAAAAGAAGGAAATTACGATTTAATTTTAACCGGTCGTGAGTCAATCGATTATAATGGCGCGCAAACCGGTGCCATGCTTGCAGAAATGCTTGACATCCCTTCTATCTCAATTATTAAAAAACTAGATGTAAGTGGAAATACTGCAACTGTAGCTCGCGAAATTGAAGGCGGAAAAGAAATGATCACTGTTGATTTTCCATTTTTAGCAACTGTTGCCGAAGGTGTTGCTGAACCTAAAATTCCAAATATGCGTGGCATTATGTCTGCAAGAACAAAACCATTACAAGTGGTAGAACCTATAGCAGTAGCAAGTTTGAGTAATATTACTTCATTCGAAATGCCTGCAGCTAGAAGCGCAGTAAAATTAATTGCTACAGATAATGTATCTGCTTTAATTGATGCATTACACAGCGAAGCAAAAGTTATTTAATTATCATTTTACACAACGAACATGAACGTATTAGTATACTTAGAAAATATAGAAGGTAAATTTAAAAAATCTACTTACGAAGTTGTTTCCTATGCAGCAGCAATCGCTAAACAAACAGGCGGTACACTTACAGCTGTTTCCATTGGAAATGTTGCTGAAAGCACATTGGCTGAAATAGGAAAATATGGTGCCACAAAAATTTTAACAATTCAACAAGACAACTTAAATAGTTTTGTTAACCAAGCCTATGCTTCCTTAATTGCAAAAGCTGCAAATTCAGTAAATGCAACAGTTGTGGTTTTATCGAATACTTTTACTGGTAAAGGTTTAGCCCCACGTGTGGCTGTTAAATTAAATGCTGGATTGGTTGATGGTGCTTTGGAATTACCCACTTTTGATGGTACAAACATGACCGTTAAGAGAGGTGCATTTTCTGGAAAAGCATTTGCAAATGTAAATTTAACATCTGCTATCAAAGTAATTACGTTAAGCCCAAATGCTTACCAAATCAACGACCTAGGCACAAGTGCTAGCATCGAAGCTTTCAGCGAAACAGCAAATGCAAATGATTTCAAAACCATTGTCAAAGAAATTATCAGAGCAAGTGATAAAATATCTTTACCTGAAGCAGAATTAGTTGTATCGGGTGGTAGAGGTTTAAAAGGCCCTGAAAATTGGGCTATGATTGAAGAACTAGCAAGCTTATTAGGCGCTGCTACCGGTTGTTCTAAGCCAGTATCTGATTCGGGTTGGAGACCACACGAAGAACACGTTGGACAAACTGGTATTGCCGTTGCTCCGAACTTATATATTGCAATTGGTATCTCTGGTGCCATTCAACATTTAGCTGGCGTTAGCTCATCTAAAGTAATTGTTGTGATCAATAAAGATCCTGAAGCTCCTTTCTTTAAAGTTGCAGATTACGGAATTGTTGGTGATGCATTTGAAGTAGTTCCTCAATTAATTGAAGCTGTTAAAGCATTGAAAGCGCAAGCTTAATTCAATACAATGAAAAAAATAAAATTAGACATCGTTGGTCTGTCCTATAGTCAAACACAAACTGGAGCTTATGCTTTGGTATTGGGTGAACAAAATGGCAGAAGACGCTTGCCTATTATTATTGGCAGCTTTGAAGCACAAGCCATCGCTATTGAAATTGAAAAGATGAGCCCAAGCAGGCCATTAACTCACGACTTGTTTAAGACTTTAACATTGAGTTATCAAATTGAAGTAGAAGAAGTTTTAATTTATAATTTAGTGGAAGGAATTTTTTACGCTAAAATTATTTGTAATAATGGTCAGAAGACTGTTGAGCTTGATGCTAGAACCTCCGATGCCATTGCATTAGCGGTTCGTTACCATTGCCCAATTTATACCTATGATTTTATTTTAGCATCTGCTGGTATTTTAATTGAAGGTTCTGATTTTGAATTTCTAGAAAACATTGAACAAATAGAAGAACTAGAAAATAAAAATAAAGAAGGAAATATTTACCAAGGCAAAACAGATCAAGAGTTGCAAGATCAGTTGCAACAAGCCCTGCAAGAAGAAGATTATGAAAAAGCTGCGCACATAAGAGATGAACTCCAAAAGCGCGGAAATAATTAAATGAAAAAGCCTGGTAATAACCAGGCTTTTTTTGTTTAATTAATTTGACCGTCTTTGGGCATTAAACGATTGGTTTGTTCCCATTTTAATAATAGCGCTGAAGCGCTGATATGGTGCATATCACAAAGCTTCAAGAAACTAGTAAGATTTAAATCTTCACCACTCTCCCATCGCTGGTAAACCGAGCGATTAATCCCTTTCTCATTTGAAAATTTTTCTGCTGACGAATAACCTAATTCAATTCTACGCATGCGAATCAAATAAGCTAAATCGTACAATCTAGTGTCTTTAGTTTTCATAAAATTTATTTAGTTAAAAAATAATTAATTAGGCTAAAGCTATTGTGAAATAGTGTTTTGAGCAAGGCTTTTGGTTTTTCTTGATCTGGGTTAATGGTTATTAAAAAAAACATGCATTTAAGCAGTTGCTGTACTTATCAAATGCCTTCATATTTACAAACGATCGAAAATTAAAAAAGGCTTAGCTAACCTGTAATTAAAAAATGGTTTAACAATTAAAAAAAAGAAAATGAAAAGATTAATGCTCATGTTAACAGTATGTTGTTTGATTGGTGGAAGTGATTTGTTGGCAGCGGCAAAAGTTGCAGGTCCAAAATTAATCATCACATTAGAATTTGGTACAAACCCAAAAATTAATTGCCCTGCGAGTGGTATTTGTAGCATCCGATTTGGTTCTAATTTAAAAGGAATTGATGGCACGAAAGCTGAATTGCAGTTCAATGAAGAAGAAGGCAAATTAGCAATGATTATCAATACCCAAACAGGTATCAGTGCGGAAGATTTAACTAATTATTTTGCTAAAAATATTTTCAGAATGGACGCTGACTATACTTTTAGTGAAAGCCTATGCGAACAATTAGAATTACCTGCAAATTTTACGATTAAAAAAGGAAATTATTCGGTGAAACGAGAAAATGACCTTTTAACTGTATTGTTTTAATTCACCCAATGCCGAGCCTTTGGCTCGGCATTTTACAAACCCTAAAAATGAAAACAAAACTATTCTTATTAATTAGTGCAACGATGTTATTTTATAGTAGTTGCAGCCTTATTTTAATGAAAAAAGCTGGCTTTGAAATTCCCAAAGTAATTGCCAAAGAAAAAATGTTAGCAATCGCTGAAAAAAACGGACTACTGCGCACACATATCACCTATACAAAACCTACAAGTTTAAACTATATAAAAGCGTTAAACTTGGGCTTCCCATGTGCCTTCCTTTTCAATAAATCGGGGCAATTGTTATACTTTAAAAATGTAGACAATAATGGCTGTATTGGCGGATTACCTGTTATTTTATCGCAATTAAATGCCACGCAACATTATGATACCAGTCAAAAATATCAATTAAAAGAACTCTACGCATTGATGGTAGATTCTAATGGAAATAGTATTTCTGCTGGTACAGATCAATCACAATATGATTTTATTTTCATTAGCACCTTTTCCACATTTTATCAAAAGGGTTGTAAATACAATCAAGATTGGGAAACTGGAATCAAAGAAAATAAAAGTGCAAAAATTAAATACTATCAATTCAACCTAGATGTATTGGATGAATGGAACTACGCAAGCGTTGATTCATTGATTAAGCAAGGATATTTAGATTATAAATGGTATAACATAGGTGTAAAATTTAATAAGCTTAACTAAATGTGTGTTTGAATTTAAACAGATTCTGCTTGCGGTATTAATGAATACAAATAAGCCTATTAATATAGAGCAACCGCAAACCCAATTAAAAATTCAACCAGTGATTATTCAATACAGCAAAGACAGCTTGGGCATTCGTATTGCCAAAAAGGCGTCCCTGCAAATGAATAACACTGGTTACCTTGCCTTTTCAGCGAACACTAACCATAATTGGCAACAGAGTGGCAACGATTACCTGCAGGCTTCCTTTAATTATAATCCTAGTTTAAAAATTAATAAGCAACAATATTTTTTAGAACAAAAATTAAACATCAATTACGGCTTAAGAAAATCAAACGATACCCGAATTGAAAAAACAGAAGACCAATTTACCTATCAAATTAAATTAAAATTGTTTGGCTCACAATTGAAAACCCTTTTTAAACAACAAAGTAAAAGTAATTTACAAATAGGCTTAAAAGTAAATTCACAGTTTTCAAAAACCTATAAAGATAGATTCAATCCGCTCAATGGTTCGAATCTATTACCGGTCAGCCAATTTGCTTCACCAGGATATTTGAACCTTCAAGCGGCGTATAGTTTTCAATTTTTAAAATATTATGAAATTGCATTTGCGGTAAGTTCCATTAAGTTTACCAGCTTTATAGCACAAAACTATTATACATTGTGGGCTAAAAATGAATTGTATAAAGTGAAATTCAATGATTACTATTTACTTGAACATGGTTATAGTTTATCTGTTGATTATCAACATAACTTCAACGATAAAATTACCATTAAATCGGAAAATTCACTTTTCGTACATGCCGAAAGCCCTATTCTAATTGACTTAGCGTCGAATGGAGAAATTACTTATTTGTTGAATAATAATTTTAAATTAATATTAAAACATCAATTGATTTATGATCGAGCCATAGCCGAAAAAGCACAATGGCAACATATATTTTTATTGGGATATTACTTCTAATAATAAAGGCCCGATGTATATCGAGCCTTTTTTATTAATATTGAAATTATCTTTTAGCAATGATTTCGTAATCGCGATTGGTTTTACCAACGTAAATTTGACGTGGACGGCCAATCGGCTCATTGTTTTCATGCATTTCTTTCCATTGTGCAATCCAACCTGGTAAACGACCTAACGCAAATAATACCGTAAACATTTCAGTTGGGAAACCAATTGCTCTGTAAATAATACCTGAGTAAAAATCTACGTTTGGATATAATTTTCTTTCAATGAAATATGGATCGCTTAATGCCGCTTGCTCTAATTTTTTAGCAATGTCTAAAATTGGATCGTTCACTCCTAATTTATTCAACACGTTGTCGCAAGCTTCTTTGATGATGGTTGCGCGAGGGTCGAAATTTTTGTAAACACGGTGACCAAATCCCATTAAACGGAATGGATCATTTTTATCTTTTGCTTTTGCTAACCATTTATCTGCATCACCACCATCGGCTTTAATGGCTTCTAACATTTCAATTACCGCTTGGTTGGCACCACCATGTAATGGACCCCATAAAGCTGAAATACCCGAAGCAACCGATGCATATAAGTTTGCATCCGATGAACCTACAATACGAACTGTTGAAGTTGAACAGTTTTGTTCGTGGTCTGCATGTAGAATTAATAATTTATTCATCGCATCAACTACCACTGGATCTATAACGTACTCTTCGGTTCTGTTACCGAAAGTCATGTTCAAGAAATTAGATACATAATCTAATTTGTTTTGTGGGTAAATTAATGGATGGCCTAAAGATTTTTTATGAATCCAAGAAACGATGGTGCTCATTTTCGCTAACAATTTAATAATGGTTAACTCAATGCCTTCTGGATTTGGATTGGTTTCTAAAGATTCTGGATAAAATGAAGACAAAGAACAAACCAATGAAACCAATTGGCCCATTGGATGCGCTTTTGATGGATAGCCATCAAAAAACTTTTTCATGTCTTCGTGAATTAATGTATGGCGACTCATTTCATAAGCGAAAGCATCTAATTGTGCTTTGGTAGGAAGCTCACCATAAATTAAAAGGAAAGCCACTTCAATGAAAGTCGATTTTTCTGCTAATTGTTCAATTGGATAACCTCTGTATTTCAACACACCCAGTTCTCCGTCTAAAAAAGTAATGGCACTTTTGGTAGCACCGGTATTTTTATAACCAGTATCTAAGGTTACATAACCAGTTTCATCTCTTAATTTAGAGATATCGATTGCTTTTTCGCCTTCAGTTCCAGTAATTACAGGGAACGAGAAGGTTTTGCCGTCTAGGGTGATTTCTGCAGTGTTTGACATTTTGAGGTATTTTAGGTATTTGTGTGACAAACTTAATTAATTGTAATCAATTTTGAAACTAAGTTTCGATGATTTTTCTGTAATTTTAACAATAAATTAAATGATTAGTTTTATGGAATTATCAATTAATACGCCGGCCCTTTTGTTTCCTGCCATGTCCTTGTTATTACTGGCTTATACCAATCGATTCAATATCATCGCGAGCCGTATCAGAAGCTTAAGAGATTTGTGGGAAAAAGAACACCAAGATCAAATATTATATCAGTTGCATAACCTCAGAAGACGAGTAAAATTGATCCGATTGATGCAAGGTTCGGGCGTACTTTGTATGTTCACTGCCATAGTTTGTATGTTCTTTTTATTTTATCAATACCAAAATGCAGCAAATATTGCTTTTGGAATTAGTTTAATATTGATGTTGATTTCGCTGTATTTATCTTTAAGAGAAATACATTTATCGGTGGTTTCTTTAGATATTGTTTTGAGTGATTTAGAAAAAGAAATGAATGAAAAAAAAGAAGGCCTAGAAAAAATGGAGCAAAAACATGCGAACAAAATTTTCTGATGCTTGTAAACAATTGATGCCTTCTTTTAGACTCAAATCCGATTGCCCTTTTAGCATATCTGCTATGCCACACCAAGGTTCTAGACAAACAAAATCTGCATTCTTTTGCGCCCAAATTCCATAAAAAGGAAAATCATTTGCTGTTAATGATAAACCATTTTCGTGATTTATACTTCGCAAAGTAATTTGATTTGATTTTAATTTTTTGAACACCAATGCATCTTGTAAAAACAATTCCTTTTTCAAATTTATTTGTGTTGGATTTTCAAAAGCCAACTTCGTTTTATCTGAGATTAAACCACCATCAATTAAATGACTTTCTGCATTTTCCGTTTCGTTGAATTGTAAGTAATAATCTTCGTAGTTTTCATTTTCAAAAAATGGCACTCGAAAACCTGGGTGTGCGCCAATTGAAAAATACATTTCCGATTGGTTGGTATTAATTACCTCGTAGCTCAGTGATAGTTTACTATCAATTAATGTATAACTTAATATAAGGTTGAATTTAAAAGGATATTGCGTTAAAGTTTCTGCATCTTCTTTTAGTAAAAAGCGAGCATTGGTAAGACTTTGGCTGATTACTTCAAATGTTTTATTGCGTGCAAAACCATGTTGACCCATGCCATATTGTTTTCCTTTATAAGTATAAGTATCGTTTTTTAAACGGCCCACTATAGGAAATAAAACCGGCGAATGCCTAGCCCACACTTTGGGGTCGGCTTGCCATAGGTATTCTAATTGATTGCTTTTATTGATAACCGATTGTAATTCTGCACCTAATGTACTGATGGTTACAACCAAGGATTCGTTTTCGAGTATGATTTTATGATGCATGATTAATAAAAAAATGAAATAATTAGCTCCTGTTTTTTATTGCAAGATATGATTTATATCATATTTTTTATGCCCTAAGCATAGCATTTTTACGCCAATATTTATGCTACCCTACATCTTATGAAAACAATTATTGAGCCTTTTAAAATTAAATCTGTTGAACCTATTTATTTCAATAGCGAATCAGAAAGAAAAAGCAATTTAGCACAAGCCCATTACAATCCGTTTTTAATTCCTTCTAAAGAAGTAATTATTGATTTGTTGACTGATAGTGGAACTAGCGCCATGAGTAGCAACCAATGGGCTGGTATGATGCAAGGAGACGAATCTTATGCAGGCAGTCCGAGTTTTTTCAGATTCGAAGCTGCTGTAAAAAAAATAACTGGCATGCCAATCGTAATTCCTACACATCAAGGAAGGGCTGCAGAAAAAATCTTGTTTAGTATTTTAGGCGGTAAAGGCAAATACTTTTTAAGCAATACACTATTTGATACTACCCGCGCAAACATTGAGTTTTCTGGAGCCGAAGGGATAGATTTAATTTGTGAAGAAGGAAAAAACACCGCCATTGCTGCACCATTCAAAGGCAACATCAATATTGAACAATTAAAAAAAACAATTGAAGCAAAAGGCGCAGCAAATATTCCTTTGTGTTTAATTACCATTACGAATAATTCGGGTGGCGGACAGCCAGTGAGTATGCAAAATATTCGTGAAGCACATGCTGTTTGTAAAGCACATCAAATACCTTTATACATTGACGCTTGTCGATTTGCAGAAAATGCCTATTTCATTAAACAAAGAGAAGCTGGTTACGAACAACATTCAATAGCAGCAATTATAAAAGAAATATTTTCATATGCTGACGGTTGTACCATGAGTGCAAAGAAAGATGCATTTGCAAATATTGGTGGGTTTTTGGCTTTACACGATGAAAATTTAGCCTTGCATTGCAGAAATTTATTGGTCATTACCGAAGGTTTCCCAACCTATGGAGGCCTTGCTGGCAGAGACTTAGAAGCCATCGCAATTGGTTTAGAAGAAGTCATGCAGGAAGATTACTTAAACTACCGCATTAAGAGCATCGAATATTTGGGTGAAAAATTAACGAAGGCCGGAGTTCCGATAATGCAACCGACCGGAGGACATGCTGTTTATTTAGATGCAAAAACATTTTTACCACATATACCAGTGGAACAGTATCCTGGACAGGCTTTGGTTTGTGCATTATATATTAGCGGTGGCATTAGAGCGGTTGAAATTGGTTCTTTGATGTTTGGAAAATACGACGAAGCGCATCAATTAATTCCTGCAAAATTAGAATTGGTTCGATTGGCTATTCCTCGAAGAGTTTATACCCAAAGCCATATAGATTATGTTGCCGAAGTAATTATTGAAGTTTTTCAAAATAGAAATAAAATTACTGGCTTAAGCATTGTGGAAGAATCGGAATTGTTAAGACATTTTACTGCGAAATTAAAACCAGTCGATAAAAACAATGAATTCTGGCATTGAAAGCTCCTTTTTGAAACCAAAGATTCTTATGCTATTTGGGAATAAAATATCCATTTTAATCCATTAATTTCAATAAGATAACTCATACCGTTAAAAAACACTAATAAATGTCAAATTCAAACTGTTCATTATTAGTTGTATAAGCCATAATTAAATTATATATATGCTATTTTAAGTCAATTTATTTGAAAAATACAGCATATATGGTATTTTTTCTAGTGATTATGCGGGGTATTTTAGCAAAAAGAAATACAACACCCGTTTATGCACAGAAAAATTGTCTTGATATTTTGCTTAGTAGCTAATACGATAAGTTCATTTGGGCAATTATTGACTCAAAATCAAAAAAACACCATTGCTAAACAAATAGATAAATTCCTTGCTTCAGAAACTGGCTCTGAATATAAATATACTTCTTGCGGAGACCAACAATTTTGTGTCATTAACCAAGACACCTTTTTTAATCCAAATGGATTTCATTATATCTATCAATTAAAAAATGGGGAAGCCATTCGTAAAGACCACTCTCCTTACCATGGTCATAATTTCAGAAGAAATTTAATAGTTTACAAAAATGATATATACCTATTAGGTGGTTATGGCTTTTTTATTACCAATAATAACATAGAGAAGTTTAGTTTCAAAACCAAAGAGTGGGATTTTGTTCCTACTAAAGGAGAAAGACCACCCTTTATTAGGGGTTTCTATTTACAAAAAGGAGAATTTATATATTGTTTTAATAATAAAAAATCGGGCAATAACATGGAACCCGATATATATGATGAACATATTTACAAATTAGACTTAAATACTAGAGTTTGGACTCAATTTGAAAATATCAATAAGGATTTAAAAAACATCAAAGACCCTACTGAAATCTATTTGAAAGACTATTCAGTAGTTTTATATCCAGCATATTGTATTATTTTTAATAATAAAAGCCTCGAATACATTAAAATTAGTAATGATGAATTGAATTTGACCTATGTCAATATTCGAGATAAAGAAGTTGAGGTTAATGGCAACGAATTTACCTGTACTTATGCAGGTGCAGTAGCCAATGAAATTTTAAAAATAAACAATGATGCTGATAAACTTTGGAAAAAACATATAGCAGACATTCGTCAACCGATTTTAGAACCCAACTTTTTCCAATGTTATAGTTTATACTTTATCATTTTAGCAATAGTAATCATACTATCTGGTTTTATATGGTTATTTAAGTTACACCGAATCATCATTCCAGAAACACCAATTGATAACATTTCGCCTGTCATTAATAAATTCATTCAAAGTGGCAAAAGTAAAGTCAGCTTAGATGAATTGGACGATTTTTTTGGTATTTCGCACATGGAAACTGAAAGTAAAAAATCTAAAAGACACCGCATGTTGAAAAACATTGATCAAAAACATGCAGGTTTCATTAGCCGCGAGAAAGATGAAGTGGATCGTCGAAAATTTAGTTATATCATCGATTTTCAGGCCCTCAAAAAGAAAAAATAATTGGTTGCAAATCGGTTTTAGGCCTTCGACCTAAATTTTTTTTTAGGAAAATAAATAAATAAATAAATAAATAAATAAATAAATAAATAAATAAATAAATAAATAAATAAATAAATAAAGTTTAGCAATAAAGCAAATTCGCTACAAGCTTAAAATAAATATACGTTTAAACATACTTAAATTAAGTTTGCAACCAATATGCAACCGAAACCAATCGTTGTAAAATCTAAAAATCTTCGACTTTTGAATAAACATTCACAACAGCTCTGTTAACATAAATTTGATCGAGCATAAAACATGAAAAATGGCAGAAAGTAAAGAAAAAGTAATTGGATTGATTGGCTCAAAAATTAGAGATACCCGAATCAATAAAGGCTTAAGTATGGAAAAAGTAGCCCATTTGTCTGGCTTATCTTACTCTCAAATTATCAGAATTGAAAATGCGAAAATCAATACCAGCATTTATCAGCTTTATTTAATTTCAAAGGCATTAGAAGTGAATTTAAGCGAAATCTGTGATGTTTAATTAATTATTAATTATATTTGATTATACCTATTAAATATAATTATTATGAAAATCAAACAAATTGTATTTTCCATTATTTTGGTGTTAGGCAGCTTATTCATTGGCCAAGCATCACATGCTCAAAACAACATCGATACCGGCAAAGTATACATCATTATTAAAAATGATGGTTCAGAATTCATAGGCAAAGTTATTTCTATTGATGTACGAGAAGTCATCATAGAAAGTCAAAAAGTTGGAAGCATTGCCATTCCAAAGCACGAAATTAAAGAAATAAAAAAGCTGCAAAGTGGCGACCTTGGCACTGCTGGTACATTTATTCCCAACGAATCATTTGCCACTCGCTATTTTATCACTACCAATGGATTACCCATTGCTAAAGGCGAAAGCTACATCACTTATAATTGGTTTGGCCCCGATATTCAATATGGTTTGGCTGATAATTTAGGTGTAGGAGTAATTACCTCATGGCTAGGATCTCCTATTATATTTACTTCCAAATATTCATTTGAGATGGATAAAAATGTAAACGGTGCGGTAGGCTTATTGGTTGGAACAGCAGGTTGGACGAGTAGTTTTGGTTTAGCCGTTCCTTATGGATCTATAACAGTGGGTGATCGTAAATCAAATATTACTGGTTCATTAGGGTATGGAAATATTTGGGGAACAGATAACAATAGCGGCGGAAGGAGCATTGTATCGATAGCTGCTATGCATAAATTAAATAAAAGCATTAGTTTAGTTTTTGATTCATTTATCCTGCCTGCAACAAAAACAATTATAGACCCTATTGTTGCGAGAAAATACAACAACAATTTCTCTTTGTATTTACCAGGGTTTAGGTTTCAAACTTCTGAAACTGGCGCTTTTCAATTCGGATTTGCACGCATGAGATTTGAAGGGGTGACTACAGCATTTCCTTTCCCTTATGTTCAATGGTTTAGAAAATTCTAATTAAAAGAAATTCAAAATAAAAAGGCGATTGAAAATTCAATCGCCTTTTTTGTTAACAAAACAATTATAGAAAAATTATAAAGCCGAATAACGGAAATTATAATAACGTTGCGTGCTCAATTTAATTGCATCTGTTGCACTGGTTAAAGGCGTTACACCACCTTTGTAATAATTGTTGATCTCTAATTTGTATTTAGCACCATTTGCTGCTTGAATCATTAATACTCGTCCTGGGATGGGTGTAATTAAATTATTTGCACCATCGTAAACATACCAACCTTTGTTGCTTCCAGTTTTAATTGCATAAACCGGCGCTGCATCAGTACGCACAGTAGAATCTGCATTGAATGCATTTACATCTGCAAATAAACCTACGTGCACATATGCACCACCTGCACCAGGTCCAGATGTTCCAGCATTTGTTAAAATTGTTGTGCCTCTGAAAGCCACATCCCAATTATTTGTTGCACTGTCTGTATTAGGCACAATCGCACCCGTTCTTAAACTAAAAAATGTAAAATGACCAGTTCCTACTGGTTGACCTTGCGCTGACATTCCAACAATGGTATCCGCTATTAAGTTTTGAACAGAAGTAATATTACCTACTGTATACACTTTAAACGTTCCGTTGTTTGTTGTATCAACAGTTGCTGTGTTGTCTTCGGTACAAGCGTAAAAACTTGAAACCACCATTGCCATTGCAATTAAAATTTGATTTTTTTTCATGGTTATTTATTATTTATTTTTTATTTTTTTTTTTGATTGAATTGATAGGTTAAAGTTGTGTAAAAGGTTCGCCCCGCTAAGTTTGGTAAGTTTGCGATATCGACATAATTTCCAATGTTATCACAACCCACTTGTGCGCGAAATTGTTTGCTAAATTGTTTACCTGCTGCAAAATTTATTTGTGCAAAGGCATTGGCAAAAGCATCGTTGGTATTATACAAACCATTGCCGTCTTTATCGCTCACAGCCCACTTACTTCTGAACAATACGCGCAGGTTGGTAAAGTAATTTTCGTTTTCGTAAGTAAATTTAAAGTTGGCCATGTGTTTACTTCTATTTGGTAAACCAATGTATTCGTCTAAACGCATTAGCCTTGCAAAGCCACTCGCATCTATGGTGTAAATCTTACCAGCTTTAATTTCTTTAATTTGATCTTTATCGGCAGTTAGTAAATACTGATATCCAGCGGCAACAGCTATTTGAGGGGTAATTTTAACATTCAACTGTGTTTCTATGCCTTGGGTATAGGCATTCTTTAAATTTAAATAACTGAATATTTGCGCGCCACTTTTATGGTATGCAACCAATCGCGTATCAATTAAATTTTCAACGTCATTTCTAAATAATGAAAAATCAAATTGAACAGCGGCATTAGGGTTATATTGTAAACCTAAATTAATTCCGGTTGCATATTCTGGATGTAACTCTTTCAAACGATAATAGTCCGATTCGATACTAGAAATTTGACCAATGCTTTGTAAAAATTCAATTTGTTTTTGCGCTTCTAATGCGCCAAACACAGAATAGCCGCCTGCTGCAGTGTTAGTGAAATTTAAATACAATTGACGAAAATCTGGCGCTTTGAAACCCCTACCTATACTCGCATTAAATTTTAAATGATCGTTGGCTTTTAACATGGCTGCAATTTTTGGAGAAAATGCAGCAGCAAATAATTGGTTGTTATCGTAACGAAAGCCCGCAATGATGGTTAATTTTTCGATTGGTTTAATTTCAGTTTGTGCAAAAACATAAGCAATGTTATTGGTTCTGCGTGTGCTGTTGAGCTCGTATCTATTGCTCTTCACGCCTTCTTGCACCATTCCTACTCCAGCATTGAAACAAACTTTATCGTTGAGGTAATAATCTGTTTGGTTTTCGGCTCTTAGAAATTGATGATTTAATTTATCGTCGTAAATGCTTTTGCCAGATGTATTTAAACTTTGATCGGCATTGTAATTGGTTGCATATAAACGCAAAGTCGATTTTAATTTATTAGAAAATAAATGGGTAATCACTGGATTCAAATTAACATCTTGGTGGT
>JAHEGO010000047.1:17882-25557 GCA_024645045.1 Sphingobacteriaceae bacterium
TTGCCAGATGTATTTAAACTTTGATCGGCATTGTAATTGGTTGCATATAAACGCAAAGTCGATTTTAATTTATTAGAAAATAAATGGGTAATCACTGGATTCAAATTAACATCTTGGTGGTATTCATTTCCTGTTGAATAAGTAATGATACCATTATTTGTTACTGCAATTTGATTTTGAATATGTTCGTAAGCGTAACGTAAATCTAATTCGATTTTAGTTTTAGTAGTTGATTGGTAAGTTGTATGGAATTGATTGGTTAGCCTCCAAATAGGTGCTACGGTGCGCTCTACCGAGTATGGTCTGATGCTAAAACCATCCGATTGGTAATTATTTAAAAAATGAGCAAAGGTGAATTTTCCATTGCTAAAATTCGTATTGACATTGATGTCTTTGGTATTATAAGTACCATATCGCATGCTGGCTTCTACTTTATTTTTTTGCGATTGATCGGTGATGATGTTGATGACACCCGCCATGGCTTCCGAACCATACAAAGAAGAAGAAGGTCCTTTTACAATTTCTATTTTTTTGATATTGCCAATGGCTAAACGGTTCAAGTCGAGTACGCCAGAAGTACGCCCCACCAAGGGTTCGCCGTTGATCATGATTAAAGTATAATCGGGGTTGAGGCCTTGCATTTGTACACCTGTTCCAAAGCCTGCAGTTAAAAACAAGCCCGATTGCTCTTGCAATACATCCGACAAACGCATGGCGCCAGTTTGTTTGATGCTCTTTTGGGTAATGATTTTTGTAGGTATGGCAACATTACTCAATTTGCGCTCCGAACGGGTTGCAGTAATTACCGTTTCTTCATTTATTTGATATGTTTTTAAAGCTCGAGCAGCGCTATCTGTTGGCTTGGAAAGCCTTGTTAGCTGTGCCTTTGCTAGGTTAGCAAAGGCGAGCATTGAAATAATAAAAAGAAGGTATTTGATCCGCTTCATCCATGACAAATATCTCTGCTTTTTGCAAGAGAAATGTCATCGAATTGTCAGAGAAAATTACATGACTTTACTCTGACAAATGAAATCGGTAACCGGTAAAGCAGTGGTTTTTGAAATTTGGTTAAAACCTCCAGAAATTTCAGAGAAATTGCGGTAACCCCTAGCCTGCAACATGCTTGCGGCAATCATGCTGCGGTAACCGCCTGCACAATGCATAAAAAAATGTTCGTTCGGGTTAATGTCTTTGATCCAGTCGTTGAGGTATGCCAGTGGTTTACTGTAAGCTTGGTCTATGTGAGAGGCAGCGTATTCGCTCTCTTTACGAATATCAATTACTTTGCTCTCGCCTATTTTTACTTGTGCTTCGAATTGTGCTGGAGAAATTCTTACCACTTGATCGGTTTCTTTACCAGCAGCTTTCCAAGCGTCTATCCCACCTGCTAAAAAACCTATTTGGTTATCAAATCCCACACGCGCTAAACGGGTAACAGCGTCTTGTTCTTTGCCAGCTTCGGTTACCAATAAAATTGGTTGATTGACGTCTACAATTAAGGCGCCTACCCATGGTGCAAAATCGCCATTTAAACCTATATTAATAGCTTGTGGAACAAAATCTTTTGCAAATACATCTGCATCGCGGGTATCTAAAATAATGGCTCCAGTTTGTTCTGCTGCCACTTCAAATTCGGCAGGATTTAATGCACGCATACCATTGCCCATTACTGTATCAATGCTTGCATAACCTTTCTTATTCATTGCTACATTCATTCCAAAATAAGCAGGAGGCGTTAATAAACCATCTGTTACTTCTCTAATAAATGCTTCTTTATTGGGTTGGTTAAGTGCGTAGTTTACTTTTTTCTGATTGCCTAAAGAATCCACTGTTTCTTTCATCATGTTTTTGCCACATGCACTGCCCGCGCCATGTGCTGGGTAAACTGTAACATCGTCGGCTAGCGGCATAATTTTAGTCATCAAGCTATCATAAAGCATACCTGCCAATTCATCTTGCGTTAAGTTTGCTGCTTTTTGTGCTAAGTCTGGACGACCAACATCTCCTAAAAATAAAGTGTCGCCGCTAAAAATAGCATGGTCTTTTCCGTTAGGGTCTTTCAATAAAAAAGTACTGCTCTCCATAGTATGACCCGGCGTGTGCAATACTTTGATGGTAAGGTCGCCAATTTTAAATTCTTCGTTGTCTTTTGCAGAAATGCAATCGAATTCGCAAGCCGCATTGGGGCCGTATACAATTTTAGCACCTGTTTTTTTACTTAAGTCTACATGACCCGAAACAAAATCGGCATGAAAATGCGTTTCAAAAATATATTTTAATTTGACATTGTCTTTCGCTAAACGATCTAAATATGGTTGTACTTCACGAAGTGGATCAACTATAAAAGCTTCTCCATTTGAAGTAACATAGTAAGCGCCTTGCGCTAAACAACCAGTATAAATTTGCTCAATATTCATGTTAAAAGAATTTAAATTTTGCTGCTTTCAAAAAGCATTACAAAGTTAATATATTTTGGGAGCACCTTTTGCAACAATTGTTGCAAAACCTTCAAAATTTAAAAGATATTAATCGCCGTGGGCTTAAAAGCTATCAGAAACCCCTTTTTATATTAAAAAATGATATATTTAATGTTAAAATTAAAAAATGCAACTAAGAAATATTTAAGGTATTGAAAAATCTCACAAACATTCACTTTCAACTCAAAAAATCATCAAAATCATAATAAAAGTAAATTATTAAATAAATTTAGCAGGCTAAAATGTTAAATATCGTTTAACAAAACATTAATTAAATAACATGAAAAAAATATTACTCATGCTGACCCTCATTTTGACGGTAGCAATTATTGCAAGTAGTTGCAAAAAGGAAGTTGGCGAAGGTGGTACCGCAACTATAACAGGGAAAGTATTTGGATATGACATCAATGCGGATGAAATAATTACAGACAGCTCTTATGTAGGTGGCACTAGGGTTTATATTTCTTATGGAGATAATCCTTGGCCAGATAACGATGTACGCACTTCTTACAGCGGTGATTATGCATTTCAAGGATTACAAAAAGGCAAATACCGCGTATTTGTATATTCTCAATGTAATTCTTGCCCATTTAATCAAGAAGTAAAAGTTCAATATGTAGAAATAACGAGTAATGGACAAACAGTGGTTTTACCAGATTTTAAAATTCTAGATTAATACCATTGGCAATGTCTTTAAAAGCAAATTTAGCAGCTATAAATAGTATTGGTTTAACAGAACTAGATTCGGTTAAACTATTGAATCGTGTGGATTCTAAATTTGTTTTTCCTGAACATCAACTGGCAACCATACTGGCTCAAATTCAAGCCAATTATTTCATTTTAAAAATAAATGACAAAGAAATATTTGGATACCAAACAGTTTATTTAGATAACGATCGATATGATTTTTATTTAGCACACCACAATGGCAAACCTAATAGAAACAAGGTTCGTTACCGATTATATGCTGATAGTAACTTGCGCTATTTTGAAATAAAGAAAAGAATCAAAGATGCACGTACCGATAAATACCGCATTAAAATAAATCACAGCGATGCCACTTTACAACCCGAGGAGTTGGCCTTATTAGCACATCATCAAATAAAAGATGCGGCTAATTTAAGCAGTAAAATGTGGATTAATTACGACAGAATTACCTTGGTTAGTAAAAATTATGATGAGCGCGTTACACTCGATTTAAATTTAACTTTCCATAATAACAAAGGAAATGAGCAGGCCTTAAACGGCTTAGTGATTGCGGAAGTAAAACAAAATAAATTCTCTAGAAATAGCCCATTTGTAAGTGTTTTGCGCAATTTGAATATCAAAGAAACCAGAATTAGTAAGTATGCAATAGCAGTGGCTTATTTAAACGAAGCACAAAAACACCATCAATTCAAAGAAAAAATTATCAAGCTCAATAAAATAATAAATAATGGAACCTACAGACCAAATTGAAAACATTGCTCAATTAGCTAAAACAGATAATATGACCGAATTCATTGCTCGGTTCGTCATTAATTTTGCAGCTATTTTTACCATAGTAAGGTTAATCTATTATCCTATTCATAAGAATAAAGATTTCTTATTTACTTTTTTCTTGTTCAATATTATCAACTTTTTAATTTGCTTTTTACTCAGCGCTGCTAAATTAAAAATTGGATTTGCATTCGGATTGTTTGCTATTTTTTCTATTCTGAGGTACCGAACCGTTACCATTCCTGTTAGAGAAATGGGCTATTTCTTTATCAGTGTAACCATAGGTATCATCAACTCTTTAGCGGCAAAAGACAATAATTGGGGGCCAATTATTGCTTCCAATTTAATCATCATTGTATTAACCTATATTTTAGACAACCGCATTAAATTAAAGCATGAAAATTTCAAAGAAATTATATATGAGCGAATTGATTTAATTGTTCCTGAAAAAAGAGCAGACATGCTGCAAGACCTGCAAAACCGAACAGGATTAGCCATTCACCGAGTAGAATTTATTAAAATTGATTTCTTAAAAGACATTGCTAGAATTAACGCATTTTATTTTTCAGATAAAAACGAATCGGCATCGAGGGGCATGAACGAAGACAGCGATGACTAAAAGAATTTACATACTTTTAATTTTATTGAGTAGCTGGGGCTATGGATTAGCGCAGTCGAGCGACTTACAGCTTCGTGCTGGAATAAGTGTGACCAAAAATTTAAAAAAAGGATTTGATTGGACGCTACAACACCAGAGTAGTTTTGTGCAAAATGCATCGGAATTTAAAACTGCTTATTATACTTTCCAGTTAGGTTATAAAATAAACAAACAATTAAATGCAGCAATTGAATGTAGGTTTGCTACAACCAACGTTTACGATAAATTCAGATGGGCTGCTGCTTTAAACCAACAATGGAAATACAAAAAAATAAACCTTGCTTGGCGTAGTAAATTACAATACGAACATTATTTACAAGCCATTCCAGAAATCAATCAATTTGCTGCAATCTTAAACCTGCGCGAACGCTTGCAAATAAGCAAGAGAATAAGCCCTAAAAGCATTGCATTTATTAGTGTTGAGCCTATTTTTAATTTATCTAACTACGAAATTAATTTAAACCAAATCAGACATACATTGGGAATGTCATTTGAACTAAATAAAAAAAATAACATAGAAGTTACTTACGGAATTTTCAATCGATATATTGGAAATAATTTGATGAACAATTACCGTATTGGAATAAACTATATTTATGAATTACCAAAAGCTAAATCAAAGAAAAAGAATGAAAAATAAATTATTACTTGTTTTTGTAATGATTATTGGTAGCCATTTAGGTTTTGCTAAAAAAGTTACTTTTCGGGTTGACATGAGTTTGCAAACCATCAATGTTGATGGGGTATTTATGACGGGAGATTTTCAATCTGAAGCTGGATTAGGAACCGATTTTGCTACACTCAGCCCCATGACAGCGAGTGCAAATGGCATATATAGCCTAACTGTGGATATTCCTGCTCATAGAAAATATGAATATAAATTTGCCAATGGCGCTTTCTTTTACGATGTAGAATTTGTTCCTGTTGAATCGAGGGTTGGATATGATTTTGTCGACAACAGGTTTATTTACGTTGATTCCACAAGTACCGATACCTTAATTTTACCAGCAATATTATATGGCGAAAATGCACCTGCTGGTTTGAATTTGGCTAGGGTGTTTGTTGACATGGGAAATGAAAATGTCAGTGCTGCCGGAGTTCATGTAGCAGGCAATTTCAACAATTGGAATGCGAGTGATTTAGGATTATATGCTTTTGTAAATCATATTTATGAAGGTATTGCTTATGTTTCAGGCAGCGAATTGCAATATAAATTTGTGAATGGCAATACGCTGAGCGCATCGGAAACAGTACCAAGCAGCTGCGCAAACAATGGAAACAGAACTTTAACCATAAACGGTCCAAGTATGAGCAATGTAGTTTGTTATAACTATTGTGATGCTTGTGTTACAGGTATTAGTAATTGGAATGCAGCAAATTCGAGCAATGTTTACCCCAACCCTATCTCCAGAGAAAAAACCAATTTAAAAATCAGGAATAATTATCAAATTCTATCCATTCGCTTATTTCAAAACAATGGACAATTAATAAAATTCATAGATCAAATTGGCTCAAACAATTACGAATTAGCAATTGATGCTATTCCTGCAGGAAATTATTTTTTACAAATCAACAACGAAAAAAATCAGACACAAACACATCAAATTAGCATACAATAAATTATGATTAATAAATTCACAATCTTCGCAAGCCTTTTATTGATAAGCCTTTGCAGTACAGCGCAACAATGGGGAGACTACACTTTATATAGTACCCAAGGTGGTTCGAGCACTTATTTATTAGACACTAACGGAACCACAGTTAAAACTTGGAGCCATAGTAGTACAAATAAAACAGGTTATTCAAGTTATTTGTTACCTGGTGGAGGTTTGTTAAGATCTGTTACACGCAGTGGCAACTCTTTTAATGGTGGCCCAATTTGCGGTCAAGTACAAAAAATAAATGCAGCAGGTACCATCGTTTGGGATTTTGTTTATTCGACTGCAAATTATTGTACGCATCATGATATTTGCCCCATGCCCAACGGAAATGTTTTATTAATTGCATATGAAAGGAAAACCGCTGCAGAAGTGGCTAGCGCAGGCTGCTCGGCATTTACAGGCGAAATGTGGCCAGATAAAATAGTAGAGGTAAAACCTACTGGCGCAACAACAGGCGAAGTTGTTTGGGAATGGCATGCATGGGATCATTTGGTGCAAAATACCAATGCTGCAAAAGCCAACTACCAAAGTAGCATTGTCAATCATCCCGAACTTTTAAACATCAATTATAAAACTGCAAAAGATTGGCTACATGTAAATGGTGTCAACTACAATCCAATATTAGATCAAATTACATTTAGCTCACATAACTTAAGTGAAATTTATGTAATTGACCACAGTACTACAACTGCCGAGGCTGCAAGTCACAGCGGTGGTTTTGCAGGAAAGGGTGGCGACATTTTGTATCGTTGGGGTAACCCAGCTGCATACCAAGCTAGTGGTACAGCAATATTGAATGTTACGCACGATGCACATTGGATACCAGAGGGAAGCTACCGTGAGGGATATTTAGCTGCTTATAATAACAACGGTATTTCTAGCACACAATCTTGTGCCGATATCATCAAACAACCATATAAAGGAAATTACCAATATGAAATTACATTAGGTTCGGCATTTGCGCCTGCAAGTTATACATTCAGACAAGCCTGTGGTGGATACAATAGTAATACCGGTAGTTCGCAACAATTTCCAAATGGTAACATTATGGTTTGTATAGGAACTGCAGGATTGATTAAAGAATTTGATTCAACGGGTTTGCTGTTGTGGTCTAAAGTCACTACAGGCAATACGCCTAAAGCCTTTCGATATACCAAATGTTATTATGAAAATGAAGCACCTGCCCTACCAACCATTTCAGTTGACAATAATGATTTAGTGGCTAGTGATGCCACCACTTACCAATGGTATTTAAATGGTGACAAAATTTTTGGAGCTAACGCAAAAAATTATACGCCACAAGAAGATGGTAATTATTTGGTACGCATAACCGATAGTTTGGGTTGTTTGTTTAGGTATTCTAATACATTTAAATACCAAAAAAGCACTGGCTTGTTTAG
>JAHEGO010000048.1 GCA_024645045.1 Sphingobacteriaceae bacterium
GTTTGTGTTCGATGCTCCTTGCTAGCAAATTTAACTTCCAAATACTTATGATAATACCCTTTAATTGAATATCCTATTGCAGGAATAAACCAGTAGGTTGTTTGAGAATCATAAATAAAATAAATTATAGAGGCTCCCAGTGCATACAGAGAACCGTAGAAAAACATTCTTGAACTTCTTTTTTCAAATATCTTTTTAATATTTTCCATAAATATAATTTAGAGTTTAACTAAGCTACGAAAAATATAAGCATTCAGCAAACTTTCCAAATAATAAAAGTCAATTAGTATTATTTCCTTTAGGGAGCACGGATTTACCTTAAATTCACGAAAGATTACCATATTATTACCATAAATCCTTAAAATTTCCAAGAGATTACAACTAGTTTATTCTCTTTTTAGTCGTAATTTACAGGCAATTACATTTATTAAACTAATTTATTCATATTGTTATATCAAAGTAAAATACATACATATTATGCATTAAAAAATACAGCGTACTATGTATATAATAATTCAATTTGATTAATTTGTTTTGTTAGGTAACTTAAAAAACAAAAAATATATGAACTTTACAGGAAATGAAAACCACGAAATTAGCTTAAATGAAGCTGCAGAATTAACTCAGAGATTTAGAGATAATCTCCCAGTAATTGACAATACTATTGCAGAGTATTTTGGTAAATCTGCATTAGAAGATTTACTTAGCCAACAAGATTGCATTGGAATTAGGGTTTATTACGGAATTGATAGTGATATGAAAAAACACTTGGTAATAGTTGGAGTAAATGAAGAAGGCAATGACTTATATAATGGAAATTTAATGGAAATTGGGAAAACTTGCCCTCCTATATGTCCTGATAGTAACCCACTAAATAGTTAATTTAAAAAATGAATGCAATTTGGTTTATAAACAATTTAATTAGATATCTATGTGTATTACCAATTTGCATTTATTTATTTTCAATTAAATTATTTTCTAGAAATAGTAAATTAATATTCATTTATTTATGTATATGTTTATTCGCTGAGTTAATATTGGAAATCAATATATATTATTCCTTTATAAATCAAATTTACCTTATTTATATATTTGTATATTTTGAAATAATAATGTTTATTCTATTTTTTACTAAATACTTGAGTAAAACAATTCTATTTATTATGATTTTGATCATTATATTAATGTTATGCTCCCTATTAATTTCAATCAATGTGAATGAAGATCCATTAAATTCAATGTTAAGTATACAATTAGGTACAGGGAGACTAATATTATTACTAATGTCAATAAATGTTTTACTTAGCAGCTTTGAAATGAAAATTGAAAAGTGGAAAAAAACAATCATATATGCATTACTTATTTATTCCTTTTTAGGCATAACTATTTATGCTTTTGCAGAATTTTTTGCTCGAAATAATGAATACGCAATATATTTTTCCATAATTAATGCCCTATCTAATTTAGTTTTTTACGTATTATTAACAATTAGTATTATCCAATGCAAGAAACAATTCTCTCAAGCATAATAATTACTACAGCTGCATTTTGTATAATACTTGTAGGTGTACTGTTGTTAGTAAATAAATACCATAGAAGTATAGAAGCTAAAAACAAAGAAATGTACTCTTCAATTATATTGGCAGAAGAAAAAGAGCGTGAAAGGCTTTCGAGAGATGTTCATGATGAGTTAGGAGGTTTAATTACATCTGCAAGACTTAAGATTGGGAGTATTGCGATAAGTAATTTAGAAAAAGATGATAAAGATAAATTGATTGAAGTCGAAGAGGTTTTAGAAATGGCAAGTGTTTCAGCTAGAAATGCCTCACTTGAGTTAAGTCCTGTTGCTTTAAAAAATTTCGGACTAGATGGTGCATTAAATACATTCCCAAATTTATACAAAACACATCAAGCAATATTTGAGGTAAATTGTAGTGTATATGATTTAAATTCTTCTGTAGAAATTGGGGTTTATCGTATTATAAGTGAAATAGTGAACAATGCAATAAAATATTCAAATGCTAGTAAAATTAAAATAGATCTAAATATTAATAATAAAGATGAGTTAATTATTTCTGTATTTGATGATGGTATAGGATTTGATTTGAAAAACATTTCAGACAAAAGTAACGGCGTTAGGAATATTAAAAATCGATGTAAGATGTTAAATGGCCAACTTGATATTTTAACTTCCCCTGGAAATGGGTGTAAGTATGAAATTAAATTTAATAAAGAACATTATGTCAGTAGGTAAAATAGACATTGCAGTTTTGGACGATCATCCATTAATTTTAACAGGATTAAATGATTTGTTTAAAAGGAATCAATTAATTGGCACTACTAAAACTTTTGAACAGCCAGAAGAGTTTAAAAGCTATGTATCTAATAATATAGTCGATGTGGCTATTATAGACATCCGTATTTTTAAATCTGATGCGGGTTTAGAGATAGCCAAGTTTGTAGTTACCAAAAAACCGAATACCAAAGTGCTTATTTATTCGGGCAATGTAAATGTTTCATATATCAAAGAGTGTTTATTAATTGGCGTAAATGGTTTCATAAGTAAGGATTGCCCAATTAGAGATATAGGTAAAGCAATTGAAACTATATTTAATGGAGGCACCTATTTCTCAAAAGATGTTGAAGAAATTATTGCTGTTCATGGTTTAATTTCTGAACCATTGAGTATAGAGCAGCTAAAAGAAAACTTATTGACCCCACGAGAATTAGCCATTTTAAAGCTTGTTTGTAAAGGGCATGAAGATAAACTTATAGCAGAAATGCTACATATTTCAGTTTTAACAGTAAGGACTCATAGGAATAACCTAATGTCTAAGACCAAAACACATAATTTTCGAGAACTTTACCTATACGCCACCAGAAATCGTTTGTTTGTTGAAATAGAGGAGTAATGCAAATGCTGTATATTTCAGATTTTTGAATATTTATTATTGAATTTAATTAGATTCGTTAGGAATCAATTTTAAAATAGTAAAAAGTAGCAATAACATATTAATTATGAAAAAACTATTGCTCTTCATTTTTGCTTTGGTTTTAAGCTCTCAAACCATCAATGCACAAGTTGTGTTGGACACAAATGGTGTTACCATTAAATGGATTGGCACTTCAGTTCCATCACCCTATTTTGTTCAAGCAAGTCCAAGAGGAACATTGGAATGGTTTGCTATTATCAGTGATTCAACTAAGAACAATATAACTGATTATGCTAAAAATATTCCATCGGGCAGAAATTTTTTTACACCACCAGGGAGTTTAAACCCAATTCCATTTGATAATATAGTAACATCTCTTTTATCAAATATGAGTAATATGTTTTATTTCGAAAATTTTAACCAACCAATTGGGTCTTGGGATGTGAGCAAGGTGACAAATATGAGTGGGATGTTTTGTGATACCGCACTTACCTCATTTAATCAACCTATTGAAAATTGGAATGTGAGTAAGGTGACTAATATGAGTTTGATGTTTTATGGCTGTTCTATGTTTAACCAAAATATTAGTACTTGGGATGTTAGCAACGTAACTAATATGGATGCTATGTTTAGTGTTGCTACTTCATTTAATCAACCTATCGGAAATTGGGATGTTAGTAAGGTGACAAATATGAGTAGGATGTTTAGTAGTGCTACTGCCTTTAACCAAGCCATTGGCTCTTGGAATGTAGGTAATGTGATAAATATGAGTTTTATGTTTGAAAATGCTACTTCGTTTAACCAACCCATTGGAAATTGGGATGTAAGTAAGGTTACTAAAATGCAATCTGTATTTAGAGGAGCTACTTCATTTAATCAAAATATTAATTCTTGGAATGTAAGTTCGGTAGCTTCGATGGGTAGTATGTTTAACCATGCTTCTGCTTTTAATCAACCTATTGAAAATTGGAATGTAAGTAATGTAGGTACTATGTCTGCTATGTTTTACTACGCTACTTCTTTTAATCAACCTATTGGGAATTGGAATGTAAGTAATTTGTCTAATTTGAATGGCATGTTTGACCATGCTACTGCTTTTAATCAACCTATAGGAAATTGGAATGTGAGTAAAGTATCTAATATGAATCATATGTTCTATCATGCTTATGCTTTTAATCAACCTATAGGAAATTGGAATGTGAGTAATGTTACAGACATGGCTTATATGTTTTTTAATGACACTATTTTTAACCAACCAATTGGAAATTGGAATGTGAGTAAGGTGACTAATATGAGTAGCATGTTTGAAAATGCTACTGCTTTTAACCAACCTATCGGAAATTGGGATGTAAGTAAAGTTACTGATATGGAGAGTATGTTTAAAAATGCTACTGCTTTTAATCAATCTATTGGAAATTGGAATGTGAGTAATGTTACATACATGGGTAGTATGTTTAAAAATGCTACTACTTTCAACCAACCAATTGGAAATTGGAATGTAAGTAAGGTGACTAATATGAGTGGTATGTTTACTGGTAATACTAAACTTTCTATTGCCAATTATGATTCGTTGTTGATAGGATGGTACGCCAGAATCTTCCCAGAGAACCCATTAAGACCAGGTGTTTCTTTTTCCGCAGGTAATGCTAAATTTTGTAAAGGCAATTTACCTCGTTCATTTATAATTAGTACTTATGGCTGGACAATTACAGATGGAGGAATGGATTGTTCAACTTCTGTAGAAGAATTGGAATCAAGCAAAGTAAAACTGTATCCTAATCCAGTTATAAGCGAACTAAATGTAACTTTAGATTATCATATTATAGATGAACCTTATGTTATAATTGATGGTTTAGGAAGAGTAGTTTTAGAAGGTAATTTTAAAGAAGTTGAAAACACTATTGATTTAAAGGAATTAGCTAAAGGTATTTATTACTTAAAAGTATCAGATAGTTATTCAAGTAAGTTTATGAAGGAGTAGGCAATTAGCATTTAGAGTATTTATGATTTTATGGCAACAAAAAATGCCCTTCGAAACTCGAAAGGCATTTTTTTATTCTTGTGGAGCTGGAGGGAGTCGAACCCTCGTCCAAACATGGGACCTGAATCGCTTTCTACATGCTTATTTTAGGTTTAATTGTCGGAAACTTGCTGCTCCTAAACTGGCTACAAATTTCTTAGTTTCTTGATTTTGGAAATGCATCGAAACTTTACTTTTCCTATCCCGACTTTTTCAGTGCCTCGAAATCAGACGCGGCCGTTCAGCGCTTCTGGGAGACATCTCGCTTCATAATCTAATTATGAAAGAGGCAATTATAACATCCTGTTATAATTACGCAGCAAGAGCGTAGTTATTTTCGCCATTTAAAATTTGAGCAATTTCTTTTAAGGGCAATTACACAAAAGCCCTGCATGCTTACCACCAAATCTTCCACCCTGTCAATTCCAAGCAGCCCCTGGAATGTTTAATAATACAAAGATACGCAATTTTCACCTGAGCGTATGTACTTAATTGGTTTTACCTGGATAAACTTTTAAGGCTGCTGCTAAACATTGTAAAGCTGCTGCTAAGTCTTCTTTCTTTAGTACATAAGCTAAACGTACTTCGTTTTTTCCTGCTCCTGCCGTAGAATAAAATCCGGTTGCGGGCGCCATCATTACAGTTTGGTTTTCGTATGCAAAAGATTCCAACATCCATTGGCAAAACTTATCGGAGTCGTCTATTGGTAATCGCACCACTGCATAAAATGCACCACCTGGGTTAGGGCAATAAACGCCTTCCATTTTATTCAATTCGCTTACTAATAAATCTCTTCGCTCGGTATATTCTTTGTTTACTTTTTCGAAATAACTATTTGGTGTATCGATAGCTGCTTCGCCAGCAATTTGGCCTATTGCAGGCGGGCTTAACCTAGCCTGTGCGAATTTTAGCGCTGCTGCTAATACTTCTTTATTCTTGGTAACCAATGCGCCAATTCTTGCGCCACATGCGCTATATCTTTTAGAAACAGTATCTAACACAATTACATGTTCTTCCAATCCATCTAAATGCATTGGTGAAACAAATGCTTTTCCATCATAGCAAAATTCTCTGTATGCTTCGTCAGAAAAAATATATAAATCGTATTTTAAAGCCAATGCTTTTAATGCTTCCAATTCTTCGCGAGAATACAAATAACCTGTTGGATTATTTGGATTACAAATCATGATTGCTTTTGTTTTTGCAGTTATGATTTTTTCAAATTCGGCAATTGCTGGCAATGCAAATCCGTTTTCTATACTCGATACAATTGGTTTTACCACTACATCCGACATGCAGGTAAAGCCATTGTAGTTGGCATAAAATGGTTCAGGGATAATAATTTCATCACCTGGGTTTAAGCAAGTATTAATTGCTATGGTAATGGCTTCTGAACCACCATTAGTGACAATGATATTACTCGCATCAATATCGAAACCAACTTTTTGATAATAACTTGCTAATTTTTCGCGGTATGATGGAATACCTTCTGAATGTGTATAAGCCCAAACTTTAAAGTCGATGTTTTTAATGGCATCTAGCATGGTTGCTGGAGTTTCAATATCGGGTTGTCCAATATTTAAATGATATATTTTTTTTCCTTCTTTTTTAGCTTGATCGGCAAATGGTACCAATTTACGAATTGGCGAAGAAGGCATTTGAATTCCTTTGTTGGCTACTTTTGGCATGGTTAAATATTGATATAAAAAAAATGTCCCGGTATAAAATACACCGGGACAAAAGTCTTAAAATTTATCAGAAAATGGAATTAATTTTTTGGCTTATTTTCTGATGGAGTAGCCACATCTTGTTTAACTGGCATAGCAGACTCAGCTGCAGCAGCTGCTTCTACATTTCCTTTAATAAACAATACTTTTTGTGCTGTTTTTGCATTTGAAGTAATGGTTACTGCTTTATTGAAATTTCCTGGACGGCCTTTTGAATTGTAAATTGCTGTTACTGATCCTTGAGCTCCTGGTTTAATAGGTTCTTTAGTCCAAGTTGGAGTAGTACATCCGCAAGATGCTTGAACGTTAGTAATGACTAATGGCTCTTTACCAATGTTAGTAAATTTGAAAGTATGTTCTGCTTGAACACCTTCTTTAACTGTTCCAAAATCGTGAACTTCTGTTTCAAATTTAAAATCTGCTTGATTAGGGTTTTCAGCTGGTGTTGCAACAGCAGTTTGAGCCATACTTGCTGTAGCCATAGCTGCTACTGCGAAAATTGATAATACTAGTTTTTTCATTTGTTGTCTATTTATTTAAATGTGATGTGTTGAATATTTGTGTAATACAAACCTATTTATATTTGTCTAACTATCAAAATTTGTTCCAAAATTCTTAAAACAGCATTTTTGGCGTGGTTTCAGCTTTAAATATTACTTATCTATTTCTATTTCAAGGTTATATATTCCAACATATAGGAAATATTGAATTCAATAAGGCATTTTTATCAGCTGTTGCGGCAAAAAGATTGGATATTTCGGCCATTAATTGCGTCAATTGTGGTAAATCAGGCTATGAATGTTTATTTTTGCATCCGTAAGTAAATTTACCTTATGTCAAATCAAAACTCGGCCAAGGCCAACGATACCACGCAAAAAATTTCTTTCGAAGAATTTAAAACAAATGTTTTGAACGATTATCGAATTGGATTGGAAAGCAGACATGCAAGTTTGTTAGGAAGGAAAGAAGTATTAACGGGCAAAGCAAAGTTTGGAATTTTTGGTGATGGAAAAGAAGTGGCTCAACTTGCCATGGCAAGAAGTTTTAAAAATGGCGACTTTCGTTCGGGCTATTACCGCGATCAAACTTTCATGTTTGCAACCGGCATGTCGAATGTGAAAGAATTTTTCGCACAACTTTATGCATTTCCAGATGTTGAAGCGGAACCTTGTTCGGCAGGCAGAAGCATGAATGGACATTTTGGTACAAGAAGTATTGATGAAGATGGTGCTTGGAAAAATTTAATGGAGATGAAAAATTCATCAGCCGATATTTCTCCAACTGCTGGTCAAATGCCACGCTTACTTGGCTTAGCGCTTGCATCTAAAATTTATAGAAACAATCCAAACCTAAAGTATTTAACTAATTTTTCTAACAACGGAAACGAAGTTGCATTTGGTACCATTGGTAATGCGAGTACTTCTGAAGGACATTTTTTTGAAACAATTAATGCTGCAGGTGTATTACAAGTGCCTATGGTTATTTCTGTTTGGGACGATGCTTATGGAATTTCTGTTCATGCAAAATACCAAACAACAAAAGAAAATATTTCTGAAATTTTAAAAGGATTTCAACGCGATTCAAAAGCCGATGGCTATGAAATTATTGTAGTGAATGGTTGGGATTATGCTGCGCTATGTGAAGCATATGAAAGAGCCACTGCAATTGCAAGAAAAGAACATGTACCTGTATTGGTTCACGTAAGAGAATTGACGCAGCCTCAAGGCCATTCTACGTCGGGTTCGCATGAGCGTTACAAATCTAAAGAACGCTTGCAATGGGAAGCAGATTTTGATTGTTTAAAGCAAATGCGCGAATGGATGATTTCATCTGGGATTGCTGACGATGCTACGCTAGACGAAATGGATGAGCAAGCGAAAAAGCAAGTGCGTGTTTGGCAAAAAGAAGTATGGGAAGCTTTCAATGCGCCTATTAAAACTGAAATTGATTTAGTTTGTGAATTGATTCAGTCTGTAGCAAGCACAGCTGCTGCTGCAGATTTAATTTTGGCACAAGCGCAAAAATTACAAACAACAATAGATCCTTCTCGTCGAGATATAATGGTTGCGGTGAAAACGGTTTTGCGTTTGAGTATGCAAGAAGAATCGCCTGCAAAAAACCAAATGAGGGCTTGGTTGAAGCGTTTCAAAGAAGCTAATTTTGATCGTTATAATTCTTACTTATTTACCAACAGCAATGAGTCTGCCTTAGGGGTAGGGGTGCAATATCCAATCTACGAAGAAGCCGCAGAATTATTAGATGGTCGTGAAATTTTGCAAGCATGTTTTGATGCTGCTTTTGATCGTGATCCAAGAATTGTTGCTTTTGGTGAAGACTTAGGAAAAATTGGTGATGTGAACCAAGGATTTGCTGGCTTACAAGAGAAGTACGGAGAAATTAGAATTACTGATACCGGTATTAGAGAAGCAACTATTATTGGCCAAGGAATTGGATTAGCGTTAAGGGGTTTAAGACCTATTGCCGAAATTCAATACCTCGATTATTTATTATATGGTTTACAAACTTTAAGCGACGATTTAGCATCGCTTGCTTATAGAACCAAAGCAGGACAAAAAGCACCTATGATCATTCGAACACGAGGTCATCGTTTAGAAGGCGTGTGGCATTCGGGTTCACCAATGGGTATGATTATTCATGCCTTGCGAGGTATCTATGTTTTAGTGCCGCGTAATATGACACAAGCTGCAGGATTTTACAATACGATGTTACAATCTGACGAGCCTGCTTTAATTGTGGAGTGTTTGAACGGTTACCGTTTGAAAGAAAAAATGCCTACGAATATTGCTTCGTTTACTGTTCCAATTGGTATTCCAGAAGTATTAACAACAGGTAATGATATTACATTAGTGACTTATGGTTCTTGTTGTAGAATTGCAGCAGATGCGGTAGTTATTTTAAATGAAATGGGAATTTCTGTTGAGTTAATTGACGTTCAAAGTTTATTGCCATTTGATATTCACCATCATATTGTAGAGTCTATCAAGAAAACCAATCGTGTTGTATTCTTAGATGAAGATGTACCCGGAGGTGCTACTGCCTATATGATGCAGCAAGTACTAGAGGTACAAGGAGCATACCAATATTTAGATGCGCAGCCTAGAACAATTACTTCGCACCCACATCGCCCAGCTTATGGAACAGATGGCGATTATTTTTCGAAACCAAATGTAGAAGATGTGGTAGAAGCGATTTACGAAATCATGAATGAAGTTGAACCAAATAATTATCCAGCTATATGAAAATGAAAAATTTAATATTACTCCCTTTTGTTTTATGGGTGAGTTTTGCATCTGCGCAAGATGATTTAATTAATAAATTAAAAGACAATAAAAGCATTAGTACAAAAGAGGCTTTTAAGTTTACTCCTGTAACTAACTTGTCTGCTACAGCCGTTAAGAATCAAGGTTCTTCAGGTACTTGTTGGAGTTACTCTGCCAATTCTTTTATTGAATCTGAAATGCTTCGCATGGGTAAAAAACCAATTGACATTGCAGAAATGTTTTCGGTGAGAAATATGTATATCGATAAAGCAGAAAACTTTGTAAGGTTACATGGTGGTGCTTCTTATGGTCAAGGTGGAGCGTTGCACGATCCAATTGATTTGTTAGCAAAATATGGGGCAATGCCACAAGATGCTTATGTTGGCATGTTGCCAGAGCAAGTTAAAAATGACCATACTGAATTAGAAAAAGTATTAACAGCAATGTTAAATGTATATGCTAAAACAGATAAAAGTTTAACTTCTGCTTGGAAAACAGCAGTAACGAATGTGGTAGATGCTTATTTGGGAACTGTTCCAGCTAAATTTACTTTCGAAGGAAAACAATATACTCCACAAGCTTTTGCGAAAGAAGTGGTTGGTATTAATCCAAAAGATTATGTAGAAATTACTTCATTTACACACGCGCCTTTTTATGAGCAAATGGTTGTTTTGGTTCCAGATAATTGGACTTACAAGCCATCATACAATGTGCCTTTGAATGAAATGATTGAAGTAATTGATAACGCATTGAAGAATGGTTATACCGTTGCCTGGGCAACTGATGTAAGTGAAAAAGGTTTCAGTTGGAAAAATGGTGTTGCTTATGTGCCTGCTAAAAACTTTAACGACATGACTGATGATGAAAAAAAGGACATGTTCGCAAAGCCAATGCCAGAGCTAGATGTAACGCAAGAGTTGCGTCAAAAAGCATTTGATAATTATGAAACTACAGACGACCACGGTATGCAAATTACTGGTCTTGCAAAAGATGTAAATGGTAAAGAGTATTACATTGTTAAAAATTCTTGGGGGCTTAAAAATGATTACGAAGGGTTTTTATATGTAAGTAAAAATTTCGTGAAATATAAAACCACTTCAATTTTATTGCACAAAGACGGGGTACAAAAAAGTACAAGAAAAAAATTAGGTGTTTAATTTTAAACAACAAACAAAAAAGCCCGATACAAACGTATCGGGCTTTTTTGTTTTATAAAATAAATTTATTGAATGGCTTTTTGTTGCAAAAGCATGTCTATCATTACCAATGCAGCCATCGCTTCTACAATAGGCACGGCTCTAGGTAATACGCATGGGTCATGACGGCCTTCGTTTTGTAAAGTAATTTCGTTGCCCGCTCGGTCAATACTTTGTTGCGGTTTTAATATAGTCGCAACAGGTTTGAATGCAACATTAAAATAAATTTGATCGCCTGTACTAATGCCTCCTAAAATGCCGCCACTGTTATTTGTTTTGGTGCTGAAGTTTTTGGTAATGGCATCGTTATTTTGCGAACCTAATGTACAAGCGCCTTCAAAGCCCGAGCCATATTCGAAGCCGTGGGCAGCGTTAATGCTCAACATGGCTTTAGCTAGGTTTGCATGTAGTTTATCGAACACAGGCTCTCCTAAGCCAGCAGGAGCGTGGTCTATGTGGCACCTGATAATTCCACCAACTGTATCTCCATCTTTTTTAACAGTTTCGATATAGGAAATCATTTCTTGAGCAGTTGCGCTATCGGGGCATTTAATGCTATTCTGAGTTGCAGTACTTAAATCAAGCGTATGTATTTCTTTCGTCAATTGAATGGGTCCAACTCGGGTAACAAATGCGTTGATGTGAATATTTTCTTTTTTCAATAGCATTTTTGCAATGGCACCTGCGGCAACCCTTGCAGCTGTTTCCCTTGCAGATGAACGGCCTCCTCCTCTGTAATCGCGTGTACCATATTTTTGTTCATAAGTAAAGTCTGCATGCGATGGGCGAAAGGTGTCTTTTAAATAACTGTAATCTTTTTCTTTTGGATTTTCATTTGCAATAACGATGCAAATAGGGGTGCCCATGGTTTGTCCGTTGAATACGCCAGAAATTATTTTGGCTTCGTCGGCTTCTTTGCGTGGGCTGGTAATGCTCGACTGGCCTGGTTTGCGTCGATCGAGTTCTGCTTGTAAAAATTCAAAATCGATGTTAAGCCCTGCGGGGCAACCATCAATAACTACGCCAATGGCCTCGCCATGCGATTCGCCAAAAGTGTGTATTTTAAATAAAGTACCAAATGAATTTCCAGCCATATTATTGCAATTTAAGTGTTAATCCGGTTGTTGCAAAATCATCCCAAAAACTTCGATAAGATTTTTGCACAACAGATGGATTTTCAATCGTAACATTTGTCCATTTTAAACTAAGTGGAGCAAGACACATGGCCATTCGGTGGTCTTGATAGGTTTCAAAATGAATGGGTTTTTGAAAATCGTAAGTATTTGTATAGTTTAAATAGAAAATGCCTTTGTCTTCTTTTAATTCAGCACCAATTTTAGCTAATTCAGCTTTCAGGGCCTGCGTTCTATTACTCTCTTTGTGTGCAAGTGTTTGAAGCCCTGTAAAAGAGTAAGGCAAACGCATTGCTGCTGCTGTAGTAATTAATGTTTGCGCAATATCTGGGCAATTGATGCAGTCAAAAAGCATTTCGGAAATGTTGATTGATTTGCTTGTAAGTTCAATGCCATCGCTATGGTAAGTGGTTTGTACACCGAAGTTTTCCATGAATTTTGCAATACAGCTATCACCTTGTAAACTCTCTTTTTTGAATCCTTTTAAAAATATTTTATTTGGAAAGCCCAAGGCTTTGATGGCATACCAATAAGATGCCGAACTCCAATCGGGTTCTATGTGAAAAATATGAAATTGAATTTTTTGTTGTGATATTTTTATAGTTTCTTGATCTGCTGAAACAGCTATTCCCACTTCATTTAAAAGGGCAATTGTCATTTGTATATACGTTTTTGAAACGCTGTTTTGCTGAAGTTTTAAACTAAGGTCATTTTCAATTTGCGCAGCAATTAATAATAATGCAGAAATAAATTGAGAGCTGATGCTACTATCTATTTCAATAGGTTGACTACTTGATAATTTTTTCCCTTTAATATGAATGGGTGCAAAGCCAGGTTGCTCGAGGTAAGTAATTTCCGCGCCTAATGCTTGTAAAGCAGCAATGAGCGGAGCCATTGGCCTGTTTTTAAGTTGAGTGGAACCAGTTAAAATAACTTCTTTGCCTTCACAACAAGCAAAATACGCAGCTAGAAAACGAAAAGTGCTACCTGCATGCCCACAATCTATTTCTTTATTTGTGCTTGCTAAAGCAGCTATTAAGGCAAGCGTATCGTCTGAGTTTGATAGGTTTTGAATTTGAATTCGATCTTTTGCAAATGCTTGTATGATAAGGCTTCTGTTCGATTCACTTTTACTTCCAGGAATACAAATTTGCAAATCATTTTTCGCTAAAAAAAGGTTAGAAATTTGAATATTGGAGTTGTTTTTCATGAATGCTAAACCAGGTATTGTTCAATGGCTGTGTTAACTGTAGCGATATCGCAAACCTGTTCAATTTTACCTTCGCCAATTTTACTAATTAAAGAAAGGTGAATTTGATCTTCGATATTTTTTTTATCGTGCATTAAAAATTCAAGAATTGTGGTTATTGCATTAGCTGGAAACTTAGGCAATTGAAAATTATTTTTAATGATTGATTCAATGGAATTGGCTGTTTCGGCAGCCAATACACCTTGGCTTACTGCAATTTTATTTTCAATAATGATACCTGTAAGGACTGCTAAACCGTGGTGTATGGGTTTTTCTAGGCTTAAAAAATAGCTTTCAATGGCATGCCCAATGCTATGGCCATAATTCAATATCTTTCTTTCTTTTTTGTCTAAAGGATCAATAGCAACAATGTTTAATTTGATTAAAATAGAATCAATAATTATTTCAGCTAAATTACTTTGATCTGCTGCTAATAAATAAGCAACCGTATCTTCAAAGTGTTTTTCATCTGCAATTAAACCATGTTTGATAATTTCTGCAAATCCAAACAATTGCTCTTCTTCATTTAAACTATTCAATAATGAAGGGAAAATAAATACTGCTTTGGCAGGCTGAAAACAACCAATTATATTTTTAAAATCGTTTACATCGATTCCGTTTTTTCCACCATGGCTCGCATCCACCATGGCTAGCAAAGTGCTTGGAATATTAATAAAATCAATGCCACGCATATAGGTGCTAGCGGCAAATGCGCCAATATCTGAAACCATGCCACCACCTAAGTTGATGAGTAAACTTTTGCGGTCCATCTCGTAGTCGAGCATCATATTCCATATGCCAATACAGATGTCAATGTTTTTACTTCCTTCGCCTGCATCAATTTCAATGATATCTGCATTAGCTGTGTAAGTAGAAAATAAATTCAAATAGGGAAGGCAAAGCTCAATGGTATTGGTGTCGCCAAGTACCACTACTTTACTGTAATTATTTTTTTCTATGAAAGCATCAAGCGTAGAAACCTCCTCGCTGAAGTAAACATTTTTACTTTTAAGTGTTGCAATTTTATTTTCCATCGTTCATGACTTTTGTTTGTATGGCAATGGCTTCGCGGTGTATGGCTTTAATGGTATCCATAATTAATTCATCAGATAAATGAATTTCTTTGCCATACTTAATTCTTGTTTCGACAATTTCTGTCCAACGTTCGGGTTTGAAAATAGTAATGTTGTTTTCTTTTTTGTACAAACCAATTTCGCTGATAATTTTATTTCTTGCCGCTACTAGCTCTAAAATATCAAAATCAATTTTATCGATGTCGTCTCTTAAACTTTTTAATTTATCTATAAAAGCCTGATTATTGCTGGTATTGGTACGAATGATTAATTCATTAACCAATGCCCCCAATGCACTTGGGCTTAATTGTTGGTCTTTATCGCTCAAGGCATTTTGAGGGTCAAAATGAGATTCGATCATGAGGCCATCAAAATTTAAATCCAAAGCTTTTTGGCTTACATGTTGAATTAAATCGAGGCTTCCGCAAATATGACTTGGGTCGCAAATTATGGGAATGTTTGGAATCAATCTTTTCAATTCAATTGGAATATTCCAATTGGGTACATTACGATATATGCTTTTGTCGTAGGAAGAAAAACCCCTATGTATGGCTGCGATTTTTTGTATGCCTGCATGGTTAATTCTTTCAATAGCTCCTAACCATAGTTCTAAATCGGGGTTGATTGGGTTTTTAATCATCACCGGAATAGCTACTCCTTGCAAAGCGTCGGCAATCTCTTGAACAACAAATGGAGAAACAGTTGACCTAGCGCCAATCCATAAAATATCAACACCAGCTTGCAATGCCGCTTCTACATGTTTGGCATTTGCTACTTCAACCGCACTTTTTAAATGATTGTTTTTGGCAGCAGCAACAAGCCAAGGTAGGGCATGGTCGCCTAAACCCATAAAAGAACCAGGTCGTGTTCGAGGTTTCCAAATGCCTCCTCTTAAAATTTGGACCGAATGTTTAGCTAATTCCGCTGCAGTTTGTGCGATTTGATTTTCAGACTCGACGCTGCAAGGCCCTGAAATCAAGAGCATTTTGCTGGGTGCTAAGCCCCATTGGTCTAATCCTTTAATTGCTGTATTTACTGTCATATTCTATGGTGCAAATTAACATATATAATGCTTAAATAAAATCATTTCTGGGCTTTATTTTATTCAAAAAAAACCTCCTTTTTGATAGGAAATCGTAAATTAGCCGATGTCTTAATACCTATAAAAATGCCTACCAATCTCAACTTTTCGAATACTGAAATTGCTTTTTCTGGAAAGAGTAACGCTGACTTAAATCGTGCATATTGGTTGTTCAAAGCAATTAGCAGTAATTTGCTTGTAAAAATTGGTCCGCCAATTACAACATTTGCAATGGCAATTGGTTTGCCTGTTGCGCCAATAATTAGAGCGACCATATTTAGACATTTCTGTGGAGGTGAATCAATCGATTCTTGTAATACGACCATTGAACAATTAGCAAAATTTAATATTGGAACTATTTTAGATTATTCTGTTGAAGGTGCAGAAAACGAATCGAGCTTTGATGCAACAATGCAGGAAACAATTGCAACCATTGCGCGAGCTAAAGGAGATTCAAAAATTGCTTTTGGTGTTTTTAAAGTTACAGGTTTAGCTCGTTTTGCATTGTTAGAAAAAATGGATGCAGGCCAAAGCTTAAGCCCAGCAGAGCAAGCAGAATACGACCGAGTAAGTAATAGGATATATCAAATATGTAAAGCTGCCTACGATGCAAAGGTGCGTATTTTTATAGATGCAGAAGAAAGTTGGATTCAAAACAGTATCGATGAATTGTCATATCAAATGATGGCTCATTTTAATAAACAAGAAGCAGTTGTATTTAACACCTATCAATTTTACCGTCATGATAGATTAGCGGCGATGAAAACTGCGCATCAAAAATTAAAAGCTGCAGGTTTGTTTTTTGGAATAAAATTGGTTCGTGGGGCATACATGGAAAAAGAACGCGCACGTGCTGCAGAAAAAAAATACTTAGATCCTATTCAGCCTAATAAAAACGCATCAGATGCAGATTACGATGCAGCGCTAACATATTGTGTTGAAAATATAGCAGATATAAGCATTTGTGCAGGAACACATAATGAAAAAAGTTCGATGCATTTAGTTAATTTAATGACACAACATCAAATTGCTAAAAATGACCGTCGTATTTATTTCTCGCAATTATTAGGCATGAGCGATAACTTGAGTTTTAATTTATCGATGGCTGGTTATAATGTAGCCAAGTATGTACCCTATGGCCCCGTTAAAAAAGTATTGCCTTATTTATTCCGTAGGGCAGAAGAAAACACTGCCATTGCAGGCCAAATGGGAAGAGAGCTGAGCTTAATTGTTACAGAGCAACAAAGAAGAAAAGGGAATTAATTTTTTAGATGTATATACAATAACATTCATTATGAAAAAAAATATTTTTGCATTGTGCTTGTCGATTTTAATGCTAAATAGTTTTGTGTTTGCTAACACAGAAAACAATAAGACTAAAAAATTAATTTCAAATCCGTTTTCTGCTGAACAAAGAAATGCTGCAATGGAGCAATGGGAAGCAACTCCTTCAGGTATATATTACAAAAAATGGAAGGCATCGGCTGCAGGTAAAAAAGTATTTACTGCTGAGGCTAAAATAAAGCAGTCAATTAAAGATTTTGCCAATATGGATGCTATCGTAACATCACTAACGCTTCCTCCAGGATCAAGATTAGGTTTCGGAATAATGGTGAAAATAAAAGGAGAAGATTATATTCTTGCTTTTGGTCCAGAAAAAATAGGCAAACAGTCGAATCAGGTCAAAAATGAATTTGCTCAATTACATACACTAAAAGTGAATGATAAAATTATCATTAGAAGTCGTAATGTGTCCCATGCGCCAAAATATGCATACGCTATTGTAGCAGGAGACTATATCGCAAAGGGAGGGAAGGTAATTTATAAACGTGCTCCACGAACTGGCGGTTGCTAATGGAAATTATTTGGTTAAACTATGAAAGCATCGGGTAATACTGTAAAAGAAATTTTAAATAATGTACCACCAGATAGGTTGGTAGCTTTTAATAAACTACACGAAACCATTGTAAATAGTTTACCAAAGGGCTTTGAAGCTGGCATTAGTTATGGAGGTTTAGGCTATGTGGTGCCACATAACCTTTATCCTGCAGGATACCACTGTAAACCAATTGAACCACTTCCATTTGCGGGTTTAGCTTCTCAAAAAAATTCCATCAATTTTTATCATATGGGAATATACTTAGACCCAAAATTATTTGATTGGTTTGTTGCTGAATATCCAAAGCATAGTAAAGCCAAATTAGATATGGGGAAAAGCTGTATTCGTTTTAAAAAATTTGACGAAATTCCCTATAAGCTAATTGGTGAGTTAATGACAAAAATGAGTGTAAAAGATTGGATTGCTATTTATGAAAGCAAATTGAAAAAATAGTTAATATATATTCAATGAATAATCAAAAAGATAATAGCTATAAGTTTTATAAAATGTTGTTTTCTTCGGTGTATCCATTGTACCTTCAAAAGGTAGAGCGGAAAGGGCGAACAAAAGAAGAATTAGATGCTGTTATTTTTTGGTTAACCGGTTATTCAGATACAACTTTACAAAAACAAATTGAACTTAAAGTTGACTTTGAAACATTTTTTGCGCAAGCACCGGTATTCAATATTAATGCAGCAAAAATAACAGGGTTGATTTGTGGATATCGCGTAGAGGACATTACAGACTCATTGGTGCAAAAAGTAAGGTGTCTAGATAAGCTCGTAGACGAATTAGCAAAAGGGAAAACGCTTGATAAAATATTAAGAAAATAAGTTAATTAAATTAACACATGAAGCAACTCATTCAATCACAACGAGATTTTTTTAATTCGAATCAAACAAAAAGTATAGATTTTAGAATTGACCAATTGTTGAAGCTGCGCAAGCTTTTGCAAGCAAACGAACAAATTTTAAATGAAGCGATTTATGCCGATTTTCAAAAATCAGCTTTCGATACTTATACCAACGAGCTCAGTATTCTATATGCCGAGATTGACGAGAGCATTCGTAAAGTAAAAAAGTGGGCGAGCCGAAAAAGAGTAAATACCAATTTGGTAAACATGCCTGCTAAAAGTTACATCGTTCCCGAACCATTGGGTGTTTGTTTGGTAATTGGTGCATGGAATTATCCTTATCAATTGTCTTTTGGCCCTGCCATTGCGGCTATTGCGGCTGGCAATACGGTAATTTTAAAGCCAAGTGAATTACCCATTAGAACAAGCCAAGTTATGGCTAAAATAATCAACGAAAATTTTGATCCTGCATTTTTTAAAGTGGTCGAAGGCGGTATTCCGGAAACCAATGCATTATTAGCGGAGCGTTTCGATAAAATATTCTTTACAGGAAGTGTGGGGGTAGGTAAAATTGTTTACCAAGCAGCAGCCAAATATTTAACGCCAGTAACTTTAGAATTAGGTGGTAAAAGTCCTGCAATCATTACCGATGCAGCCAATTTAAAAATTCATGTCAAAAGAATTGTTTGGGCAAAATTTATCAATGCAGGGCAAACTTGCATTGCACCCGATTATATATTATTACCTAAATCTTTAGAACAAGAATTTTTGACTTTAGCGAAAGCTGAAATTGCCAATGAAAATTTTGCTGTTGCGAACGATAACTATGTTCAAATTATCAATAGCAAAAATTTACAACGTTTAGCCAATTTAATAGATCCTGCAAAAGTATTTTGTGGAGGTAGTTTTAATGAGCAAACGCGGGTGTTTGAGCCTACTATTATGCAGCAAGTAAGCTTCGACGATAAAATAATGCAAGAAGAAATTTTTGGTCCTATTTTACCCGTAATTACTTACGAGAATTTAGACGAAGCCATTTCAGAAATTAAAAAAAGAGAGAAACCTTTGTCTTGTTATGTATTTACAAGTAGTAAGACACTAAAAAACAAAATCATCAACGAACTTTCTTTTGGTTCGGGTGCCATTAACGAATGCATTATGCAAATTACCAATAGCAATTTGCCATTTGGTGGAGTAGGTGAAAGCGGCATAGGTGCTTATCATGGTATATATGGTTTTCAGACATTTTCACATCAAAAAAGTATGCTCGAAAAACCATCATGGTTTGAACCTAGTTTAAAATATTTTCCTCGAACTTCGTTGAAGTTTAAAATTATTAAATTTTTAATGCGCTTATCTTAAAATCATGAATTCAAAAGTTGACGAATATTTATTAAGAGTTAAAACCTGGCAAGAGGAGTTAAACTTATTGAGAAATATTTTGCTCGAATGTGGGTTAACAGAGGAATATAAGTGGGGTGCTCCTTGTTATATGTTTGGAAAAAGTAATATCCTCATCTTGCATAATTTTAAGGCTTATTGTGCTCTTGGATTTTTTAAAGGTGCGTTATTGCAAGACACAAAAGGCTTATTGAAAAAACCTGGAGAAAATACGCAATCGGGTCGTGTGTTTCCTTTTGTAAATGCTAAAGATATTGTCAAACAAAAAGCAGTGATTAAAGCCTATGTTTTTGAAGCCATAGAAATAGAAAAGGCAGGTTTGAAAGCTGAACCAAGTAACCAGACAATTGAATTACCGGAAGAACTTTTACAGCAATTTAAAATGAATGCTGCATTTAAAAAAGCATTCCATCAATTAACACCTGGAAGGCAAAGAGCCTATCTTATTCATTTTACTGGAGCCAAACAATCGGAAACGAAAACAGCTAGGATAGTGAAATTCATCCCCAAAATTCTTTGCGGCAAAGGAATGAACGATTGCACTTGTGGTTTATCCAAGAGAATGCCTACCTGTGATGGTTCTCATAAATTTGCGCGTTAAGTTTTTTAAGCTAAATTTGTGCTATAATAAAACAACAATATGATTGGATTAAGCGAACAGGAGCAGCAACGTAGAGAAAGCATGCAAGAATTGATGCGATTAGGCATCGACCCATTTCCGGCAGCATCTTACGAAATAAATACAACGGCAAAAGATATTTTAGCAAATTTTGAAAAGCAACCAGATGCTTATCAGAAAATTTCCATTGCAGGAAGAATCATGAGCCGAAGAATTATGGGTAATGCTTCTTTTGTAGAATTGCAAGATGCAACCGATCGTATTCAATTATATTTTAAACGCGATGATATTTGTCCAGATGAAGACAAAACTTTATACAATACGGTATTCAAAAAATTATTAGACATTGGAGATATTATTGGTGTAACTGGTTATGTGTTTACTACGCAAACTGGCGAAATTAGTATCCATGTTACTGCCTTTACTATTTTAACAAAATCTTTAAGGCCATTGCCGGTGGTTAAAACCGATGCTGATGGGAAAGAGCACAATGCTGTTACCGATGCAGAATTCAGGTACCGTCAACGTTATGCCGATTTAATAATCAATCAAAATGTACGCGATGGTTTTCGCAAGCGTACGCAAATTGTACAGTCATTAAGAAATACTTTTAACGAAAGAGGATATTTAGAAGTGGAGACGCCGATATTGCAAGCTATACCAGGTGGTGCAGCGGCACGTCCATTTATCACACATCATAACGCCTTAGATATTCCACTTTATTTAAGAGTAGCAAACGAACTTTATTTAAAACGTTTAATTGTGGGCGGTTACGAAGGGGTATACGAGTTTGCCAAAGATTTTCGTAACGAAGGCATGGACCGTACACACAATCCAGAGTTTACGGTTTTAGAAATTTATGTTGCCTACAAAGATTATAATTGGATGATGGATTTTACCGAGGAAATGTTAGAGCGCGTTGCGCTTGATTTGCACGGTCAAACTAAAGTTCAAATGGGTGAAAACACCATCGATTTTCAAAGACCATTTAAGCGCATCAGCATGTATGATTCAATAAAAGAATATACAGGTGTAGATATTACTGGAATGGATGAAAACCAATTGCGTGCTACTTGTCAGCAATTAGGAATTGAAGTTGATGCTTCCATGGGTAAAGGAAAATTAGTAGATGAAATTTTTGGTGCTAAATGTGAACACCATTATATTCAGCCAACTTTCATCATCGATTATCCAGTTGAAATGTCTCCATTGACGAAAAAACACAGAAGCAAAGAAGGATTAGTGGAGCGTTTTGAATTAATGGTGAATGGTAAAGAATTAGCCAATGCTTATTCTGAATTAAACGACCCCATTGACCAACGTGCAAGATTTGAAGAGCAAGTAGCTTTGATGGAACGTGGAGACGATGAGGCCATGTTTATTGATTATGATTTCTTAAGAGCGCTTGAATATGGTATGCCTCCTACAGCAGGTATGGGTATTGGCATTGACCGTTTAGCAATGATCATGACAAATAATTCTTCTATTCAAGATGTTTTATTTTTCCCTCAAATGCGTCCTGAGAAAATTGTTCAACCAACCAGCATTGAAGATTTTGTAAATATTGGTGTGCCAGCAGAATGGGTGCCGGTATTGCAAAAAATGGGTTTTAATTCTGTAGAAGAATTAAAAGCAGGTAATGCAAATAAAGTATTCAATGATATGGGCGGGATGCGTAAAAAATTGAAATTAGAAATTACCATTCCTAGTAAAGAAGATGTAATGCAATGGTTTGCTTAATATAGATTTATAAAAAAAGCAATAAAAAAACCGCTAAATAATTTTAGCGGTTTTTTTTATTGCTTAATAAGCTAAATGATTATCTAACTAATTTAGTAGCATTGTATTCAAAATCTACTTTGGTAACACCAAACACAGAGGTATCAACTTGAGAACCACTTAATTTTAATTTATTACCGGTTATTGTTGCAGTAAATCTGGTTGTATCAAATGGTACAATAGTTTTATCCACTATAACCATATTAGAACCTGTTAATGTGTAAAATGATGTATCGTTTGTAAAAGTACCTGTTGAATCTTTTGAAATACCAATGGCTAAACCATCTGCTGTAAAGTTCAATGTTAAATCGTCTGCAGCTAATAAAGATGTATCAGCTTGAACCAATTGGTTATCGATGTAAAATGCTGTTTTCATGTCATTTACTCCCCAAAATCCAACAATAGCAGGTGTAGGTGAAACTGAATTGTCATCTGTACATGCTGTAATTGAAATTAACGCAAAGGCTAATAAGCCAAGAATTTTAAAACTTTTTTTCATTTTTTATTTTTAATAGGTTTATAAATAAGAGCCAAACACTTGTTTGTATCTTTAGCAAATAAAATCAAAATATTGCAGATTTGGAAATGGGATTAGCATTAAAAGAATTTTTAACCGCTGAAAATTGGGCTAAAAAATTAGATTTTAGCTTTGGGATGCCTTATTTTGTTGATTTGGCTAACTTTTTAGCTAATGAAATTGCTTCAGGAAAGACCATTTTCCCACCATTACCACTGGTTTTTTCAGCATTTAATTTATGCGATTTTGATCAAATAAAAGTGGTAATTATTGGTCAAGATCCATATCATCAACCGGGTCAAGCTAATGGGTTGGCTTTTTCGGTGTTAGAAGGCCAGCCTCTGCCACCTTCGCTTAGGAATATTTTCAAGGAATTAGCCAATGATATTGCGGCAGAACAGCAACCAAAAGGAAATTTGAACGGCGATTTAACAAGCTGGGCAAAACAAGGTGTGTTGTTGTTGAATACAGTTTTAACAGTAGTGGAATCTAGCCCAAATGCGCATCAAAATAAAGGGTGGGAAACATGGACAGATCACATTATTGAAATGATCAGTTCTCAAAAAGAAAAAGTGGTATTTATACTTTGGGGCAAACCAGCACAGGCTAAATTAAAACTCATTAATGTACAAAAACATTTTGTTATACAGTCCGCACATCCATCGCCACTCGCAGCTTATAGAGGATTCTTTGGTTCAAAACCTTTTTCAAAAGCAAATAATTATTTAAAAAGCCAGGGCAAAGCTATTGTAGTTTGGTAATATTTACTAATTTTAAATAGCACCAAAAATTATGTCTGAAAACTCTTTAGATCAAGTACACCGCAGCGTCGAAATTCCATCGGGTAAAAACCCATGGAAAAAACTTTTTGCGTTTGTTGGTCCTGCTTACTTGGTGAGTGTGGGTTACATGGATCCGGGAAATTGGGCAACCGATATTGCAGGTGGAAGTGTATTTGGCTATCAACTCATTTGGGTATTATTGCTTTCTAATTTAATGGCGCTATTACTGCAAAGTTTAAGTGCACGTTTGGGAATTGTTAGAGGCCTTGATTTAGCGCAGGCTTCAAGAGCAAGCTATCCTGCAATCATCAATATTCCATTGTATATTTTAGCTGAAATTGCAATTGCTGCATGTGACCTTGCCGAAATAATTGGTATGGCAATTGGTTTACAATTGTTATTTGGGATGCCACTAATTGTAGGAATTTCCATTTCGGTACTTGATACCATTTTGCTTTTATTTTTAATGAATAAAGGCATTAAAATTTTAGAAAGATTCATTATTTCTTTGGTATTTATCATTGGCATTTCTTTTTTATTAGAAATGTTTATTGTGCAACCAGATTTTGTTGCTATAGGTAAAGGCCTTATTCCTTCTGCATTAAGCGCCGATGCCCTTTATATTGCTATTGGAATAATAGGGGCCACGGTGATGCCTCATAATTTATATTTACATTCTTCTTTGGTGCAAACCAGGTCGATAAAAAAAACAACTAAAGGCATTAGAGATGCCATTAAATTTAATTTCATTGATTCTACTATTGCACTAAATTTGGCTTTTTTTGTGAATGCAGCAATTTTAATTTTAGCAGCTGCAGCCTTTCACCATAACGGCTTTCAACAAGTAGCAGAAATTCAAGATGCACACCGTTTGCTCTCGCATATTTTCGGAAATTTAGCGCCAACTTTATTTGCCATTGCATTAATTAGTGCCGGCCAAAGCTCAACGGTAACAGGAACTTTAGCGGGTCAAATAATTATGGAAGGCTATTTGAATTTACGTATAAGGCCTTGGTTAAGGCGGTTAATTACCCGTTTGTTAGCGGTGTTGCCAGCACTCTTTACCATTTATTATTTTGGCGAAGCATCTCTCGGTAAGTTGCTTATTTTTTCTCAAGTAGTTTTAAGTTTACAACTGGGTTTTGCCATCATTCCACTTATTCATTTTACTGCAGATGCAAAAGAGATGAAAGAATTTGCCATTGGATGGAAAGTGAAAACATTGGCTTGGATAGCTGCAATTATTGTTGTGAGTTTGAATATTAAATTGGTGCTTTCACAAATATTTGATTGGCTAGCGCTCACACCGGATTCGTTGAATTGGAGAGAAATATTGGTAATTACCTGCTTGTTATTGTTTGCAATTTTGTTGGTTTATATTTTTCTAGCACCATTTTTCAAAATTGAGTTAGCAAAGAATTTGGTTCCACATGGAATTGCCAAAGATTTTCATTTAACCATACCAGAAAAACCCAGTAGAATTGCAGTTGCCATAGATTTTTCTTTGGTTGATAAGCAAACCATAACAGCTGCTATTCAGCAAGGAGGGAAGGAAGCCACTTATTTATTGATTCATAGTATTGAAACGGTTAACGCTAATTATGCGGGGCATGCCAGCGACGACCACGAAAGTAGAGCAGATCGAATTAATTTAGAGAAATACCAACAAGACCTAGTAGCTCAAGGTTATTTGGTTGAAATTGCTTTGGGATATGGAAATCCAGCCAAAGCCATTGCTCAAATTGTCAATCAATCGAAAATAGATTTATTAGTATTGGGCGCACATGGCCATAAAGGGATAAAAGATATTATCTTTGGCACCACATTAGATTCGCTTAGGCACCGCGTAAAAGTGCCTGTATTAATTATTCGATAAAATGACTGCCGGGGTACTGATTAAAAATAAACAAGCCAATTTTGAATACTTTATTATTGAAAAATATGAAGCAGGTATTCAATTAATGGGTACCGAAATAAAATCAATTAGGGCGGGTAAAGCAAATATTACCGATG
>JAHEGO010000055.1 GCA_024645045.1 Sphingobacteriaceae bacterium
TATGGTTTTCTATTCGTTTTGCTAAAAGTAAGACAAAAAAAGAGTTCGATCAGCGACAAATCTATTTCAATGAAAGTTATGCAAAGTTCAATGTGAATTGGGCTAAAAATGATTTTTGGGCTAAAAATAATTTAGATCAACATGAATATGTTTGTGAACAAATTATCGATCAAAAAAATGTTAAATATAACTTGTTAGTTCAAATCAATAAAGAAAAATTCAACGATCAATTCAACGTTAAAAGCAAAAATTTAGAAAGACCGGATTTATATGAAGTAGTAAAATACTCAACTACACAAATTACAGCTACAATGCCTACAATTCCTGTATTTTCTACTCATCAATATTTCCTAAACACAAACCCGTTGGTATTGCATAAATACCAGTTGAATGCGAGTACGTTAGAGGGGAATACGAGCAAGTCGATGTTCAACACTAAAAGCATTTTAACGGTAAATTACGATTCATATTTTGATTACGAAGGTATAGGAAAGAAGGTGCTTCCTAAAGACGTATTACTAGAAGATCAACTTCCTTATTCTTTGCGAGCGCTTTTATTTAGTGATACTTTGAAAGTTAAATTAAATATTTTGGAGAATCAAACAAGTGTAAATGTTGGAGATTTAAGAGTATATCATGCAACAGTAGAAGTGAAGGCGCAGGATGAAACGACTTGGACTGTAGCAGTAGCACTTGATAGCAATAAAACGAACACCTATGTTTTTCAGAAAGCATATCCAAATACTTTGATGAAAATGCACACCTGGGATGGAAGATCGATGACCTTGATCAAATAGATATTATTGATGAAATACATAGATCAAATGGGCCATGTTTTGGTGTTGAATGAAACACCAAAACGAATAGTTTCTTTGGTTCCATCACAAACAGAATTTCTTTGTGACCTAGGATTACAAGATCAAATTGTTGGTTGTACAAAATTTTGCATACATCCAGCGTCAATCAAAAAAACCGCTAAAATAATAGGAGGCACTAAAACATTAAACCTTAGCATCATTGAATCATTAAAACCAGATATAATAATTGGGAATAAAGAAGAAAATGAGCAAAGTCAAATTTTAGAATTGTCCAAAAAATATCCGGTTTGGATGAGTGATATTTCTAATTTGAACGAAGCAATGGAGATGATGTCAAAACTTGCAGCAATTTTTCAAAAAGAAAACGAGGCTGAAAAAATCACATCAATTATATCTACTCAATTTGCAGGTATTCAAGCATTGGAGAAATCCAAAAAGGTATTGTATTTGATTTGGAAAGATCCATACATGATAGCAGGAAAACAAACCTTTATAGATGATTTGTTGCAGCACATAGGTTTGGAAAATGCGTCTGAGAAATTACCTAACCCAAATCGATATCCAGCAATTTTGGAATCGCAAATAATAGCAATACAACCAGATCATCTGTTTTTGTCTTCCGAGCCTTATCCATTTAAAGAAAAACACTTGGCACATTTTCAAGAAATATTACCTAAAACAAAAGTTCAAGTAGTTGATGGGGAGCTATTTAGCTGGTATGGAAGTCGTTTGTTAAAAAGTTCGGCTTATTTTAATCAGCTTTTATCTTAGTTTTTAATTCAAAAAAGGCCAAAAACGCATAAAAACAATTTGTTTATCGGCAAATTTTACTATTTTTGCTTCCTTTAAATCCTTTGCGGAAGTGGCGTAATTGGTAGCCGCACCAGACTTAGGATCTGGCGCTTCACGGCGTGGGGGTTCGAGTCCCTTCTTCCGCACAAAATCCCGCCCAAGCTCGAATTGCTTTGGCGGGTTTTTATTTAATAGAAAATTGATAGAAAAATGAATATAACATTAGAAAAAGTTGACGCATTAAATGCTGTAGTAAAAATCAAGTTAAACCCTGAAGATTATCAATCGAAAGTGGAAGCTGCGATTAAAAGCCATAGTAAAAAAGCAAACATGCCAGGTTTTAGAAAAGGGATGGTGCCTGCTTCACACATTAAAAAATTATACGGTAAAAGCATCTTAGTTGAAGAAATCAATAATTTATTATCAGATTCTTTAAACAATTACATCAACGACGAAAAGTTAGAAGTATTGGGTCAGCCACTTCCAAAAGAAGACGATTCATACCAACCAGCATGGGATTACAATGAGACATTTGAATTCAGTTTTGAATTAGGAATGGCTCCTGAAATAAAAGAAAACTTTTCTGCAAAAGATAAAGTAACGCATTACAAAGTACGCATCGATGAAGAAACATTGGCTTCAAGATTGAAAAATATCCGTAGAAGTTATGGTAAAATGTCTAATCCAGATGTAGCAACTGCTGATGATGTAATTTATGGTGAATTAACACAATTATCTCCAGACAGTTCTGTATTTGAAGGAGGAATTGTTAATACAGCATCTATCAGATTAGATTTAATTGTTGATGAAAAAATTAAAAAATCATTGGTTGGTTTAAAGAAAGACGACCAAGTTGAATTTGATATTCAAAAAGCATACAAAAATGATGCACATCAAATTTCACGTTTGTTAAATATTGACGAAGAATTAGCAAAAGATTTAAAATCAAACTTCCAGTTAAAAGTGAAGAACATTAACAGAATGGAAGAAGCTGATATGAATCAAGAGTTTTTTGATAAAATATACGGTCCAGGTGCAGTTGATTCTGAAGCGGCTTTCATTGAGAAAATGAAAGAGGAGTTAATTGGAATCATGCAAGAAAATGCAGACCGTAAATTACAAACAGACTTAGTAACTTACGGAGTAGATAAATTCAAAATTAGCTTGCCAGATACTTTCTTAAAACGTTGGTTAAAAGTTACGAACGATAATAAATTAACAGACGAGCAAATTGCTGAGCAATATGACGATTTTGCTAAAAACTTAAAATGGACTTTAATTGAGAACAGAATTATGAAAGATAATTCAATCGAAATTCAATCTCAAGAAGTAGTTGATTTGGCAAAGAAAAGAATTGATGCTCAATTCAGAATGTATAGCCCACAACCTCTTACAGAGGAGCAATTAGAACAATATGCAATGAATTTCTTACAAAACAGAGAACAAGCTTCTCGTTTATTAGATGAAGTAAGAAACCAAAAAGTATTCGAACATTTAAAAACAGTAATTACCCTTGATAGCAAGGAAATAGACTATAACAAGTTTTTAGAATTACGTTAATTCTTGATTAAAACCATTAAAAAAGGGTAATTCTTTTAAATTGATAAAATTTTGAAGATTACCCTTTTAAATTTTAAAAAATAAGCTAGATTAGAAAGAAAAATAAGCGCAATTATTATGATCAATAAAGCAGAATTCAGAAACTACGCGGTAAAACATCACCGCATTAACAGCATTCAAGTAGATAATTTTATTTCAAGAGTTGAAAACAGAATGACACCTCAAAGTGTAACTCCATATATCATTGAAGAGCGTCAATTGAACGTTGCACAAATGGATGTGTTTTCTAGATTGATGATGGATAGAATTATTTTCTTAGGAGATGCGATTTATGACAGTGTAGCAAATATCATTCAAGCGCAATTGTTATTCTTACAATCTACAGACGCTAAAAGAGATATTCAAATTTACATCAACTCGCCAGGAGGTTCTGTTTATGCAGGTTTGGGGATATATGATACCATGCATTACATTCAACCAGAAGTAGCAACCATTTGTACAGGTATGGCAGCTTCAATGGCTGCAGTATTATTGTGTGCAGGTGCTGAAGGTAAGCGCGCAGCTTTAACACATTCAAGGGTGATGATTCACCAACCAATGGGTGGAGCAGAAGGTCAAGCATCTGACATCGAAATTACTGCTAGAGAAATTGGAAAATTGAAAAAAGAATTATACGATATCATTGCAAAACATTCTAAGCAACCATATGAAAAAGTTTGGGAATGTTCTGACCGTGATTATTGGATGATTGCACATGAAGCAAAAGATTTCGGTATGATTGATGAGATTTTAGGTGCTGTTCCTACTGATCCAACAAAATAATGGCTAAACAATCTAAAGATCTTCGTTGTTCTTTTTGTGGTTCTGGCAAGCAAGATACATTGATGTTGATAGCTGGAATTGATGCACATATTTGCGAGAAGTGTATACAGCAAGCTAGTGTAATTGTTGCCGAAGAAGCTGTTGCAAAAAACAATGCGCAATTGAATGCTAGCATAAAACTAGCTAAACCAAAAGATATCAAAATTCATTTAGACCAATATGTAATTGGACAAGATGAAGCAAAAAAAATATTATCAGTTGCGGTTTACAATCATTATAAAAGGTTAGCTCAAAAAGCTTCGGCAGACGAAGTGGAAATTGAGAAATCTAATATGATAATGATAGGAGAAACTGGAACAGGAAAAACTTTGTTGGCCAGAACCATAGCTAAAACTTTACAAGTTCCATTTTGCATTGTAGATGCTACTGTTTTGACAGAAGCTGGTTATGTAGGTGAGGACGTAGAAAGTATTTTATCTCGATTGTTGCAAGCTGCAGATTATAACGTAGCTGCGGCAGAGCGAGGAATTGTTTACATAGACGAAATAGATAAAATAGCGCGTAAAAGCGATAACCCATCTATCACAAGAGATGTATCTGGTGAAGGTGTTCAACAAGCTTTATTGAAAATATTAGAAGGTACGGTTGTGAATGTGCCGCCTCAAGGTGGCCGAAAACACCCAGACCAAAAAATGATTGCCATTAACACCAGTAATATTTTATTTATTTGTGGTGGTGCGTTTGATGGCATCGATAAAAAAATTGCGAGAAGAATGCAAACGCAAGCCATAGGCTATGCAATTGAAAAGGAGCAAGTCTCTTTCGATAAAGATAATTTATTGAAATATGTGACGCCTCAAGATTTAAAAAGCTTTGGTTTGATTCCTGAATTAATTGGTCGTTTGCCAGTGCTCACACATCTTAATCCTTTAGACCAAACTACATTAAGATCTATATTAACCGAGCCCAAAAACTCATTGGTTAAGCAATATCAAAAGTTATTTGAATATGAAAACATTCAGTTAAAATTTGATGATGCCGTATTAGATTTCGTAGTGGAAAAAGCCATGACTTATAAATTAGGTGCAAGAGGTTTACGTTCTATTTTGGAAGCCATCATGATCGATGCCATGTTTGAATTACCATCTGAAAAAGGGGTAAAGGAGCTTCACATCGATTTAAACTACGCTTTAGAAAAATTCAACAAGTCTGAAATCACCAAAATGAAAGTGGCATAACCAATCATTTTCCTTACCTTTGCAAAAAATTAAAGGATTATGATTTCTGTTGCTAATTTATCGCTGAAATATGGTAAGCGAGTACTTTTCGAAGATGTTAATGT
>JAHEGO010000056.1:0-1899 GCA_024645045.1 Sphingobacteriaceae bacterium
AAATCTATTACCTTTGAATACCATGCTTGATGCTGTAGAAATAAATAATATAAAATATTTTTTAGACGAAAAAGTCGATGAATTCAATAGGATTAATTTTATTGACCTCGACCCTATTTCCATTCCACACAGATTCAGTTTAAAAGAAGACATAGAGGTAGCGGGCTTCTTAGCGGCAACCATTGCTTGGGGCAACCGAAAAAGCATTATTCAAAACGCCAATAAATTAATGGATAAAATGGGTGATAGCCCATTCGATTTTATAATGAATGCTTCTAACCAGGAGTTAAATAAATTACAGTTTGTTCATCGAACTTTTAATAGCGATGACCTTCGTGTTTTTATTAAATGTTTACGAAACATCTACAAAAACCTAGGCGGGATGGAAAGAATATTTGTAAACGCGGCTACCAATGATTCTATGCAGCCTGCTATAGCAGAGTTTAAGCGTTTGTTTTTTTGTATCGATCATTTAGAACGCACAGAAAAACACGTGAGCGATCCAGCAAAAGGAAGTTCGGCTAAACGAATTAACATGATGTTGAGATGGTTTGTTAGAAAAGATAATAGAGGTGTAGATTTTGGTATTTGGAATAACACTATTAAACCAGCTCAATTGAGTTTACCATTGGATGTACACACTGGAAATATTGCCAGAAAATTAGGCTTATTACATAGGACACAAAATGATGCAAAAGCGGTGCAAGAAATAGATTTAGTGTTACGCGGCTTCGACCCTATCGACCCTGTAAAGTACGACTTTGCATTATTTGGGCTTGGTGCTATTGATAAATTTTAACTCCTATAACCCACAACTTAATTAATAAAAACTAATCTATGCTTTCATTGTTAGCTAAGGGTAAATCACAATTATGGAAGAATCAATTATCAGCATTTCTTATTTAGCTAAAAACTATGGCAGTTTTCAAGCGGTAAGAGATGTAAACATAACCGTAAACAAAGGCGACGTTTACGGCATTTTAGGGCCCAATGGAGCCGGAAAAAGCACCACCATCCGTTGCATGCTTTCCCTCATCAATGCATCTTCCGGAAGTATTCGTTTATTTGGTCACGATATTAAAACGCATCGCAAAGAAGCGCTCAGTAAAATTGGTTGCATAGTTGAGAAACCCGACTTCTATAAATATTTATCGGCCGAAAGTAATTTGGCAATTTTTGGAAGAATAGCTGGAGCCGATGTCAGCAAAATCAACATTCATAAAATGCTTTCTTTTGTAGGTTTACAAGGCAGAGAAAAAGATAAAGTAAGCGGTTTTTCTCATGGCATGAAACAAAGGCTGGGCATAGCACAAACTTTATTGCACAACCCCGACTTAATTATTTTAGACGAACCCACTACAGGTCTTGATCCGCAGGGCATCATCGATATTAGAAATTTAATTTTAGACCTGAAAAATGAGTTTCATAAAACTGTTGTTTTGTCTTCTCATATACTTTCAGAAATTGAATTAATTGCCAATCGAATGGTCATTATTAATAAAGGTGTTTCGGTTGTAGAAGGCAGTGTAAATGAACTACTCCAACAGGAAGAATTAATTGTAGCAATAGAAGTGTCAGACGCAGAAAAAAGCTTGCAGTTACTTGTAAATTATCCTGCAGTTCAAAAAATTGACCAATTCAATATTTCCATTACTATTGATAAAAATGAAATTCCTAATTGCATAGACACCCTCTCTAAGGGCGGAATCTTAGTTTATAATGTGAGTAGTAAAAGGAAATTGGAAGACTACTTTTTAAAATTAACCAACGCATAATGTTTCTAAAAAATACATACAACGAATTTATAAAGATTGCCGCTAAACCCCGCAGTTATATTAGCATTGCAGCCATTACGGTTTTAGTGGGCATTATTTTATTTGCCATGAAAATTGATGGCCC
>JAHEGO010000056.1:1999-24255 GCA_024645045.1 Sphingobacteriaceae bacterium
GTATTCGACAATATTAGACCCTATCTTTTTACAACTCACATGGCTGCTTGGCGTAGTTTTTTTGATAACCCCTTACCTATTCAAGCCATCAAAGAATCTGTTGTAATTTTATTTGCACACATCGGTATTTTTTTAAGTATTGCCATTTATCACTTTAACAAAAAAGACATTTTATCATGAGTATAAATTTCAAAAAATACACTTTATTATTTTTGTTTTTAATATCTTTTTTAAATATTACAAACGCCAAACCTACTGCAAATAAAAGCTTACAGCTAGTTTACGAAAAACTCTTGAAGCTAAAAGATTATACTGCTGAGGTAAACATTCGTTCGAATATTCCACTGATTAAGATTATGCCTGTGAATGCTAAAATATTTTTCAAACAACCCAATCAATTTAAAATGATTGCAAAAGGAATTGCCATATTACCTAAACAAGGCTTTTCAGATTTAGCTAATATTTTAAAAGATAGCAATAGTTATTTAGCTGTTTTAGCCGGCAACGAAACAATAGAACAAACAACTACGCAAATTATTCACCTCATCCCAAATAACGATAACAACGATTTAATTATTGGGAAGTTTTGGGTTGACACCAAAAACGCCATTGTTTTAAAATCGCAATTAACGACCAAGAGCAATGGAAATTTGCTTATTAATTACCAATACGATGCTGCTGGGAAGGCCTACGGCTTACCTAATCATTTGTTATTTACTGTTGATGTGAAAAAGTTTAAAATTCCGAAAGCGATTGCAGCGGATGTCAACAAAATCAAAAGTGCCAGCACACTCACTGCAAACCAGGCCAAAACAGGCAGCATTGACATTCGTTTTAGCAATATCCAAATTAACAAAGGCATAGACGACAAGGTTTTCAAGAAATAATTAAAATGCATTTTGTATTTTCGAGTTTAATTTAAAAACACATGAAAGTTTACGGCATCCCAAATTGCAACACTGTTAAAAAATCAATCGATTGGTTAAAGCAAAATAAAATTGACATCGAATTTCACGATTTTAAAAAACTAGGCGTAACCGCCGCGCAATTAAAGAAATGGATTGACCTAGTTGGTTGGGAAGCTTTAGTCAATAAAAAAGGAACAACCTGGAGAATGCTAGACGCTGAAACACAAGCCAGCATTACTTCTGAAAAGAAAGCAATTGCACTGATGGTAGAAAAAACTTCTGTTATAAAAAGACCAATTATAGAAGTAGGCAAAACAATTATTTTAGGTTTCGACGAAGCGCAATACAGCAAACAAATCAAAAAGAAATAATGCAACGCAAAATAATTATTGTCTTTTTAATTTACATCTGCTGTGTTTTTAAACTGCAAGCGCAACAATTTAAAGCGGGCGACATTGTTTTTCAAGACCTACATTGCGGCCCACTTTGCGATGCCATCAATGCTGTTACCAAGGGATACCAAGGGAAAGACTTTTCTCACGTAGGCATTGTTGTAAATTTCGAAAATCAATTAGGTGTAATTGAAGCCATAGGCAGCAAAGTACAATTCACTAGCATCGATGCATTCTTAAATAGAAGTGTTGATGCGCAACACCGACCAAGAGTGATAGTTGGAAGGCTTCGAAAAAAATACCAACAAAGCATTGAAAATGCTTGCAGCTTAGCCATTGCTAGCCTCGGCATTCCATACGACGACCGTTTCTTACCCAACAACGATTCGCTCTATTGCTCGGAACTTATTTATCTCGTTTTCCTACATTCTCCAAATGGGAAACCACTTTTTAAATGTCAACCCATGACTTATAAACAACCTGGTAGCAATAGCTATTTTCCAGCATGGGTGAATTATTATGCGCAACTTAAAACCGCTATTCCAGAAGGCAAAATGGGCTTAAACCCAGGCCTGATCTCACGCTCAAGGAAAATCAAAATTATTTACCAATACGGCACCTGGCTACAATAACCTCTTTTTCTTACACTAAAATAGCCCTTTTTGCGTTTTTTGACTAAGAAATGTGGAAATCTCCTTGCCTTATTCTGAAGGTTTTGAGCTCGAAAATAATAGATTTGTTTTTATCAATTTGCCAAAATTTATGATGAGAAGTACAATTATTGCAGCAGCGCTCAGCTTAGTTTTAATTCAGAACTCTTTTGCGCAACAAAGCGCTAAAAATACCGACCCCGATAAAATCTACAAAGAAGCGCTCAATTTATACGATAACAGAAAATTTGTTGCCGCTCATAAGCTTTTTGAAGAGGTGGAAAAAGCCATCGATCAACAAAAAAATGAGAAAGACAGCAAGGATATTTCACTGCTTAGAATCAACGCAGAATTTTACGCGGCGGTTTGCGGACTTGAATTATTCAACGACAATGCCGTTAATCTTTTATTACATTTTGTTACGCATTATCCTGAAAACCCAAATGCTAAACTTGCTTCTTTTGAGTTAGGAAATTTTTATTACCGTCAAGCAAATTATCCTGCAGCCATTGAATGGTACAATAAAACAGACCCTAGTAACTTCTCTGCCAATCAACGTTTAGAATATCATTTTAGAAATGGGTATGCTTTATTTCAGGAAAAAAAATTCGACAAAGCAATTGTTAATTTAAAGCGCGTTAAAAGCAATACATCTAAATATGCTTACCCTGCTACCTATTACGAGGGCCTCGCTTATTATGAAATAAAGAAATACAAAGAAGCGCTCGCTAGTTTAAGCAAGCTCAAAGATTCTAAGACCTATGCGGAAGTAATTCCTTATACGATTGTTAAAATTAATTATGACTTACCAAACTATGAAGAGGTTTTAACCTATACTGCTGGTATTTTAAATACACCCAAACTTAAAAATGAAAGAGAAATTTTAGTATTAGCCGCATCAAGTGCTAACATGACTAAAAAATTCGAGCTAGCAATTAATTACTACGAACTAGCACGCAAAAAGCAAGCACTCAACGACCAAGAAAGTTATGAGTTAGCAAATGCTTACTTTCAATCGGGCAAATTCGCAGAGAGCATTAAAACTGCCGAACAGATTGCAGAACGAAAAAATATATTCAGCCAATATGCGCTCTATTTAATGGGCCATAGTTATATCGGCATAAACGACAAGCAAGCTGCTCGTAATGCATTTTGGAAATCAGGCAGGTTACCTTTCGAAAATAATGTAAAAGAAGAAGCTAATTTTAATTACGGCAAACTTTCTTATGAGTTACAGTTTAACCAAACTGCCATCGAAACTTTTCAGGCTTTTCTGAAAAAATATAAAAAATCTGCACATGTAAACGAAGCAGCTTCCCTATTAGGAGAAGCATTACTTTCTACCAAAAATTACAAAGAAGCCATTGTTATTTTAGAAGGCTTAGAAGAAAAATCAACGGCGTCAAATTTGGCTTTACAAAAAGTAAACTTCTACAGAGGAATTGAACTCATTAATAACGGAGAACTCAAAGCCGCTATTGATTTACTAAATAAAGCAAACGTGTTAAACGGCGATAAAGGAATTTCTGCAAACGCCAATTATTGGAAAGCAGATTGCTATTATCAACTAGCTGACTACGATAATGCTTTGAAATATTTTTCATTATACTCACAAACATCAGCGGCAGCGCCAGACTTAGCCAACTTAGTAAATTACCAATTAGGTTATACCTATTTCAAAAAAGAAGAATACAAATCAGCGGTGTTTTATTTTGATAAATTTTTAAAAGGTATTGATCGAGCAAGTGTAGTAGACAATAAAAAAATAAATGATGCAACCTTGCGTATTGCCGATGGTTACTTTGTCATTAAAGATTACGACAAAGCCTTATTCTCTTACAATAAAATAGCAAATGACCACATAGGTGGCACCGATTATGCGCTGTTTCAAAAAGGAATTATTCTAGGCTTACAAGGCAAACAAAACGATAAAATTGTTACACTGAAACAAGTACTCAACAATTATACAAAATCTACTTACGCCGACGATGCCACTTTTGAAATTGCAAATAGCTATTTCAGTATGAACAATAACAGCGATGCTACTTTATATTTCAATAACTTAATTCAACTATATCCTGGGTCTAGGTATGTGGCAAAAGCACGCTTAAGCTTAGGATTAATTTATTACAACGAAGAAAAAGATGAGTTGGCATTGAGCAGCTATAAGGCTATCATCACGGAGTATCCAGGCAGCGAAGAAGCGAAAGAAGCTTTATTGGCTATCAAAAATATTTATGTAGATGCAGGAACTGGCGACGAATATTTAACTTATTTAAAATCTTTGCCTTTTGCATCTGTAAGCGCGAACGCACAGGACTCTATTTCTTATCAAAGCGCAAATACTCGATATTTAAAAGCGGACTACGACAATGCCATTGCTGGCTTCAATTCTTATTTAACTAAATTTCCTGAAGGAATTTTCAGTACAGAAGCACACGCAAACAGAGCCGAATGTTATTTGAAATTAGTAAAAGACGATGCGGCTTTAATTGATTTCAATTTCATCATTGAGAAAAATAAAACTACTTATTTAGAAAGAGCTTTATTATTAGCTGCCCGCATCAACTTCAGAAATAAAGAATATACCAAAGCAGCTGCACAGTTTAAACAACTGGAAGAAGTTGCAGAATATAAAGAGAACTATGCGGAAGCCATTGGAACTGCTATGCGCGCATACATGAACCTCAACGACACCATTTCAACTGCTGCATATGCGAATAAAATTATAGCTTATGAAAAATCAGCATCGGATGATATCAATTTAGCGCATTTGTATTTAGGTAAATTGTATTACAAACAAAATAATAGAAAAGCTGCAGCTGGTGAATTTGAAATTGTAACTAAAAACACCAAAACAGCAGTAGGTGCGGAAGCAAAATATTACTTAGCTCAAATTTTATTCGACGAAGCGCAATATCTGCCTGCACAACAAGCTTGCTTTGATTTAAGCAATCAAGTTCCGTCTTATGAATATTGGGTTGCCAAAGGCTTTATTTTACTTGCAGACACTTACCACAAATTAGGCAACGATTTTCAGGCAAAATCAACTTTACAATCGATCATAGATGAATACGAAGGTACCGACGACATTGTAACAGAAGCAAAATCAAAACTCGAATCTTTTTTAATCAGCAAATAAAAAAGCAATTATAAATACATGAAAAATTTAGCTAAAAATATACTTTTCTTTACGCTTGCTACTTTAAGTCATTCGGCTTTTGCACAAAAAAATGTGTCTGAGCAGGTGAATGTTGTTCGCTCTTACAAGCCGATATTAGCTGAAGCTTTACGCATCAACACCAACCCAGAAATTAAAACTGATTTAGTGCAAATCGAACCCCTAAATTACCAAAAGATAATTTTCGGTTTAGATAGCTTAACTAAAACCAGCCCGGTTGAAGCAGAAAAAATGAAATCTGAAAGCATTACAAAAATCTATCCTGCATACTTAAGGCTTGCAGGGGGAAATTATGCTAACAGCCTTGTTGATTTTTACTTAAGTAATTTACGTGCCAAAGATTACCAAACCGGTTTGGCTTATAACCACCGCGCAGCAAGCAACAGCAAGGTAGCCAATATGAACAATAGCACCAATAATTTATCTGCTTGGGCTAAAAAAATGAACACTAGCAATACACTTAGTGCTGCATTTAATTATAACAGAGGCGTGAGTAACTATTATGGCTACAACCATGATTCATTAATTTTCTCTAAAGACACCACACGCCAGCAATACGATATCATTAGCTTGCAAACAAGCCTAGTAAGCAACATTGACAATACCAGCAAATTAAAATACGATGTGTTTTTCAATGCTTACAGCTTAAATGATGCATGGTCTACTAAAGAAAACAGAATGATTACTGGCGGAAACTTCAGTTACGATGTTTATGATTTTAAAATTGGTTTAGACGCAAGTCAATCTGAAAAAAATGCGATCAGTAACAAAAATAATTTAATGGAATTTAGTCCGAACGTTAGCTTAAAAGAAGGCGAAGGCACTTTAACCATTGGTTTAATTTCATTTATTGAATCTGGCGACAAAAGTTCATTTCATGCATATCCAAATGTAAAATATACCTATGAATGGAAAGCTGCATCCTTAGTTGCTTTTGCAGGTATGAATGGTAAAATGCACAAAAATAGTTTATACCAATTTGCGCAAGAAAACCCTTTTATTGGTTCTGTAAATATTTTAAATACGAATGAGAAGCTAACATTGTATGCAGGTGCGAGAGGTAGTATTGGAACTAAAACAGCCTATTTATTAAATGTGAACTTGAGTCAAACTGAAAATGATGCCTATTTTGTAGTTGACCAAAGTGATATGCGTAAATACACCATTATTTACGATGGGAAAAATGCAAGTGCATTTCACCTTTCTGCAGAAATGACACACCAAAGTAATAGTAAATTGAGATTATTTGGTAAATTAAATATACATAGCTACCAAACAGATACTTTACGAGAAGCATACCACCGCCCTACTTACGAAATTAATGCAGGCGCAACCTATGCCATTGCAGACAAGTTCAGGTTACAATTAGATATGATTGCTTATTCAAGCATGAAAGCACCTGATTACCGATTAGGGACTATCAATAATATTGATGGCGGAACTGATTTAAACTTAGCTATAGACTATAAATATTCGAAGATTATTTCTGTATTTACCCAGTTCAATAATATTTTAAATTACCAAAGAGCACGTTATCTTTACTATAACAATTATGGCTTTCAAGCCATGTTAGGTTTAAGTTTTAATTTTTAAAATAATGCATCAGAAAATAGTACTTGCAATTACTGAATTACTGAATAAATCCGAAAGCCTCGAGATTCAAGGCTTTGGACGCTTCAGCAAAAAAGAAGTGCATGCTAATTTCTCTAATAACCAAGCGGTTTTAAATGCAGCAAAACACCTTTTGGTTTTTGAAGTAGACCTAAACTGCAAAGACTTTCAACTGGCAGAATATTTAGCAACACAAACGCAAATAACCATTCAAGAAGCGCAAAGCAATATTGAACAATTGGTTTTAGAATGGAAATCAGCATTGTCAAAAGGCGAGTCAATTAACTTAGCTCAACTTGGAACTATTACTGCTAATAATGGAATTTGGCAATTAAGCCCTGTTGCAGAAAGCCTTATCGATGCTGAGTCATACGGATTTAGTCCTATTAAAATTCAAACAATTACACCTGTTGAATCAACAATAGAACAGGAAGAAAATCTAATACCAAACGCAGAAAGCAATTTTGTGCCGGAAAATAAACTGGAAGGTTGGAAACAAAAAAAAATCGCGCAAATTAAAAACTGGAATTGGAGAAATATCAGCATTGCCAGTTCGGTATTTTTAATTGCTTATATCTCGTTATTTATTGTTTCAAGACCAAGTATTTTATCGAAACAAAAAAGTGCCAATTTAAAGCAAGCAATTACCGCTACAATACCTCAAGCCGCTGAAACTATAAATACTTCTAAAGACAGCGTGTTAAACGTTACTGTAATTGACACCATTGTACCCATTGCACAAATTGTCAAAAGCAATCGAGTGTTTAAGAAAAAGAATCCTATTACTCTTTTAGCCGAAGAGACCATAGACATTGACTCCGATAGCTTGACAGACACCGACACTAGCTTACAACCAGTTGAAGCTGCTCCTATTTCAGAAAATATTTGGTCTCCTAAAAAATATCAGCTAGTTGCCGGCGTTTATAAGAATAAACTCGCAGCTGAAAACGCACAAATGAATTTAAACTTTACTGGTTTTGAAGCAAAAATCATTAAATTGAAAAAATCTTACCGCGTAATTATAGGCGATTATGATACTTTAAAAGAAGCAAAAGAAAATTTAACTTTAGCCAACCAAATTAACCCAATTTTTTACCTACATATTCAATAATCTCATCAACATGACCTTATTACAAATTACAGAAACCATTGGCGCAGATACCATCAAACAAGTGGTTCAAGCAGCTCAAAACATTCCTACAGTAGCTAAAGCTGTTGTTCCAGAACAATTAAACCTATTATCACTGATCTTAAAAGGCGGTTGGGTAATGTATCCAATTGGTGCTTTATCTATCATGGGTTTCTATATTTTCTTTGAAAGATATTTCACTTTAAGAAAAGCGAATAAAAACGAAACTACTTTACTTTTTCAAGTAAGAGAATTAATAAAACAAGGTGATTTAACAAACGCTTTAAGCCTTTGTAAACAATCCAATACACCCATTAGCCGCATGCTACAAAAAGGCTTATTGAGAATTGGAAAACCTATTAAAGAAATTGAAGGTGCGATTGAAAATGTTGGCAAATTAGAGGTTGCTAAACTCGAACGCAACATTAGCATTTTAGGTATCATTGCTGGAATTGCTCCAATGCTTGGTTTTGTTGGAACTATTTCAGGTGTTATTAAAATATTTTATAATATTTCATTGTCTGATAATATCAGTATTGGATTAATTGCAGGTGGGCTTTATGAAAAAATGATTACCTCTGCAGCTGGCTTAATCATTGGTATTTTGGCTTATATTGGTCACCATATTTTAAATTTAATGGTTGATAAAATTATTTTAAAATTAGAAACAGAGTCAATTGATTTCATTGACTTATTAGAAGAACCTAGCAAATAATGAACTTAAGACGAAGACATAAACTCACACCGGAAGTTAGCGCTTCTTCAATGAGTGACATCATGTTTTTCTTGATGCTATTTTTCCTTATTGCTTCAACAGTAGTTAATCCAAATGTGATTAAACTGTTATTACCTAAAGCTTCAAGCGGACAATCGGTTGCTAAGAAAACCATCAGTGTTTCTATAACTAAAGATTTACAATATTATGTCGAGAAAAAGCTAGTACCTGCAGATCAAATTGAAGCATTACTTAATAGTTATATTCAAAATCAAAATGAATTAACGGTAATTCTTTATGTTGACCAAACAGTAGCTATACAAGACATTGTGAACGTAATGGATATTTCTAATAAATTAAAAGTTAAACTCGTTTTAGCCACAGATCCTAAATGATTTTAAGCTAATTAATTTCCGATGCAAGAAGAATCTCAAAATATAAAAGCAATCATCAGTTCATTGGTAGTACATGCCATACTTTTGGGCGTTTGTTATTTCTTTTTTATTTCTGTTCAAATACCAACGGAGGAAATTGAACAAGGTGGAATTGTTATTAATTATGGCACTTCGGATCAAGGCATGGGAAGTGATTTTACAAGCACTGAAGAACCAGCCATTGGCGAAACCATTAACAACGAACCAATAGAAGACCCAAATAGACCCAATGCAACTACAGCAAATGTAGCCACTTCGGATCAACAAATTTTAACGCAAGATTTAGAAGATGCACCGGTTGTAAATTCTGCAACCAATACAAGTACAAACACCAGCACGAACGCAACATTAACACCCAGTACTCCTACCCCAAGCGTAGACAGTCGCGCATTATTTAAAGGACGTAAAAACAATGGCACCGGAGCCGGCGATGGCAACGGTAACACCCCTGGCAACCAAGGTAGACCCGACGGCAGCACCCAAAGTAATAATTACACCGGAAATGGTGGCAATGGAGGCGGCGGTGTTTCTCTGAATTTAGCAGGACGTGCATTTATTTCTAAACCACGAATTCAAGATGACGGCCAAACTGCTGGTAGAATTACCGTTGATATTACTGTTGATAAAAAAGGAAGTATCATTACTGCAAAAGCAGGCGGAAGAGGCACTACCATTTCTAATGCAGCACTTTGGTACAAATGCGAAAATGCAGTACTCGGATGTAAATTAAATGCACTTGCTAGTGGACCAGAAATTCAAGCTGGTACAGTTGTATTTACTTTCATCTTAGAATAATTTTAATTTCTTATATGAGAAATTATCAACAAACACTCGACTATTTATTTGCACAATTACCCGTTTTTCAACGTGATGGCGCTTCGGCCTATAAGCCAACCATAGCAAATACCATAGCGCTTTGTAACGCATTAGGAAATCCTGAAAAAAAATTCAAAAGCGTACATGTAGCGGGCACAAATGGTAAAGGTTCTACAAGCCATCAACTGGCTGCCATTTTTCAAGCAGCAGGCTACAAAACTGGTTTATATACTTCACCTCATTTAAAAGATTTTAGAGAACGCATTAAAGTAAATGGACAAAAAATTCCAGAACAAAATGTGATTGATTTTACAGAAAAACATCAAACACTTTTTGAAAAAATCAAACCTTCTTTTTTTGAAATGACAGTAGCCATGGCGTTCGATTATTTTGCGAACGAAAAAGTTGAAATTGCAATTGTCGAAGTTGGCATGGGAGGTCGCTTAGATTCCACTAATATTATTCAACCAGAACTTTGCTTGATTACCAATATTTCATTAGACCACCAGGCATATTTAGGTAATTCACTCGAAGAAATTGCTCGAGAAAAAGCAGGTATTATTAAAAAAGAGACACCTGTGGTAATTGCAAGCACGCAACCAGCCATTCAATCGGTATTTGAAGGTATCGCTAAGTCGCAACAAGCCCCTATTTACTTTGCAGATCAACAATACCATTTAAAAAGAAATGAAAGTAGCAATCAACATTTATTGGCGCTTAGTTATGCTGATAAAAATGGCATAGAAAAAAATATCTATTCAGATTTAACAGGAAACTATCAATTAAAAAATATTACAGGTGTACTTTGCGCAATCGATTTATTAAAAAGTAAATTCGATTTGCTGAACGATGAACATACCATAGCTGCATTAGCAAAAGTAAAAAAATCAACAGGTTTAAAAGGCAGATGGGAATTGTTAAGCGAAAACCCGCAATGCATTGCTGATACTGGACATAACGAAGATGGCATTCAACAAATTTTAACCCAATTAAATTTTTGTAAGTACCAAAAATTGCATTGGATAATTGGTATGGTAAACGACAAAGACATCAATGCAGTGTTATCGCTTTTACCTAAAGATGCCACCTATTATTTTTGTAAACCAAATATTCCAAGAGGTTTATCAACAGCTACGCTGCAGCAATCTGCTCAAAAATTTAATTTAAATGGCAACTGTTACGAAAGTGTAACATTGGCACTAAGTGCCGCTCAAAAAAATGCTGCAATTAACGATTTAATCCTAATTGCAGGAAGCACCTTTATTGTAGCAGAAATTATCTAAAACAACCATTATTTTAGTGTAAATTATTGCCATTATAGTATAAAAAGTAAATTTTTCTAAGATTAAATTAAAGTGTTTTTTTGATTAAGAATGCTTAATATTGTGCTGTAATGCATTTTTATGCATTAGACTACTCTATTTTTAAGGCTCTACAGCTAATTATGAAAAACAGAACCTATTCGAATTCGGATAGGTTTTTGTTTATCTTTAAGAAAAGAAAAACAGCATTATATTAACACCATGATTTCAAGAAAGCAAAAACAAAATATCATTTTAATCATGATTGTTTTGTTAGGTATTTTCTTAGCCTATTCATTAAGAATTATTTTCTCTGCCGTATTGGGCGCAATAATTCTTTACACACTTTTTAGGAATTTATACATTAAACTAGTTACCATTAAAAATTGGAGAAATGTGTTTGCCTTCATTTTTATTACGCTCACTACTTTTGCAATTATCATACTTCCATTTTTTACACTAAGCTGGATGGTGATTGATAAATTATCTTATTTCAATACCAACCCGCAGTACCTGCAAGATATCATCAACCATTTATCAACCATTTCAGGCATAGACCTTAACCACTCATCTATTTTCGAAACTGTCATAAAGAATATGGAAAGCTGGGCTTTAGGCTCTTTCCCTTCATTGGTTAATGCACTTTTAAGTGTATTTCTATTAATTACAATTATGTATTTCTTACTCTATTTTATGTTCAAGGAATATATAAAATTTGAACAGGCAATTTTGCATTATTTACCTTTTAACAAAGAAAACAGTTTAACCTTAGCAACTGAATTAAGAAAAATTACTTTTTCAAATGTATTAGGACAAGGAATTGTAGCCATTGCGCAAGGATCCCTGATAGGAATTGGGTTTTATATTTTTAACATCCAAGACCCCTTATTTTGGGGAGTTGTAGGTGTGTTGTTGAGTTTTATTCCAATTGTAGGTTCGGGTTTAGTATTTATACCTGCAGCCTTAATTTCAATTTCTTACCAAAATTATACTTCAGGAGTAGGTATTTTATTATGGGGCGCCTTAATAGTAGCGAACATTGACAATGTTATTCGATTAATTATAAATAGAAAATATGCAAACACACACCCTATTGTTTCAATAGTTGGTGTAATTATAGGCATTCCTGTATTTGGCATATTAGGCTTAGTCATTGGACCATTGCTCATTTCATATTTTCTGCTACTGATTAAAATTTACGAATCAGAACAAGCCAAAGATTTAGATGAAGCAAAAAAATAATTGTTATCTTTTATTTTTTTTATCGCTGCTATTATTTGCTATAGTCAGCCCCTACTATGTTTCAGCTGCTACCACAACTGAAAAAAATATTCTTTTTGGTTTAGATAGCATAGAAAAAAATTACTACAAAATTGACAGCAGTATTTTTAAAGTGGCTAAAAAAAGCAAATTAACTTATTGGCTTTTTACAAATATATACGAAACACCTTCTAACGATAAAGCCATTAAAAACGATGAAGTTGTTTTAGTTCATAAAGACATTACGTATAAATTCCAAGGAAAAATAATTAGGAGTATTTACATCAAATCACTTGACCCATTTGGTACAGACGTAGAAGACACTTTAATTAAACGCAGAGGGCAACTAGAAGACTTAGGCAACGCAATTACCTTTAGTACTCGTAACAGCGTAATAAGAAACTTACTACTCTTTAAACAAGGCGAATCGCTAGATCCATTGAGACTAAGAGAATCTGAACGTTTATTGAGAACGCAACAATATATTCGAGATGCAAGAATTTTTATACCCAATCAATCTAAATTAAGAAGTGATAGCGTTGATATTATAGTTATTGTTCAAGAACGATTTGCATTAAATGCAAGTTTAAATAGTAGCACCAACCAAAGTGAAATTCAATTATATCAAAACAATTTTTTAGGAACAGGTAATAAAATAAAACAAGGAGGAAAGCTCAACTATAGCAACATTAATTTAAGTAGTTATAATGGAGAATTTAAGAATGTAAACTTATATAAAACCTATATTGATGCAGCTTTATTTTATGACATCAATCCTAACCGAAAAATACAAGGCTTTATCATAGATAGAACCTTCTTTTCTCCTTTAACAAAATGGGCTGGATCACTTAGCCGTGTGAGGATTCATGAAAACAACTACTTCGACCAAAAACGCAATGAAAACGTAGCAGTTAACATAAAATACAATACAACAGATGCTTGGCTTGGTAGAAGTATTCCATTATCCAATAGCAGCGATGAAGCTTTTCGAAGTAGTTCATTGGTAATTGCAGGAAGGTTTTTAAATACCCGTTACTTATTAAAAGATACCACTAACCTCGACCCTACCATTAATCTCAATAATAAAATATTATACTTAGGCAGTATTGGATTTTCATCTAGAAGGTATTATAAAGACCGTAAGTTATTTAGATTTGGCAATACAGAAGATATTCCAGAAGGACGTTCATTTTCTTTTGTAGGCGGATTTTTAGATGAAGGGAAAGTACCTTTTTATTATACTGGAATTAAGTTTTCATCGGGGCAACATGTAGAGCACTTAGGTTATGTATCTGGAAGTATTGAATATGGAACCTTTTACAGTAAATACATTTCACAAAGAGGTGTCTTTAGTATAGACGGCACTTATTTTAGTGATTTATGGCAATTTGAAAAAAAATGGAGCATGCGCCAATTTATTTATGCTAAAATAACCAATGGTCTAAATAGAGAACCAAACGAACTCGTAAGTCTGAATGGTAGTAGTAACGACGGCCTTTATGGTTTTCAAAGTTCTGTTGTTGGAGGACGCAATAAATTAATCTTAAAATTTGAGTCTATTATATATACACCATTTAATTTTGCGGGTACAAATATTGCAGCTATTTTATTTGCAGGATTTGGTAAAATAGGCAGTTCTGTTAATACATATATTTCTAATCAAAACATTTACCAAGCCTATGGTTTTGGTTGTTTAATTAGGAAGGAAAACTTAGTCGTAAATACCATTAGATTATCGATTGGTTATTATCCAAACATTCCTTTTAATTCTGGAAATGATTATCGAATAAATCCATATAGTATTTCACAATTTAATTTAAGAGATTTTGATGTTTCAAAACCTGAATTAGCACCATACCGATAAAACATAATAACATGGAGATGAAAGAACATTTAAACACCATTGTGAATGAAAGTAAAGAATACTTTCAAATTAGAAGCGAACTCATTCAATTACAGATAAAGAAAACAACAGCAAAGCTTTTGGCGCAAAGTAGTTCAGGGCTTCTTATTGTATTAGTTGCAATGCTCTTACTTATTTTTGGTAGCCTAAGTGCAGCATTTTATTTAGCAGATCTTTACCAAAGTTTATACAAAGGCTTTGCAATTGTAAGTGTATTTTATTTTGCTTTACTTTTGATTTTTATTTTGTTCAGCAAAAAAATAAAAAAACAATTTACCAACCTGTTTATTTCAGCTTTATTTAACTCCGAAAACAATGACTAAAATAACCAACCTCGAAACTTTAGACCAAGAAATTATAAGATTAAAACAAGCTGCAAACACTAAAGAGGCTACTATAAACGAAGCCTTTCAACAGCTAAGTAACAGTTTAGAACCCGCAAATATCATTAGCAGTGGTATAAAATCTTTAGTCAATCGTTCGCCACTGAGTAAACCTTTAATCTCAACAGGAATAAGCCTTTTGTCGGGTTTATTTATCGAAAAGGTCATCTTAAAAAACAGTAATTTTTTGGTAAAATATGGCATTGCACAAATTGCCATGAGTGTCATCAGTAATTTTGTCGATGAAAAATGGAATCCATCTTTGATAACAAAATTAAAAGATAGTATTGCGCAAGTGATAGACCAACAAAAAAATACAAATCAAACTATTCCATTAGCAACAGAGCAAACTAGCGAAGTATAATTGGCCCCGTACTTAGCTTATTGCTAACATGTCGCGCTTTGTCTCGAACAAAATACTCGAATTGTATAGTATCGGCTAACACCACACTGATGTTGATGTTCAGCGCTACCTCTGCTTGCGCTGCAGCGGCTCCAGTAGTAGTATAATCTCTTATTCTTGAATTGAAATTTAAGGTGTCTGTTGTACCTGGCATTACAATTTTTTCAAATTTCCCATCAACCTTTTGAAAATAATCTACAAATAAATTTTTATCATATGGCGGAATGGTATCAGCTGCAGTCAAGCCTAAGTCGCCATCTCCATCGGTAAATTTAAATTTAATTAGCACCGCAGTATCTTGACCAATACTGTTTTTTAATAGTTCAAAACTACCATCCGATAAAATAGGTTCATCTGGATATAATGGCACTTTGTTACAAGCTGCAAATACAATTGCAAGCACTAGAAAAGTGACATTTAAAAATCTATGGGTGTTTCGTTTCATTTATGTAAATTTACAATATCTAAATTAAAACCTTTCACAATGCTCAAAATTCTAGCTGAACGCATCTTCTCTATTAAAAATGAAGCTGATTTTCAAGAGCTTGCGTTAGAAATTTTTCAATATCAAGCCAAAAACATTCCCGTTTATAGCCGCTATTTAGCCGCATTAAAAGTGAACCCAAATAGCATTCAACATTGCAAAGACATACCGTTCTTACCTATTGAATTTTTTAAAAATAACATCATTTGCAGTGACCCGGAAAATATTGCCATTACTTTTAGCTCAAGTGGTACAACTGGAACAGAAACAAGCAAACACCCCGTAAACGATTTAAATATCTATAAAGAAAGCTATAGAAAAGCATTTGCGCATTTCTATGGACCAATAACGGATTATTGTATTATTGCGCTATTGCCTTCTTACTTAGAACGTGAAGGCTCTTCTTTGATTTACATGTGCGATGATTTAATTCAAACAACAAAAGCTAACGGAAGCGGATTTTATTTAAACGAATATGAAAAAATAAAATCCATTATGGCGCAAAATTCTGGGAATAAAAAAATATTGCTTATTGGTGTAACCTATGCCCTGCTTGACTTTGCAGAGCAACTTCCTTTTCGTATGCAAGAAACCATTATTATGGAAACAGGCGGAATGAAAGGAAAAAGAAAAGAATTACTGAGAGAAGAAGTGCACCACATTTTAAAAAATGCATTTCAAGTTGAAAGTATCCATTCAGAATACGGGATGACCGAATTGCTTTCTCAAGCATATTCTAAAGGAAATGGAATTTTTGAATGTCCAAATTGGATGCGCGTATTGATTAGAGAGACCAACGACCCATTGAGTTTAGCCAGCGCTGGAAGAACCGGTGGCGTTAACATCATCGATCTTGCAAACGTTCATTCCTGCTCATTCATAGCTACACAAGACTTAGGGAAATTACACCCAAACAATCAATTTGAAATTATTGGAAGATTTGATAATGCCGCAATAAGAGGCTGTAATTTATTAATCAACTAATTGAATTATAAAATAATTTTTCTTCCCTTTTTGTATAACAATAAATGCATCATTGATTAAATGCTCATCGCTTACAGTTAATTCTTCTGAAGTTATTTTCTCTTTATTGATTGCGACACCACCACCTTGTAACATTTTTTTAGCTTCTGCTTTAGAAGGAAAAATAGCGGTATGATTTGCTAATAATTCAATAATAGGAATGCCATTTGCCAATACACTTTTCGCTAATTTAAATTGAGGCAACCCTTCAAACACTGATAATACTTGGTCTACAGACTGACCTTGCAAAAAGGCCAAAGAACCATTTCCAAATAAAAATTCGGAGGTATTGATTGCCGTTTGTAAAGCTTCCGTGCCATGAACCCTGGTGGTGATATCATTTGCTAATGCTTTTTGCAAGGCACGTAAATGTGGTGCTTCGTTTTGTGCTTTTTCTAAACTTAGAATGCTTGCTTCATCTAATAAAGTAAATATTCTGATATAAGATTTAGCATCTTCATCACTGGTATTTAACCAAAACTGATAAAATTTATAGGCCGATGTTTTTGTTGGATCTAACCAAATGTTTCCACCTTCGGTTTTGCCAAATTTAGTGCCATCTGCTTTTTTAATTAATTGAGTTGTTAATGCAAATGCAGTGCCCGCATCTTTTCTTCTGATGAATTCGGTTCCTGTAACTATATTACCCCATTGGTCTGAACCTCCCATTTGCACAAGACATTGGTGGTTTTTCCATAAATAATAAAAATCGTAACCTTGAACCAATTGGTAACTAAATTCAGTAAATGACATCCCCGTATCACCTTCTAATCTTTTCTTTACAGAATCTTTAGCCATCATGTAATTCACCGTAATGTGTTTACCCACATCACGGATAAAATTCAAAAATGAAAAATTCTTAAACCAATCGTAATTATTAACCATAACAGCAGCATTAGCCGCTGTACCAAAATCTAAAAACTTAGACAATTGCGCCGCAATGCATGAAACATTGTGGTTCAATTCTTGTTCATTCAATAAATTTCTTTCTTGCGACTTTCCTGATGGATCACCCACCATACCTGTAGCGCCACCTACCAACGCATAAGGTTTATGCCCTGCTCGTTGAAAATGAATTAAGGTCATTATTTGAACCAAGTGACCAACATGTAAAGAATCTGCTGTTGGATCAAAACCAATATAACCACTGATCATGCCTTCGTTGAGTTTCTCTTCGGTACCTGGCATAATGTCGTGCAACATTCCCCTCCATTTCAGCTCTGCTACAAAATTCGTATTCATTGGTTATTTCCTTAAATTTGACAACAAAGATAGGCTTTTTCAATTATTTTTGTCAAAACCTATGCAATGAATGCAGTAAATTTGCGTTAAAGACCATAAATTGTAAATAGTGGCCAAAAAAAGCCCAAGATGATTGATTACATTGCCCATTAAAATATTAATAAGATACCATTGAAGACGCATCTAAATCAACTTAATACATACTTACTCCTACTTATTTTCATTGTTACAAATGTTGCTACAAAAGCTCAAAGCAGAAAATACAGTAATGAGTTTTTATCGATTGGTGTTGGCGCGCGTGCACTGGCTATGTCGAATTCGGTAGTAGCAAGCACCAACGATGCAACTGCAGGTTATTGGAATCCGGCTGCGTTACAATCAAATGCTGCTGATATAGATTTTTCAATAATGCATGCTAACTTTTTTGCAGGCATCGCTAAATATGATTACGCAGGCTTTGCTAAAAAAATTGACGCGAAAAGTGCAGTAGCTATTTCGTTGATTCGTTTTGGTGTTGATGATATTCCTAACACTACGGCATTAATTGATGCAGGCGGAAATGTAAATTACGATCGCATTACTAACTTTTCTGCTGCAGACTACGCTATGATTGGTTCTTATGCGAAAGCATTAAATAACAAGGCATTTCAAGTGGGTGGAAATGTAAAAATTGTTCACCGTAAAATTGGCAGTTTTGCAAATGCATGGGGCTTTGGTTTAGATGCAGCCATTCAATACCAAAAAGAAAATTTAAAACTCGCTGCTGTAATTAGAGATGCCAGTACCACCTTTAATGCTTGGTCTTATCACCTCGATCAAACGACTAAAGATTTATTGACACAAACTGGAAATGAAATTCCGAGTAATGCTATTGAAATAACGAATCCGAAAATTTTATTAGCGACCGCTTATACTAAACAATTTTCTAAAAAAATTAGGGCAACCGGAGAATTAGATTTTGATGTGAGCACCGACGGTGCGCGTAATAATTTAATTGGAAATGCTAGCACTTTTTTAAGTATTGATCCACATATGGGTATAGAAATTGCTTATCAACAAAATATATTTCTCAGAATGGGTCTTGGAAACATCCAAAAATCAACCGATTTTGAAGGCAAAAGCTATTTAAGTATGCAGCCAAATATGGGTCTTGGGCTTAAAATTAAAAATATTTGTATAGACTATGCATTGACCAATATTGGCAATGTATCTGATGTTCAATATTCAAATATATTTTCGCTCAAAATGGCTATTTTTAATTCAATTTAATAGCTTAAATTTTCTAGCAAATCTTATCTTCGTGTATGAATTTCGAAGAGGCAAAAAACCGTATTGAAGCATTAAGTAAAGCGCTTCATCAACATAATCATGCATATTACTCACTTTCAAATCCTGTAATTTCAGACTTTGAATTTGACCAATTGCTTCAAGAATTAATTCAATTAGAACAACAATTTCCAGAATTATTATCTGAAAATTCTCCTTCGCAAAGAGTTGGCGGAAGCATTACCAAAAATTTTAAAACAGTTGCCCATCGTTACCCAATGATGTCATTAGGTAACACTTACAATGAACAAGAATTATTCGATTTCGACCAAAGAATAAAAAAACAAATAGGTGATGATTTTGAATACGTTTGTGAATTAAAATTTGATGGTTTGGCCATTGGCTTAACTTATGAAAACGGTTTATTGAAACAAGCGGTAACCCGCGGCGATGGGACCAAAGGAGATGATGTTACTGCAAATGTAAGAACCATTAAAAGCATACCGCTACAATTGCCTATAGGCGCGGACTTTCCAGCAACTTTCGAAGTGAGGGGCGAAATATTAATGCACCGTACTGTATTTGAACAACTCAACAAAGACCGTGATGAATTAGGAGAAACCGCCTACGCAAATCCTAGAAATTTTGCATCTGGAACCTTGAAAATGCAAGATTCAAAAGAAGTAGCCAAAAGAAATTTAGATTGTTTCTTATATTTTTTAATTGCCGAACAATCTGATTTAAAAAACCATTCTGAAAGCTTAGCTAAATTAAAAGCTTGGGGATTTAATGTATCTCCTACTTATGCGGTTTGTAAAAACATTACAGAGGTTCAACATTTTATTCAGAAATGGGATAAAGAACGCTATCAATTGAGTTATGATATTGATGGCGTTGTATTAAAAGTTAATAATTACGAACAGCAACAAGACCTTGGTTTTACAGCTAAATCGCCAAGATGGGCAATTTCTTATAAATTTAAAGCGGCAGAAGTAGAAACCAAATTATTAGCCGTAACCTATCAAGTTGGCCGAACGGGCGCTATTACTCCTGTTGCTAATTTACAACCAGTTTTATTAGCAGGCACAACAGTTAAACGAGCTTCCTTACACAATGCTGATCAAATTGAAAAATTAGATTTATACGAAGGCGATATTGTGAAAGTTGAAAAAGGTGGAGAGATTATTCCAAAAATTATTGAAGTAAACAAAAGCAAACGCGATTTATTTGCGCAAAAAATTAAATACATTAGCCATTGTCCAGAATGCGGCACAGCACTGATTCGCAAAGATGGAGAAGCACAACATTATTGCCCTAACGAAAGCAGTTGTAGCCCTCAAGTAATTGGCAAGATGCAACACTTCACTGGGCGTAAAGCAATGAATATCGACAGCCTTGGAGATGAAACCATCGAACAATTATATCATGCAGGTTTAATTAAAACCATAGCAGATATTTATGATTTAAAAAATAATAGAAATTCCATTTTGTCCCTCGATCGTTTTGCAGAAAAATCGGTCGATAACTTAATTGAAGGAATTGAACAATCTAAAAAGAATGCATTTGAAAAAGTGCTTTTTGGTTTAGGTATTCGCTATGTTGGAGAAACCGTTGCAAAAAAATTAGCGGCTCATTTTAGAAACATAGACCAATTGATGGCTGCAAATTTTGATGCTTTAATTCAAGTTGATGAAATTGGCGAAAGAATTGCAGAAAGTGTCATTCAATATTTTAATAAAGCAGAACACCTACAACAAATAGAAAAGTTGAAAGCAGCTGGCCTTCAATTCGAAAGCAATAGCATAGAAAAAGTAGTAGAAGGTGAAAATCTAAAAGGATTTACGTTTGTAATTTCTGGCGTTTTTAGTCAATTTTCAAGAGAAGAACTAAAAGATAAAATTGAAGCAAACGGAGGCAAAATTAGCAGTAGTATTTCTAGCAAATTAAGTTTTTTAGTTGCAGGAGATAATATGGGCCCAAGTAAACTTCAAAAAGCGAATGAATTAGGTATAAAAATCATTTCTGAAGAGGAACTCCTCTCAATGATAAAAACCTTACCTTTGCAATAAGTATTATGAAAAAGTTATATCGCCAAATAAGTCATTTTTTCGCACGCAGAACGCTTAAGCGCAATTTGCTAAACAGACGTGTGCACAGAGAGACCATCATGTTTAGCGATGCCAAAACCATTGGAGTGCTTTTTGTAGCCCACCAAGAAACAGATATAGATACTGCAAAAAAGTACATTCAATCTTTAAAAGACCAAGGCAAACAAGTCGAATATATTGGACTGATAGATATAAAAGATTACAAGAAAAACAACAAAGACCATAGCATTAATCCTAATTATATTTTTGCAAACGATTTTGATTTTTTTCATAGGCCTAAGCTGAGTGCCATTAAAAATTTCTACAAACAAAATTTTGATTTACTAATTAGCTTAAATTACAGCAATCAGTTTAGCTTAAACTACATCGCTTCTTTATCAAGGGCAAAATTACGAATTGGAAAATTCAACAGCAATGCAGTAGCAGCATACGATTTTATGATTGACGATAAATCGCTAGATATGCAAAGCTTTATTGTGCAGTTAAACCACTATTTACAACAAATAAAAAAATGATCTCAAAATTAATTGGCACTGGAGTGGCAATGGTTACTCCGTTTCATAAAGATGGCAGCATCGATTTTAAAAGTTACCAAAAACTAATCAATAGTTTAATTGCTAACAAAGTTGATTACCTAGTTCCAATGGGAACAACTGGCGAATCTGTTACATTAAGTAAAGAAGAGAAAAAAGAAATTTTTCGCTTTACCGCACAAACAGTAGCAGGTAGAGTTCCATTAGTGGCTGGAATTGGTGGAAATAACACCATGGAAGTAATTGAAAATTTAAAAGCATTTGATAAAAAAGGTTATACTGCTATATTATCAGTTGCCCCTTATTATAACAAGCCTAATCAAGAAGGCATTGTTAAGCATTACCAAATGGTAGCTAAAAATTCGCCGCTGCCAATTATTTTATACAATGTACCTGGCAGAACTGGCACCAACATGAGCGTAGATACTACTTTACGTTTAGCCAAAGAAAAAAACATTGCAGGTATCAAAGAAGCTTCAGGAAATATGGACCAAATTATGGCCATTCTTAAACA
>JAHEGO010000019.1 GCA_024645045.1 Sphingobacteriaceae bacterium
GTTGTTCCTAATTACGAATATACATTAGCAGAGGCTTGGAAAAAACTGAAGATTGCCAACGACGATGGTAGTTTCCCGATGAGAATTCCATCGGTTACAAATTACTTACCTGGAGTTACTCCAGCGCTCTACCCAGAAGGCATTGGCGGATTTGAAATGAAAAGAAAAGGTGCCATTTTGTTGTATGATATACATTACGGGCCCACGCCAGTTGATGCATATGACCAGTCAACTTTTAATATTTTCTTTAGTAAAGAAGCGCCAAAGAGAAAAATAAAAGAATTTCAGCTGGGCACATATGGCTTGTCTAAAATTACGCCTGAATTAATGGTGCCGCCAGATTCTATTAAAACTTTTTATACGCAATACACCCTTACCGAAGACATGTCTTTGTTAACAATTAATCCTCATATGCATTTATTGGGTAAAGAATTTATAGCATACGCGGTTACTCCAGAAAATAAAAAGGTAAATTTAATTCGCATTCCTAAATGGGATTTTAGGTGGCAGTATTTTTATACTTTTCCAAAAATGTTGGTCTTAAAAAAGGGGAGTACCATTTATGTTGAAGCAACATTCGATAATACCAAAGCAAATCCTAACAACCCTTTCAGCCCTCCAAAATGGGTCGGAGCCAGAGATGGAAGTATGAGCACCAAAGACGAAATGTTACAATTCATCATTACTTATTTGCCTTATCAAACAGGAGATGAAAATAGAAGTTTAGCAAAACCTATTTTGTAATGAAAAAAATAACAATATTTGTATTGTAATTTTCAAATGATGGCAGAGATTGTACAAGAGTGGAGAGTCGTTTATACTAATCCACGAGCAGAAAAAAAAGTAACCGAGGAGCTCATTAAGAGAGGAATTACAGTTTATTTTCCACAAGTTAAAAAACTACGCGTCTGGTCTGATCGAAAAAAATGGGTCGACATGCCATTATTTAATTCCTATTTGTTTGTTTGTATCAATCCAAAGGAACATGATGTTGTTCTTTCTGTTAAAGGGGTAGTAAAATATATTCGTTACAATGGCAAGCCCGCAGTCATTAGAGAAGAGGCTATTGAACAAATCAAACGTTTATTAGCAAACGAAGCAGACTTAGACGTTAGCAACGAAGAATTTGCACCTGGAATTCGTGTTCGAATTAGCGCAGGCCCTATGATTGGGCTTTTAGGTGAACTAGTAGAGATCAAGTCGGCACATCGGTTTATCATAAGGCTCGGAGAGCTAGGGCAAACTATTCTAGTAAATATGCCACCGGCTTACATCGAAAAGTGGTAATGAGCTGATTTTTAATAAAGCTTAATTTTATTTATACTTGTTTTAATTAATATCTTATGAAACAAGGAATTTTATTTTTTAGCTTATTATTTATGTCCATGCTCGCAGTTGCATCAAATCCTAAATTAACTTATGAGTTATCGTTTGACCAAGCTCAAGCACATTATGTGGATGTTAAATTAACAGTTCACCAAAATAATTTAACACAGGTTGATTTAAAAATGCCAGTGTGGGCACCGGGTTCATACTTAGTTCGTGAATTTGCAAGAAATGTCGAAGGGGTTAGCGCATATACACAGAACAAAGAAAATTTAGATTGCAGTAAAATCAATAAAAACACATGGCGCATACAAGCCGGTAAAAATACAGACTTCGTTTTTCAATATAGGGTTTATGCGTTTGAATTGACAGTACGCACGAGCTTCATCGATGAATCTCATGCATATTTAAATGGCAGTTCTATCTTTATGTATGCAGACGAATGGAAAGACTCACCTATACAATTAAAAATTACACCTAAAAGTAATTGGAAAAAAGTATCATGTAGTTTATCGAAAAGTGCAACTAATCCTTTCGAATTAAGCGCTGCTAATTACGATATACTTGCTGATTCACCTATAGAAATTGGCAATCAAGATGTCATTTCTTTTGATGCTGCTGGAATACCTCACGAAGTGGTAATGGTTGGTTCGGGAAATTATGATAGAGAAAAAATCAAAAAAGATTTTACAAAAATTATAGAAGAAGCAAAAAGTATTTACGGTACGCATCCTTGTAAAAACTATGTATTCATAGTACACAATGTAAATGCTGGCGGCGGCGGATTAGAGCATTTAAATTCTACCACTTTACAAATGCAACGCAACGCCTATGCGGCGGAAGCAACGTACAATGGTTTTCTTAGTTTAGCAGCACATGAGTATTTTCATTTATGGAATGTTAAGCGCTTAAGGCCTATTGCATTGGGTCCGTTTAATTATGATGAAGAAAATTATACTAAAATGCTTTGGGTTGCCGAAGGGTTTACAGCATTTTACGACAATTGGATTGTACGAAGAACGGGTCATCTAACAGCAGATAAATACTTGGAAATAATTGCAAATGAATTTACAGCATTGGCTAATTTGCCTGGTGCAAAGGTTCAATCGCTTTCGGAATCAAGTTTTGATGCATGGATTAAATTTTATCGTCGCAACGAAAATTCAGGTAATACACAAGTTTCTTATTATGACAAAGGAAGTGTAATTGCATTGATGTTGAATTTAAAAATCATTAATCATTCTAAAGGCAAAAAAAGTTTAGATGATGTAATGAAATACATGTACGCTAAAAGTGATGATGGCAAAGCTGCAGGTTACAGTGACGATGAGTTTAAAGATGCCTTAGAATTATTTTGTGGTGAAAACCTTGATTCATTTTATGCTGCCTATATCAATGGCTTAAATCCAATAGACTTTAACGCAATTGCAGATTCAGCAGGTTTGAAAATAACAGACTTAAATGCTAATAAAAACGAGGCATATTTGGGTATTAATACAAGTAATACAACAGGAAAGTTGGTTGTCTCAGCAATTTCAAGTGCTTCAGGCGCCTATGTTGCAGGGCTAAATGTGAATGATGAAATTCTAGCTATTGACAATTACAGGATAGATGATTTAATTAAAGCTACTGCGAGTAAAAAACCAGGTGAAAGCATGGATTTACTAATTTCAAGAGATGGAATTATTAAAACGATCCGAGTTACTTTGACTAAAAACACTGGAGTTAAGTATAAATTAGAAAAATTAGATCAAAAAACAGCTGCACAAGAAATTGCCTATAAAGCATGGATAAAATAACAACTATACAAAAAGTTACTAGGGTATTTGATTTTTTAAATTTTATTCAGGAAGTACATCCGGGCAAAAACATTTTCTCATATAAAGTCAATGGCGCTTGGGTGCATACCAGCACCGAAGAATTTGCTGCAGCTGTTAATGAGTTAAGTTTAGGCTTATTGAAGCTGGGTTTAAAAAAAGGCGATGCAGTTGCTACCATTTCAACCAATCGACCGCAATGGAATATTGTTGATTTTGCTGTGATGCAAATTGGTGGAATACATGTGCCATTGTATCCAACTTTATCTGCAGCAGATATTACTTACATTATCAATGATGCCGAAATTAAAATTGTTTTTGCTGAGAATTCTGAGCTAGCAAATAAGATTGCAAATGTGCAATCGTTAACCCCATCGTTAAATACTATTTATACTTTTGAGCAATCAGAAAATTTTCAACATTGGAAAAGTATTTCAAAATTAGGAGATGCAAACGACTTTCATTTGATTGAAGCATATCAATCAAAAGTTTTGCCTAGCGATTTATTCACCTTGATTTATACTTCTGGAACAACTGGAAACCCAAAGGGAGTGATGCTCTCACATCATAATTTGTTAAGTAATTTATTTGCTGCCACTCCATTGATTCCTCCAGGTGCTTATCGCTCCTTGAGTTTCCTACCCTTATCACATATTTATGAACGAATTATTGTTTATATGTATTTGAGTAAAGGCACAAATATTTTTTATGCAGAATCGTTAGATAAAATTGCTGCGAACTTTCTTGAAGTTAAACCTAATATGTTTACTACTGTTCCAAGACTATTGGAGAAAGTGTATGATCGAATTGTGGAAAAGGGAAATGCGCAAAAAGGCATCAAAAGAGTTTTATTTTTTTGGGCGCTTAATTTGGGTTTGAAATATGAATATGATGGCGTTAATGGTTGGTGGTACGAATTCCAATTAAAGCTTGCTAATAAAATTGTATTCAATAAATGGCGCGATGCTTTTGGTGGAAACATTGTTGCTGCAGCATCTGGCGGAGCTGCACTGCAAGATAGATTAGCACGTGTATTTTGGGCTGCAAAAATTCCAGTGCTGCAAGGATACGGTTTAACTGAAACGTCTCCTGTAGTAACAATGACAGGGCTTGACAAAGACAAGCATTACTTTGGAACTTGTGGCCCCGTTATACCTGGAGTTGAAATGAAATTAGCTTCTGATGGAGAAATATTGGTAAGAGGAACAAATGTGATGCAGGGTTATTATAAAAATCAAGCAGCAACAGCAGAAGTCATTGATCAAGATGGTTGGTTTCATACAGGTGATATTGGAGAATTAGTACATGGGAGGTATTTGAAAATTACCGATCGTAAAAAAGAAATATTCAAAACAGCTGGCGGAAAATACATTGCACCGGGTGTGATGGAAAACAAATTCAAAGAGTCTAAATTTATAGAGCAAATTTTAGTAATTGGAGAAAACGAGCGTTTCCCAGCTGCATTAATTGTTCCAAGTTTTATGTTCTTGAAAGATTGGTGTAAACTTAAGAAAATCGCTTACACCACCGACCAAGAGATAATTGAACATCCGCTTGTATACAGTAGGCTTCAGAAAGAGGTAGATAAGTACAACTTAGGATTTGGTAATTGGGAAAAAATTAAAAAGTTCGAATTGTTACCCAAAGAGTTTTCAATAGATGCAGGCGAAATGACTCCTAAATTAAGTTTAAAGCGAAAAGTTATTTTACAAAAATATGAATCAGTAATTCAAAAGATTTACGATTATAAAAATACAGCATTATAATTTTTGAAGTCCAGCTTTATAAGTAGCTAAGCATCGTTCTCTAGCAAATTTATGATCAACAACAGGTTTGGGGTAATGAAATTCCTGAAATTCTGGCACCCACTTTTTGATGTATAAAAACTTTGGGTCGAATTTTTTAGTTTGTTCTTCTGGATTGAAAATTCTAAAATAGGGTGCAGCATCGCAGCCACAACCAGCAGCCCATTGCCAACCGCCGTTGTTTGATGACAATTCAAAGTCAAGTAATTTTTTTGCAAAATAAGCTTCTCCCCATTTCCAGTCTATTAATAAATGTTTGGTTAAAAAGCTTGCTACAATCATGCGCACTCTGTTGTGCATAAAACCAGTTTCATTTAGCTCGCGCATGCCTGCATCTACAATAGGGTAGCCCGTTTGACCCATACACCACTTCTCGAATTCGGCTTCATTGTTTCGCCAAATGATGTGGTCATATTGTGGTTTAAATGCTGAGTTAACTACATGTGGGAAATGCCATAATATTTGAAAATAAAAATCTCTCCAAACCAATTCATTAAACCAGACTTCGCTTTTCCCAAAGGATGCTTTTGCAAGGCTACGTATACTAACTGTTCCAAATCTTAAGTGTATGCTTATTCTACTAGTACCCTTTAAACTTGGAATATTTCTGGTATTTGCATAGTTAGCCAGTATCGATTCGAATTCAATCTCAGGAAAAGTAATGGCGCTTTTTTCAAATCCAATTTCGTTCAAACTTGGTATTGGAAAACCTTCATGTTGATGTAAATTTTCAAAATACTTTTCTGTTTCAAATGAAGAGAAACTTTCGGATGTTAATGTTTTATAGTATTTGTTTTTATAAGCGGTAAAAACGGTATATGGTAAACCATCATCTTTTACTACTTCCTTTTTTTCAAAAATACATTGGTCTTTAAAAGTGAGCAGGGCGCTATTTTGAGCTAATAAAATTGACTTAATATTTTGGTCTCTGCTTATTGCCTGAGGTTCATAGTCGTGGTTTGCATAGACGGTTCCAATTTTAGTATTTAATGGCAGTCTTGTTGCTAATTCCTGCTCAAAAACATTTACTGGATTGCCATAAAACACCCAAAGGCTTGCACCATATTGCGAAAGTTCATTGTTTAATCTTATGATTTGTTGATGAATAAAATTGACTCTTGCATCTTGTTTGTCATCTAATTTTTCGAGTATATTTTTATCAAAAATAAAAATTGCTTGAACAGCTTCCCCACTTTTAAGTGATTCAAAAAATGCGTGGTTATCTTGTAATCTAAGGTCTCTTCTAAACCAAAATATTTGAAGTTTATTATTCATGGTAAATTTTATCTAAGCTTTTTGCAAGGTTTTCAAATTTAAATTCAAATCCAGCGGCCAATATTTTTTCTGCAGAAACTTTAGTGCTACCTAATACAATTATAGACATTTCTCCTAGTAATATTTTAATGAAAAATGCAGGAATTTTTGGTAATAAAATCCATCTGTGTAAAGTATTTGCAAGTGTTTTTGTAAATGCTTCATTGTTGCAAGGCCTCGGACTGACTGCGTTGTAGGCACCATTTAAAGTTTTATTTTCAAGCGCGAACAAATACATATTCACCAAATCGTCTTCATCTATCCAGCTCATCCATTGTTTCCCGTCTCCAATTGCAGAACCCAAACCAAATTTTATTGGGTTAGCCATCTTAGGTAATGCGCCACCAGATTTAGCTAATACAATACCTGTTCTTAGTTTAACAGTTCTAATTCCAATACTTTCAAATTGATCAATTTTATCTTCCCATTGAGTGCAACAGTTTCCTAAAAAATCACTTGCAAAAGGTCCACTCTCGCCATACAATGTTGTTGGGTGATTAGGATAAATTCCAGTTGCAGAAGCAGCAATAAATGTTTGAATAGGCTTTTGCATTTTACTGACATAGTCAAATAAAAGTTGCGTGCTATCAACACGGCTATTGACAATTTCTTTTTTTCTTTTTGAAGACCATTTTTCATCGGCTATACCTGCACCGGCTAAATGTATAATCGCATCGATACCATTAAATGCATTTGATTCAATTGTTTTTTTATGTAAATCCCAATAGTAAGCGTTAATCAATTCGCTACTAACCGGGTTGCGACTCAGATGCCTTACCTGATAGCCTTTTGAGATCAGTAATTTACTAAGCTTGCTACCAATTAGCCCGGTACCTCCTGTAATTAAAATGGTTTTCATCATATTTATAACCAATGAAGCAAATTATAGTTTTAAATTACTTAATTTGAAACATGAAATACAATAGACATATATTTATTTGCACCAATCAAAGACCAGAAGGTGCCGCAAAACCAAGCTGTGGTAACGAACACGGCTTAGCGTTGGTTGCTGAATTTAAAAAGCAATTAAAAGAAAAAGGCTTGGCAATTGAAATTAGGACACAAAGTACAGGCTGTTTAGATGCTTGTGAACTTGGACCGTCACTTGTTGTTTACCCAGATGGCGTTTTTTATGGTAATGTGCAAATAGACGATGTTGAAGCTATTGTTCAAAGTCATCTAGTTGATAATCAAATATTAACAAGGCTTCAAATTAAATAATAACAGCTAATTTGTCAATCCGCATTATTTCATTAATTTTATTAATCAATTGAAAATCAAAAAATAACCTATGAAATTAAAATTTACTTTATTTGCAGCCATAGCTCTTTTGGGTTTTACGGCAAAGGCTCAAACTTTCAGCGATGATTTCGAATCCTACACAGTAGGGTCAAAATTGGGTCCTCAATCTCCAAATTGGACTACATGGAGCAATGCCGATGGTGGAACTGAAGATGTTACCGTAGTGGCTTCTGATTCTTACAGCGGTACTAAATCTATTTATTTTTCATCTACCTCTGCAACAGGTGGCCCGAATGATGTGGTCTTGCCTTTTGGTGGTGTATATAATTCAGGAACATTCATGTTCAAAGCAAAATTTAAAGTTCCTAGTACTAAAACTGCTTATTTCAATTTTCAAGCTACAGCCACTATAGGTCAAACTTGGGCATTAGATTGTTATATGAATGCAGATCAAACTTTAACCATGGGAAATACAGGTGGACAATTGTTTGCAGGTAATTATCCTCAAGGTTCATGGTTTGAATTAAAATACGTGATTAATTTAAATACCAACCAGTGGAATGTATTTATCAATGATACTTTGCAAGGATCATTTAGTAATTCAGTAAATCAAATTGCGTCAATCGATATTTATCCAGCAAATGCATCTGCATCTTATTGGGTAGATGATGTGGCATACAACTTTACGCCATATGTATTGCCTTCATTTAATGCTGCATTAACAAGTTTAGACATTGCTTCAGGCTTAACTGGACAAACTAAATCTGCTGCTGCGCAAATTAGAAATTTAGGAAACACCGCTATAACTTCTTTTGATATCAATTTGAATTACAATGGAAATTCGCAAACAAAAAATGTAACAGGTGTAAGCATTGCATCATTGGCTACTTACGATGTTACTTTTGATCAAAATGTAACATTAGCAAATGGCAGCAATAATGCGATTGCCACTATTTCTAATGTAAATGGAAATGCATCAGATGGGGATAGTACAGATAACATTAAAACTATTACACTTTCACCTGTTAATCCTGCGCCAGGAAAAATTGTAGTTGCAGAAGAAGGAACAGGAACTTGGTGCCAATGGTGTCCAAGAGGTGCGGTATTTATGGATTTAATGAACCATAGTTATGAAGGGTATTTCGCTCCAATTGCAGTGCACAATTCAGATCCAATGACTTACACTATGTACGATGCAGGAATGGCAGCTTATTTATCAGGCTATCCAGAAGTAATTGTAGATAGAGGAGCAGCATTTGACCCTAGTCAATTAGAAGCTAATTTCTTGAATAAAATAGTCAATGCACCAATTGCAGTTTTAGAAAATGGTGCCACATATAATGCTACTACCCGTGAGTTAAAAGTGTCTGTAACTACTAAATTCAATAGTGCAATTGCTGGTGATTATAAAATGGCATGTGTATTAACTGAAGACTCTGTAAGAGGAACAGGTTCTACTTGGAGTCAAGCAAATGCATATGCAGGCGGTGCAAATGGAGTGATGGGTGGATTTGAATTATTAGCTAATCCAGTTCCATATACTAAAATGAAATACGATCACGTAGCAAGAATAATTTGCCCATCTTTTGAAGGATATGCAAATGCCTTTGGTGCAAGTGCAGATAGCGGAACAAGCGTTACGCATACATATACATACGTATTACCAACAGGTTGGAGAACAAATAAAATGCACATCATTAACATGCTTATCAATCCAAATGGCGGCATTGAAAATGCTTCAAATTCAACCATTGACGAAGCGGTTGCTAAAGGTTATACAGCTGGTATGGAAATTGGAACAAACGTAACTGGCATCCAAACTTTAGCGGGTCCTGATGATGTTCAAATTTATCCGAACCCTGCTGCTAGTACAGCTACTATATCGTTTGACTTGAAAAATGCATCTGCTGTTACTTTAGCTGTTTATGCTTTAGATGGTAAATTAATTGCAAGCAGAGTATATGAAAATATTACTGGTGCAAATGCAATTCCAATGGACATTTCAGGCTTTGCAAATGGTGTTTACTTTGTAAGATTAACAACTGATCATTCTTCAAATACACTTAGATTAATCAAAGAATAATTGAAAGAATGTATTTAATAAATGGCCAATCAATCGATTGGCCATTTTTTTTGAAAAAAAATAAATAAATTGCATGCAAATGAAAATAAAAACCTACTGTTTAGTTTTATTGGCCATTTTTTTAAGTGGCTGTGCTGCTATTTATAATCCAATAGAACCTGCTTATTTAAACTATGAGTTAGCAGGAAATTATCAAGGCTTAAAGTTGTCTTATCGATACGGTGTTTTAGCAGAATTGAATAACAAAAGATTCGCAAAGAAAGAAAGCAAAAATAAATTGCAAGTAATTGCATTGAAAATAGAAAATACTACCGATCGATCATTTGTATTTGAAAAGGATTTTGTTTTTACTTCTGAAAATCAGCCGTTGGTTTTGGAAGAGAATCAAAAGGTTGCACAACTTCTCAAACAGAAATCATGGCCATCATTGGCATTTTTATTATTCGCGCTAACGCCACAGGTACAGACTACAAATGGCGCCAGTGTAGCAAACTTTCCTGCAGGTTTAGTCGCAGGCCCTTTACTTTCATTAGGAAATATAATTGTAAAAGTAAATTCCAATAAACAATTTCAAGCAGAATTGGCTTACAATACAATCATTGCAAAAGAAATTAAACCGAAAGAAACAGCTTATGCAATTATTACTATTTCTGCTGAATCGCCAAAGCCAATTGAGCTTAAATTTTTATTTTAGGGTTTAGCGTAAGGAATACGTTTTAAGGGAGAAACCTTGTAGTAGCTGTCTAAGCCATTGCAAGTAATAGATCCAGCTTTAGCAATATTTACAAAACCGTCTTCTTCAATAATAGATTCGGGTAAAATTATTTCAATTATTTTCCCAATAATGAGCGATGTTTGATTGAAATGTATTGGAATAATTTCAATCAATTCTAATCCAATTTTTATGTTTGAAGACGCAACATATGGTGCTTTAAGTTTTTCTGAATAAAACAAAGGCAACCCTGTTTCTGTAAATTCAGATTGATCTGCTGTGTATTTTGCACTGCATTGATGTGCCTGTTCAAAAATACTTTCGTTTACGGCATTCAAGGTGTATTGTTTATTAGCTTTAATGTTAGCCAATGTTTGATGCTCTTCTGTTGCAGGTCTAGCTATCATTCCAAGGCAAGGTGGGTTTGCGCCAATGTGAACAATAGAATTAAACGGCGCTAAATTATTGACACCTGTTTCCGAAACCGTACCCACTAAATTTAAACTTTTAAAACCACTGAGTGAGTTGATGAAGGTAGCACGATATCTGCTATTCATTTCCGCAATATCATTCAACAATAAATGTCTCATTAGATAGCCTGATGATTAAAAGGTTGTAATACAAGTTCTGAAACTACGCCCGAATTGGGTTGTTGACATAAAAACCAAATTGATTTTGCAACTTCTTCTGCTTGAATAAATTTATCACGTTGTACGCGTAAATCAATTTGATCCCAAAATGCAGAATCTGTGCCGCCTAAAAATATATTGGTAATTCGAATATCGGTTCTTTTTAATTCCTCTCTAATGGATTTCATCATGCCGTTTAATCCATACTTAGAGGCTGAATAGGCTGCTGCGCCTGCCATTGGTGTCTTACCTAAAACACCGGGAATATTAATTATTAAACCTTTCTTAGCCAATTTCATCGGTTCGATAAAGTTCTTAACTAAGTAAAATGCACCTGCCAAATTTATATGTATGCTTTGCATAAAATCTAGTTCGGTTAAATTTTCAATTGGCTTAATGATGCCGATACCCGCTGCATTAATTAGGATATCAATCGCAGAAATTTGATCATGAATTTTGTTTGCAATATTTTTTACTGCATTTGCATCGCTAATGTCTAATATAAATGTTTGTTGTGCCGGAATATTTAACTCATCTGCCAATGCACTAAGCTTTGAAGCGTTAGTGCTGCATAAAAATAAATTTCCACCAGATTGTTTAAGTAATTTTGCTGTTGCCTTTCCAATTCCACCTGTTGCGCCAACAATTAAAATATTTTTATCTTTTATTATTTCCATGAAATTTAAATTGAAAGCGAAATGTATTTTAAAAATTCTTCTCTTTTTTCGTTGTTTAGAAATACACCACTGTATTCTGCTGTAACGGTGCTGCTGTTTACGTCGCTCACCCCTCTAGACGAAACACATAAATGATGGGCATCAATTACAACTGCAACATCTTCGGTATTTAATATCGATTTTAATTCGTTCGCAATTTGTATGGTCAATCTTTCTTGAACTTGTGGTCTCTGTGAAAAATATTGAACTATTCGATTAATTTTAGATAGCCCGATTACTTTTCCATTAGAAACATAAGCAACATGTGCTTTGCCTATAATTGGAACAAAGTGATGTTCGCAATTACTATAAAAAGTGATGTTCTTTTCAACCAACATTTGGTTGTATTTGTATTTATTTTCGAACATCGAAATTTTCGGTTTATTAGCAGGGTTTAGCCCTCTGAAAATTTCTTTCACGTACATTTTTGCAACTCTTTTGGGAGTGCCACTTAAACTATCATCAGAAAGGTCTAAGCCCAAAACATGCATTATTTCACGGAAGTTTTTTTCTATGAGTTCAATTTTTAAATCATCATCCAAATCAAAAGCATCTGCTCTCAAAGGTGTATCTGCTGAACTCGAAAAGTGTTCATCTCCAATGAGGTCAATTAGAGACGTATCTGGGGTGTTTTTTTCAATTTTCATAAACCTACAACAAAATGTAATTGAAGTTGTTCTAGGATTAAGCAACTTTTCCATGATTAGCCTCAAAATCTTGCATTTAAGTACATTGCACCTAGGCTTTTTGTATATTTGCCTTTTAAATTAACCATGAAACAAAGATTTTTTCTATTACTAGCTTTTTTATATACCACTACTCAAGCAATTGCCCAATCGCCCTCTATGAGAATGCAAGGGAATTTACCGGCAATTATTTCTGTTGCAGGTCAAATTGTGGATGGAAATACCAAAAAGGGAATACCATTTGCGACGGTTTCTATAATTAATATTAGAGACAATAAAGTAATTACAGGTGATGTGGCAGATGAAAAAGGGTATTTTAAAATTAATGAATTGAAGCCGGGTAGGGTAAAAATGTTATATAGTTTTATTGGTTATGTTTCGTTAACAAGTGACACCATATTTTTAAACCCATCTCAGCCAGAAATAGTTTTAGGTGTAATTAAATTGTACAGTGCAACTAAACAAATTGCGCAGGCAACAGTACAGGCTGAAAGAGGCATGTTGCAAATGGCCATAGATAAGAAAGTTTTCAATGTAGAAAAAAATATTTTATCAACCGGTGGCACAGCTAATGATGTTTTGCAAACCATACCATCAGTTACGCTTGATATAGATGGAAATTTAAGCTTAAGGGGTAGCGGTAATGTAACGGTTTTAATTGACGGGCGAATTTCTACTTTAACCGGTACAGATAGAAATGCAGTGCTGGAACAAATCCCATCTTCTGCAATAGAGAGTGTAGAGTTGATTACTAACCCAAGTGCAAAGTATGATCCAGACGGCACATCAGGCATCATCAATATTGTATTAAAGAAAAACAAACAAGTAAGTTTAAATGGTAGTGTGAATACTTCTGTTACATCAGGCAATGGGAGGTATAATTTAGGGTACAACTTAAACTTTAAAAATAAAAAGTGGAACATTTCAACAGGATATAATTTAAGGGTGAATCAAATTAATTCAAGAACTTTGAATATTCGCACCAATTTCAATACAGATACTACTTTTAATGATCAATTAGGATATAATCACAATGACAATAAAAATCATGTAATACGACTTGGAGTTGATCGATATATCAATAGTCGTTCTACTATCGGATTCACAAGCACTTTTAGTAGTTCAAAAAAAATAGCAAATGGAGTAAGTGAAAACGCAAATTACAATGTTATTCATCAACAAACAGATGCGTTGTCGAGGTTAAATAATAGTACAGAAAATAATATTAATTTAGACCTGGGGGTTAACTACAGAAAGACTTTCTTAAAACCCAAAAAAGAGTTAACTGCAGATGTTTCCTATTCAAAAAACACAACTGATGCGAATACGATTTATGGGACTACATCAACAATAAATAATTCCCATCTTTATCAAGATGCAATAAATGATGGAGTTGTAAATTTGGCAGCAATAAAAGTAGATTATACCAATCCAATTAATGAAAAATCAAAAGTTGAAACCGGTTTTAAAGTAAGTTATCGTTCAAACGATGCAGATTATAAAGTTTCAGACAACGCAACAGGAGATACCATCTTAAACACCAATCAGTCCAATCATTTTATTTATAAAGAATTTATAAAGGCAGCATATGCTAATTACAGCAGAACTATTGGTCAATGGGGCGTTCAGGTTGGATTAAGAGCTGAGCACGCACAAATTGAAACAGACCAACGCACCGCAGGAATTAAAAACAATAAACCATATTTAAGTTTCTTCCCGAGTGTATACTTTGCTAGAAAAATGTCAATGGATCAAGAAATTCAGTTGAATTATTCTAGAAGAATCAATCGTCCGCAGGTTAATAATTTAAACCCTTTCACTGACTTTTCTGATCCAAGAAATTTAAGAACAGGAAATCCAAATTTGAAACCAGAGTATGTAGATGCTTATGAATTAAGCTATATCAAATATTGGAAAAGAAATACTTTAACGTCTACTATTTATTTGAGACAAACAAATGATCAAATACAGCGTTTCAGAATTGTGGATACCACAGGAGTTTCTACGGTAACTTTTCAAAACTTAAGTTTCTCTAGAAATTATGGATTTGAATTTATTGCCGTAACCGAATTGATGAAATTTTGGACTTTGACGACTAATTTGAATTTATTTAGAAATGAAATTGCCGTAAGCAATACCAGTGGCGAGTTAAAAACTGGCTCAAACGGTTCTATTAAAGTGATGTCAAGTACAAAACTTCCTAAATTATTTGATGTTCAATTTTCAGGAAACTATACTTCGCCTGGTGTAACTGCGCAAGGTGAATTTAAAGAAATGTATTCTTTTGATATTGGATTGAAAAAAGATCTGTTTAAAAGTAAAGCAATAATATCAGCAAACTTATCTGATATATTTAATACCAGATCCATGCGTTTCGATACTTATGGTTTAAATTATTTTCAATATACTAAGCATAAAAGAGATACACAGCTTTTAACTTTTTCTTTAATTTACAAATTCGGTAAAGCCGATTTTCAAAAGAATAAAAGAAGCGGAAGAGAAGAAGGAAGCCAAGGTGGGATGGATGATATGAACTTCTAAAATGAAACAAGTCAATAGGTTTTCTATTTCGGATATTGCAGCTATTACTGGTATTAAATCAGCTACTTTGAGAATTTGGGAGCAGCGATACAATATAATCCACGCAAAGCGAACCGTCACAAACATTCGGTATTACGATGATTTCGACTTGCGCATTTTTTTAAACATTGCATGTTTGATTGAAAGTGGTGTAAAGATTTCCGAAATAGCAGAATTAACTGAATCTGAAATAGCAGAAAAAATTCAAGCATTAAAAATTACAAATGATCAATCTGCTGTAATAGTTCAGCAATTAATTGCACACACTTTAAACCTTAATGAAAATCAGTTTAAGATTATCATTCAAGATTGCATTCAAGAATTTGGCGCGGAGGAAACAATGCTTCAATTTATTTATCCTTTTTTAAATCGAATTGGAGTTCTCTGGCAAACAGGTCTTATTGGCCCTGCTCATGAACATTTTGCTTCAAGTTTAATTAAGCAACGGTTAATTGTTGCAATTGATGAATTACCCATACCTGAAAATGACGAACATAATAACTTTTTGTTGTTTCTGCCTGAAGGTGAATTTCACGAAATTGCCTTATTGCTTTCTCAATTTATAGTCCGATCTAAGGGTTTCCCTTCGTTGTATTTGGGTCAAAACTTACCCATTCCCTACGTTCAAGAAGTTGCCCAGTCCTATCAACCAAAATACATTTTAACCGTATTTACGGCAGATTTAGGACTTGAACCGTTGGCAGAAAAAATGAGGCAAATGCTTGAATCTTTCCCGGATGCTACTGTTTTAATAGCAGGAGCAGCTATTTCAGCCCATAAACCATTGGTTCAACCTCGTTGTATTCCCCTGATTGAAGTAAATGACCTTCATCATTTTTTAGTAAATAATATTTCAAAATAAATGGTTTTTTAAATGTCAAAAAAACCTTTAAAACCTTATAAATTTGTAATTTTGCCCCTCAGTTTGAATAATAGCAATGGATAATTTAACATACCTAACCAATAATTCTTCCGAATACATAGAAAGTTTATATCAGTCATATCAGGAAGACCCTGCATCTGTCGACTTTGGTTGGCAGAAATTTTTTGAAGGTTTTGATTTGGGTAGAAGTTCGGATGCTACAAGTGTATCTTCTGAAACACCAGATCATTTCTTGAAAGAAATTGCCGTATTAAATTTAATTAACGGTTATCGTACACGTGGACATTTATTTACAAAAACAAATCCTGTCCGCGAGAGAAGAAAATATTTTCCAGGAAAAGAAATAACACAGTTCGGATTAAGCGACGCAGATTTAGAAACTGTTTTCAATGCTGGAGTAGAAGTAGGAATTGGTCCTGCAAAATTAAAAGACATTGTTCAGTTATTAGATACTACTTATTGCGAATCTATTGGATGCGAATTCATGTTTATTCGTCATCCAGAAAGATTGAAATGGTTTATTGAACGATTTGAAAAAAGTCGCAATCAACCTGCTTATGCTTTGGGCACTAAAAAAAGAATTTTAGAAAAATTAAACCAAGCAGTAATATTTGAAAACTTTTTGGGCACTAAGTTTTTAGGACAAAAACGATTTTCGTTAGAAGGCGCTGAAACGCTTATCCCTGCGCTAGATGCAATTATTGAAAATGGAGCAGAATTAGGCTTAGAAGAATTTGTTATTGGTATGGCACATAGAGGAAGACTCAATGTGCTAGCTAATATAATGAATAAAACATATAAAGAAATTTTCAAAGAGTTTGAAGGAAAGTTTAATCCGAATGATCCATTTGGTGGAGATGTAAAATATCATTTAGGTTATTCAACAGATATAAAAACAGAGAGTGGTAAAAAAGTACATTTAAGTCTATCGCCAAACCCTTCACATTTAGAGGCGGTTAATCCTGTTGTTGAAGGAATGGTGAGGGCAAAAATTGATAAAAAATACAATAACGATTTATCTAAAATTGCACCAATATTAATTCATGGCGATGCATCAATTGCAGGTCAAGGAATTATTTATGAAGTATTGCAAATGTCAAAATTGGATGGTTACCGCACAGGTGGTACCATACATTTAGTTATCAATAATCAAATTGGTTTCACAACAAATTATAAAGACGCAAGGTCAAGTACATATTGTACAGACGTAGCTAAGACAACACTTTCTCCTGTATTTCACGTTAACGGGGATGATGCAGAAGCACTTGTTTTAGCTATTCAATATGCCTTAGAATATCGTCAAAAGTATGCTACCGATGTTTTCATAGATATATTGTGCTACCGTCGATACGGTCACAACGAATCTGATGAGCCAAGGTTTACACAACCTTTGCTTTATAAAACAATTGAAAGCCATCCGAATCCAAGAGAAATTTATGTTCATAAATTAATTCAAGATGGATCAATTAACGAACAAGAAGCAAAAGCGATAGATGCTCAGTTTAGGAATCATTTGCAAGAAAGATTAAACGAAGCTAAGCAAGAAGAAAATACTGCCGTAGAACCTTTGTTTCAAGGTGCTTGGAAGGATTTTAGATTTTCAACTCCCAAAGATTTTACAACTAAATGGGATACCAAAGTTGAAGAAAAATTATTTTTAAATATTGCGGATAAAATCACTTCATTACCTGCCGATAAAAAGTTCATTGCAAAAATCCAAAGGTTATTTGCCGATCGCAAAAAGATGAGCAAAGAGACAAAAGTATTTGATTGGGCGATGGGAGAGTTGATGGCTTATGGCACATTAATGGAAGAAGGATTCCCAGTGCGATTGAGTGGTCAAGATGTTGAACGTGGTACTTTCTCTCACCGTCATGCAGTTGTAAAAATTGAAGATTCAGAAGAGGAAATAATACCATTACAATCAATTTCTAAAAAACAAGCGAGCTTTGATATTTACAATTCACATTTGTCTGAGTATGGTGTATTGGGCTTTGAATATGGATATGCGATGGCATCGCCAAATACATTAACTATTTGGGAGGCTCAATTTGGAGATTTCTTCAATGGTGCGCAAATCATCGTCGATCAATTCATTACAAGTGCAGAATATAAATGGAGAAGGTCAAATGGATTAGTAATGTTATTGCCACATGGATATGAAGGGCAAGGTCCAGAGCATTCATCTGCAAGAATTGAAAGGTTTTTAGAAGCTTGTGCCGGTGAAAATATCCAATTAGCAAATTGTACAACACCTGCTAATTATTTTCATTTATTGAGAAGGCAAATGCATCGTCCATTCCGCAAACCGCTAGTCGTATTTAGCCCTAAAAGTTTGTTAAGAAATCCTGCTTGCGTTAGCAGCTTGAATGAATTTACAAAAGGAGCATTTCAAGAGGTTATCGATGATGTAAATGTAAAATCGAAAGATGTGAAACGCATTTTGTTTTGTTCAGGAAAAATATTTTATGATTTACTTGCAAAACAACAAAAAGAAAACAGAAAAGATGTAGCAATTATTAGATTGGAACAAATATTTCCTTTCCCAGTTGCGCAAATTCAAAACATTATTTCAAAATATAGCAACGCAACCGAAATGTTTTGGGTTCAAGAAGAACCAAAAAATATGGGGGTTTGGCCATTCATACTTACGCAAATGCGTAGAGACCCAATTGAGGTGATTGCTAGAAAAGCAAGTAGTAGTACAGCAACAGGTTATAACAAGCAACATACTAGACAGCAGGAATATATTGTAAACACTGCATTTGAAATGGAGCAAGTTATATCATCTACTAAAAAGACAGTTGCTAAAAACGCCCCAATAAAAAAAGCAGCTAACACAAAAGCAGCGGTTAAAAAAGTAGAAGTAAAAAAAGCCGCAGCTAAAAAAGCGCCAGCAAAAAAGGCAGTAGTTAAAAAGTCTGCAAAAGCAGCTACTTCAAAATCAGTTGCTAAAAAAGCACCAGCAAAGAAAGTAGTTAGCAAAAACGTAGCGACTAAAACAGTTAAAAAATCAACGAAGAAAAAATAAATTCAGCCATGAGTATAGAAATGAAAATACCTGCAGTAGGTGAATCAATTACAGAAGTAACACTCTCAAAATGGATTAAAAACAATGGTGACTATGTGCAGATGGATGAAATTATTGCAGAGTTAGAGTCAGATAAAGCAACATTTGAATTGACAGCTGAAAAGGCTGGCGTGCTTATTACTAAAGCAGCTGAAGGCGATACCATCGCAATCGGATCTGTTGTTTGCGCAATAGATGATAGTGCTAAAGCACCAGCATCTGCTCCGGCAGCTGTTAAGCCTGAGGCTGCACCTGCTAAAGAAACACCAGCGGTAAAAGCTGCTCCGGTGGCATCAACAGAAAACTATGCAACTGGTCATCCATCACCAGCTGCAGCTAAAATTTTAGCTGAAAAAGGCTTGGAAGCACAGGCTGTTAAAGGTTCCGGCAAAGACGGAAGAATAACAAAAGAGGATGCGCAAGCAGCAAATATTTCTTCTCCAAAACCTACAGCGGAATCAACAGTGGCTAATACTGTAGGTGCAAGAATTAAACGTGCTGAAAAAATGTCTTCATTGAGAAAAACAGTTGCGAAAAGATTGGTAGCGGTTAAGAATGAAACTGCAATGTTGACTACTTTTAATGAAGTAGACATGCAACCTATCATGGATATTCGTGCAAAGTATAAAGATAAGTTCAAAGAGAAGCATGGTGTTGGTTTAGGCTTCATGTCATTTTTCACTAAGGCTGTATGTGAAGCATTACAAGAGTTTCCGGCTGTCAATGCACAAATTAATGGCGATGAAATTATTTTTCATCAATATGCAGACATTTCAATAGCAGTTTCCGCTCCAAAAGGTTTAGTAGTTCCAATTATTAAAAATGCAGAGTCATTATCACTAGCAGGAATAGAAAAAGCAGTTGTAGAATTAGCAACGAAAGCAAGAGAAAATAAATTAACATTGGAAGAAATGACGGGCGGAACTTTTACAATTACCAATGGTGGTGTATTTGGCTCAATGATGTCAACTCCAATTATTAATGCGCCGCAATCTGCAATTTTAGGAATGCATAATATTGTGGAAAGACCTGTTGCCATTAATGGCCAAGTAGTCATAAGGCCAATGATGTACGTGGCTTTATCATACGATCATAGAATTATTGATGGTCGTGAATCTGTAGGTTTCTTAGTAAGAGTAAAACAGCTACTAGAAGATCCTCAACGCATGTTATTGGGAGTTTAATCTTGTTAATATATAGGAAAGCCTGAAATTAAAATTTCAGGCTTTTTTTTGTTTGCGATTTAAGTAATTTGTAAGAAGGGTACTATGATTAGTACTTTTGTGATTTATAATTCATAAATTTAAACCAAAGTGATAAATAATGAAATTATTTATTTGGATTGTATTTGTGTTGTTTTGTTTGGTTAATGTGTTTTCTGCAAGTGCACAAACAATTAAAACAACCTTTTTTCTAGAAACAGATATTGATCATATTTATTTAACTGATACGATCCATATAAGTAAATGCAATGTTTATTTGTCCAATTTTAAGTTTTATCAAAATGATAAATTGGCATTTACAGATACAGAAAAAGCTTATCTAATTGATTTAATAGACCCTATTCCATTAAACTTTGAAATTCCAACACAGGTTAAATATAACCGAGTGGTTTTTGATGTTGGGATAGATAGTCTTACAAATGTTGCAGGCATTTTAACTGGCGCTTTGGACCCTAGAAATGGCATGTATTGGTCATGGCAAAGCGGTTATATTAATTTTAAAATTGAAGGCGATATCAGGTCTAAAAATAGCAAGTCTTTTCAGTACCATATTGGTGGTTATGCGGCTAAATTAAATGCATTGCAATCGAAATCATTTGATGTAAGTGCAGGCAACAGCTATATTTTTAATTTTAGTATCATGCCATTGCTAACAAATTGTCATAAAAACAATTTGTTTGAATTAATGTCACCTCAACTAAAGGCTGTTCAGATGGCTAAAGTTTTTGCAGAACATATCAGTTGTCGTAAAATTTCAGATTTGAAAAATGAGTAGACAGTTTATTTATTTTTTGATATTAAGTGTTTTTGTGCTTGCTTTTGCAAATCCGTTTAATCCCGAATTTAAAAAGCCTAAAAACTTTCCAACGCCGATTTATAACTTTAAAAACAATGAGACTGATTCAAATAAAATTATAATTGGACGCGCTTTATTTTACGATCCAGTTTTATCAAAAGATAGTAGTATTTCATGTGCTAGCTGCCATTCTTCCTTTAACGCGTTTACTCACGTTGATCATGCATTAAGCCATGGAATCGCTGACCGTGTTGGTTTTCGAAACGCACCTGCTTTAATGAATTTAGCTTGGCATCAAAACTTTATGTGGGATGGCGCAATCAATAACTTAGAGATGCAAGCATTAGCGCCAATTACAAATCATTCAGAAATGGATGAAGATATCAACCATATTTTATGGAAATTAAACCAAAGTTATTTTTATAAAAAGTTATTTGCACAAGCGTATGGTGATGAAAAAATAACGACAGAGCGATTTTTAAAGTCTATCACACAATTTTTATTACAATTAATTTCTGCTAATTCAAAATATGACAGCGTAATTTTGAAGCAATCAAAATTTTCTGCGCAAGAAGAAAATGGATATGTTTTGTTCAAAAAGAATTGCTCCGATTGTCACCAAGAACCACTGTTTACAAATTTAAAATTTGAAAAAAATGGTTTACCAATGGAACAAAAATTAAAAGACATTGGACACATGAGAATCACTATGGAGTCCAAAGATTCGTTGAGTTTTAAAGTTCCTTCTTTGAGAAACATTGCTTTTACTTATCCATACATGCACGACGGCAGAATGAATAAATTGCAAGATGTGCTCAATCACTACGATACGATTCTGTTGCAATCTCAAAATAAAAAAACAATAAAAATAAGACTTAGTAAATTAGAAAAGGTAGATTTGACTGCATTTTTACTTACACTTACGGATCAACATTTTTTATTTAATCCGGCATTGTCATTCCCCAAAGAGTTATTGTTTAAAAACCGAAGGAATAATTAACGTTTGGCGTCTAATTAAATAAAACCCCATCAAAAAATGAGAAAAATATATTTAGGAATAGTATTGATCATGATTCTGTCTAATGCATCTGGTCAAACAAGCCCAGCTATTCTAAAGTGGTTGCAAAATACAACAGGAATAATGGGTCGTCACTATGTGAAAAATAATTACATTCCTATAAACGATAATGTTTTAGCAAATGTATTGTCTGTAAAATATTCGACTGAAAATGTATATGTTGCTACTAATGGTATTCCAGCATATGTAACTGGACCTTTTTTAGATGGTAATCCATCTTTAGCGACTTCTCAAAATGCAATTTTTAAATTTCCTTTAAACCCTTCCAAAAATACAGGCACACCAGTAAATACAACTGGTGGCAATATTGGTGTTTTCATTAATGGTGTTGCATTGTTCGATTATCGCGATGGTGTTTCGTGGAAATCATCAACTGGAACACTTGCTGGTGGGCCATTTGGTGGTATGGGTGACAATGTTTGGAACAGAGATGCAGTGGTAGCTGAGCGACAAGGTTTTGATTGTGCAAAAGGTCATCCAGCTATGGGAAATTACCATCACCATCAAAATCCAAGTGCGTTCAGTTTAGATTTATCAGTAATCTCAACAGTTTGTAATTTATATGTAGCCGATGGTTTATATTTAATAGATAGCAATCAACATTCTCCATTAATTGGGTTTGCATATGATGGATTTCCAATTTATGGTGCTTATGCATATAAGAATACCGATGGAACGGGTGGAATTACTAGAATGAAATCTAGTTTTCAATATAGAAATATTAGCACACGTACACAATATGCAAATGGAACAACAGTTACTCCTGGTCCTGCAGTAAATACAACTTATCCGTTAGGGTATTTTAGAGAAGATTACGAATTTGTTTTAGATACCAATTCAGATTATTTAGATGAACACAATGGTCGTTTTTGTGTAACTCCTGAGTATCCAAATGGGACCTATTGCTATTTTGCAACTGTAGATGAACATTGGAATTCTAGATATCCATATGTGGTAGGTCCTACTTTTTATGGTACTCGTACGGCTGCAAAAGTTACTGCTATATTAGAGCCTGTATCAACTTACTCGCCTAGTACAGGAATAGCACAGGTGAAAACAAGTGTGATTATTTCTCCAAACCCTGCAACTGAATTTGTTGCTGTGCAGTTATCAGGCTTGCAAAATGAAGATGTTCAATTAACGCTGATTGACATTAATGGTAAAATTATTCAAACAGATAAAATACTTCAAGGCAGTACCATCAATTATTTCGACACT
>JAHEGO010000050.1 GCA_024645045.1 Sphingobacteriaceae bacterium
ATTGTGGTGTTTGCAGCAGATGAACCTGAAAAAATTGAAGCGTTACTTTCACACTTAAAAAACAAATTCGCATTTATTACTGCTTTGCTTTATGTAATTAACACTAAGAAAAATGATACTATTTTCGATCAAGATATTTTGACCTATCATGGAGCCGATTTCATTACAGAAAGCATCCAAGACTTAAAAGGGAAAACCATTTCATTTAGAATAAGCCCAAAAGCATTTTACCAAACCAATTCAGCTCAAGCTGCAAAACTTTATCGGCTAGCAACTGAAATGGCAGATTTGAAAGGCGATGAAGTAGTTTACGATTTATATACTGGCACCGGAACCATTGCGAATTTTATTGCTTCTTCTGCTAAAAAAGTAATTGGCATTGAATATGTTGAAGATGCTATAGTTGATGCAAAAATCAATTCGGAAAGAAATAACATTGACAATACTTTGTTTTTTGCAGGTGATATGAAAGATGTATTGAATCATGCATTCATTGAAAAACATGGCAAACCTAATGTTGTAATTACAGACCCTCCAAGAGCTGGAATGCACGAAGATGTTTGTCAGAAATTACTTTTTATGCGCAGTGAAAAAATAGTTTATGTTAGCTGTAATCCAGCAACACAAGCAAGAGACATTGCTATTTTAGATGAAGCCTACGAAGTAAGTAAGATTCAACCAGTAGATATGTTTCCTCATACCGAACACGTAGAAAATATTGTATTGTTAACTTTGAAAAAATAAACTATTGCTTGCGCACATGGAACCTAAAGACCTACTCGAAAACGCATCCGAAAAACCAAAAGAATCTCCATTAAAAAGTTTGGAGACGGACTTGATACTTTACAGCGAAACCTTAAAAGAAATCGCATTAGAAATACTAGACGAAAACTTATCAGCCTACCCTATATTTATAGCGCATCAACACCAAGTTTCGTTAGGGGAACAAGTAGTTGATAAAGAAGAGCTTTCAACTGAATGGAATATCAATGTTTCTTTTTTAGAAGATTTTATCAGACACGGGGCAATTCTTGAGGAAAAAGTTGAATTTTTCAAGAAAAACTACAAAGACCCTAAAAACTATGTATGTTTATTTGTGGTTGTGCCAGAAGGCGCTAACTTTGTATTCTTTCCATATAAATAATTAAAAAGATGGCTGCTAAAAAAAGTATTCAGATTTTAGACAAGGCGCAAATCAAACAAAAAATTGATCGCATTGCATATCAGATTTTAGAGGATTGCTTTGATGAAAAAGAAATCATCATTGCAGGTATCGCAAGCCGAGGATATGTATTTGCAGGAAGATTAGCTAAAGTAATAGGTCAAATTTCAAAAATAAAATGCACGCTGGTTGAAATTACTTTAGACAAAGACAGCAATAACTTAGTGGCTAGCACCGATATTGCAATTGACAAATGCAAAAACAAAACCATAATTTTAGTAGACGATGTATTGAATTCGGGAAGAACACTTTTATATGGTTTAGCTGTTTTCTTAAACATTCCTACAAAAAAAATACGAACAGCAGTATTAATTGATCGTAGTCACAAATTATTTCCTATTGCAACAGACTACGCTGGATATACCATAAGCACTGTATCTCAAGAACACATATCAGTAGTTTTTGAGAAAAACAATGATGCTGTTTACCTATCTTAATTCAGCGATTGAATTTGCTCAATTATTTCTGTTAAGTTGACGGAAAGACCGTTCATTTTTATGTCAGCTTGTTCATAAAAAGTTTTACGGTTAAGCATTTGCTTTGCGATGAATGCTTTTAATTCTGCCTCGTTCATTCCCCTCACGCTTGGTCGTACTTTTTTAGCTTTAACTAAGCGCTCATATAATGCAACCTCAGGCAATTCTATGTAAATAACCAAACCCTTGGTTTTCATAATTTCTAAGTTGTTGAAAAAACAAGGTGTTCCTCCTCCAGCTGCTAATAAAATATGCTCATGTACAACAATTTCTTGCAAACAACTTTGTTCTAATTGCCTGAAAGCATCTTCACCCAAGAACTTAAAAATATCGCTAATACTGCATCCTGCCTTGGCTTCTATCAATTTATCTAAATCGAAAAATTGCAAACCAAGTCGATGGGCTATTTTTTTTCCGATGGTGCTTTTACCTGCACCCATAAAACCAATTAAAAAAATCGAAGATTTTTTTGCCGCAATATCCATTTGATTAAACATTTAATTTAACGCGAGGATCTAAAAATCCGTAGAGCATATCTACTAGAATATTTATAATTACAAATAAAAATGCAATGAATAATACGGCGCCCATTACAACGGGGAAATCTGAAAGCTCTAATGCATCGACTGTTACTTTTCCTAGACCGTTCCAACCAAAAATGTACTCAACGAAAAAGGCACCCGCCATTAATGAAGCAAACCAACCTGAAACTGCTGTAACTACTGGGTTTAAGGCATTTCTCAATGCATGATTAAATATAATTGCATAAGAAGAAAGCCCTTTTGCTTTTGCTGTTCGAATATAATCTAGGCTCAATACTTCTAACATAGAGCTTCGGGTAAGCTGTACGATAATTGCCAATGGTCTTATTCCTAAAGTGATGGTTGGCAATATTAGATTTTTTAAATTCAATATTTGTCCATCAAATGGATCGTAATCATATAAACTTCCTGATAAATTTAAACCAGTATAATCACCTAATACAAATGCAAAAAACCAGGCAATTAAAATACCTGCAAAAAATGATGGCATGGAAATACCAAGTATTGCAGAAGACATGGCTAATTTATCAACCCATGTATCTTTAAATATTGCGGCTAATACACCTAAACCAATACCCACAATAGTTGCAAATAACATCGCAGCTAAAGCAAGCAAACCGGTATTTGGAATGGTATTCCAAAGAATTTCAGTTACTTCTTTTTTACTTTGATAAGACCTACGTAAATATGGTTTCTTTAAAACTAAAATGCGCGTATCTGAAATGCTAGCAATTTTTACAAAATGGTATTTTGCGAGTGTTTCGGAATCAATAGCCAAGGTACTTATTGGCGACAAATCGGAAAGGTAGTTGACAAATTGCACTGTCTTTGGTTGATCCAATCCAAACTCTTTGCGAACAGCTTCCATCGTAGCAACATCACTTCTTTGCCCCTGTGTCATTCTAGCCGCATCACCAGGCAAAATAGTAAATAAGGTGAACACCACTCCCACCACTCCTAATAAAACCAGCAGCCCGTATGTTAACCTTTTAATTAAATAAACAATCATTTGCTTAATTCATTTGCGATCAACTTTGCAGTTGGTAATGCACGAAAAGCCCACTTATTAATTACAACACCATTCTTAATTAATAAAACACCTGGATTAGCCCTTACCATTGTTTTTAAAGTTGTTGCATCACAATAAAAATACGGATACATTAAATTCAACTCATGCCTAACGTTTTCAGTAATGATATCACTGCTGGCTGTTAGGCCTATCGTTCTAATTTTAAATTCTTTTTCTAATTGAACAGCAATTGCTGAAATTGAGGTTAATGCAGTTGGGTTAGCCGCCGCTAAATCATTATTAACTACCCACAATTGAGCTGCTGAATAATTGATAAAATCTTCTGAATAATCATTGCCGTCAGCATCTGCTATTCTTAGATCTTTAATTTTTGGTTTTACACCTTCACGAATTAATTTATTCTCTGTTTTAATCCATTTCCAAGTGCTGTCTTGCCAAGGATAATTTTTTAAATCAAACTCTTTTTGAACACCGTCTTTTTCATAAATCATCACGGTAGAAAAAGAATCTTTAACGGCTCCTTCTGGAACTTTCATTAACGCTGGAATATTATTACCAATTTTATAGGGAAGGAAGTCAACAATTGGTAAATAAAACAAACAATAAAGTCCAAATGAAATTGATGCAACAGCTGTTGCACTTAACATTACCCATTGTTTTTGATCGGAATAATTTGAATTATTTTTTTCTTTATTCTTAAAAATAATCAAGATGAAAAACAACAAAACAACATCTTTAATAAAAGATTGCCAAGGTGTTAATTTAATAGCATCTCCGAAACATCCGCAATCGGTAACCTTTCCGCTGATTGCCGAATAGCCAGTCAACAAAGTGAAGAACACAATTAACAATAACAATAACCATGCGGTTAATTTATTGCGCAGCGAAAGCAACAATGCAATTCCTAAGATAACTTCTAATGCGCAAATAAGCACAGACAAAGAAAGTACCAAGGGATTCAAAAAAGTCAATCCAAAAATTACAAAATATTCTTCGAGCTTAATGGAAAAACCAGTTGGGTCATTTAATTTTATTAAACCAGAAATAATGAATAAAATTCCTACAAAATATTTACTAAACTTTAACATGATAAAAAAATTAAGCAGTTAATTTAATTAATGCAAAAACAGAATAGTTTATGATATCTTGGTAATTTGCTTTAACACCTTCAGAAACCAATGTGTTGCCTTGATTGTCTTCTATTTGTTTTACACGTAATAATTTCATTAAAATCAAATCGGTCAAAGAGCTCACACGCATGTCCCTCCATGCTTCACCATAGTCATGGTTCTTGTCTTCCATTAACGATTTGGTCTCGTTGATTTTTTGATCGAATAAATTATTCACAACCGTTACATCTAATTCTAATTCTTCAGAAGTCAACTCTAATTGAATCATTGCGATTACACAATAATTAATGATGCCAATGTATTCAGGAATAATTCCTTCGTCTACTTTACTTACTTTTTTATCTTCTAGCGTTCTGATGCGTTGCGCTTTGATAAATATTTGATCTGTGATAGATGAAATGCGTAAAACACGCCATGCTGTTCCGTAATCCTTGGTTTTTTTCAAGAATAAATCTTTGCAGGTTTTTAT
>JAHEGO010000067.1 GCA_024645045.1 Sphingobacteriaceae bacterium
TAAAATATTATACAAACGTATAACAAATAATTTAAAGCATTAACCCAATAAATGTAAAGAAAATCTTTGAACCTTTAGAAAAGCATTAATCTAAAGCTTCGTAAACAGAGTTGTTGCTGACGTACTCTTTTACTAAAGCTTTAATTTGTGCTACTAATACCAAATGGTCGGGTTGGTTAAAGGCTGCCAATAGTTTTTCGTATTCCGATTGAATGTGCACATGGTCTTGCGCTTCTATTTTGGCAATTTTTATTTTTGGATGATACGTTGGCAGGGTATTTTCTGCGTCGCTCAATAACTCTTCATATAATTTTTCTCCTGGTCTTAAACCCGAAATTTCAATTTGAATGTCTTTACCTAATTCTAAACCTGAAAGTTTAATCATTTTGCGTGCAACATCAATAATTTTTACCGACTCGCCCATGTCAAAAATAAATATCTCGCCACCTGCACCCATGCAGCCTGCTTCCAATACCAATTGGCAAGCTTCGGGTATGGTCATAAAGTAACGAGTAATTTCTGGGTGCGTAACTGTTACTGGGCCACCTTTTTCAATTTGTTTGGTAAATAGCGGAATCACCGAACCATTTGATCCTAATACATTTCCAAAACGAGTAGTAATAAAAGCAGTTTGGTGATTTTTTAAATTCGATAAACTTTGAATGTACATTTCGGCAATGCGTTTGCTTGCCCCCATAATATTGGTTGGGTTAACTGCTTTATCTGTACTTATCATTACAAATTTTCCAACACCATATTGAATGGCTAAATCGGCTATGGTTTTGGTACCTAATGCATTTACGCGAATGGCTTCAAAAGGGTTTGCTTCCATTAAAGGCACATGCTTGTAGGCAGCCGCATGAAATATTTTATCAATTTTATACTCATTAAAAATGCGATCCATTGCGCATTTATTAGACACATCTGCAATAATAAATTTTACCGATACATTTTGACGTTCAATTTTGCGGCGCAAGGTCAACTCCAATTCATACATTGGCGATTCTGCTTGGTCTACAAAAATAATTAGTTTCGGTCTGTAACCTACCACTTGGCGCGCAATTTCAGAACCAATGCTGCCTGCAGCTCCCGTTATTAAAATAGTTTTATTGCTAATTTTTTGAAAAATATTATCAGCATCCAATTTTATAGGTTCGCGGTTCAGCAAATCTTCTATGCGCACCGACTTAATTTGCTTTATGCTCAATTCCCCATTAATCCAACGTTCAATGGGAGGTACATTTTTGACCATTAAATTTCGCTCCAAACATTTATTAACCAATTCCGATTTCTTTTTTGGAGAAATATTATGAATGGCAACAATTACTTCTTCTACTCCTTTTTGTTCAATTAAATCGTCGAAGGCTTGTGCAGGTAAATAAATTTTTACTCCAAATAAACTCTTACCTGTTTTACCTTGGTTGTCGTCTATAAAACCGACTACATTCACGCCAGCATTGGGGTCGTTTTGTAAAGTTGTCATGGTTAACACTCCCGACTGCCCAGCACCATAAATAAGTATATTTTTTTTCGACTTTAAGGAATTTCCTGCAATAGAAACATAAACTATCTTAAATAAAATACGTGCAAAAGTTAAACTGGCTAAAGTAAATAAACCATGTATAATGATAATTCCAATTGGTAAAATATAATTGGGTTCATTTAAAATTTCTTTATAGGCATAAACCCCTACAAAAACAGTTGCGCCAGCAGCTATACAAGCTTGAAATATTTTAATAATGTCGATGTAACCTACAAATCGAATTACTCCAACATAAGTTTGAAAAACTTGAAAACAAATCAAATATATGGCCAATACATAAAAATATTCTGCAAAAATGGGGTAATTCTCAAATACTATGAATTGAAAATTGAAACGTAGTATCCAAGCAAAGTAATAAGCTATGGTTAGCATCAATGTGTCGATGAAAAGCACCAAATACCTCGAAGCATATACCCCGGTATATTTTGCCAATAGCTTTCTTAACCAGTTTCTAATCATTGTTTTTCAATAGGTTATGTAAACTTTATATTAAATATAAGTTTTTAAACACAAAAATAAGCTTTTAAATGATATTTTGTAATAGCTGATGTGGGATAATGCATGGTTATGTATAGCAGAAAAGGAATAAAAAAAAGCCACATGTGGGTGTGGCTTTTGAAAAAATATTTATGAAATTTTTTTAGGGTTTGATTCGATCCCCAAACCCTTTACCAAAGACGGTAAGGAAGATGTACTTGAAGTACATTAATGTTGAGAACCCTTGAATTCTTCCATCGTGGCATGACCATCTGCACTGATACCTTTTCGTTTCAGCACGTTAATCGCGGTCATCCAAAGAATTTTTAGATCTAGCCAGAACGACACTCGATCGACATATTCCACATCTAAGCGGAATTTCTCTTCCCAAGAAATGGTGTTACGACCATTCACTTGGGCCCATCCAGTAATACCAGGGCGAACATCATGTCTGCGGGCTTGTTCAGGGGAATATCGCTCTAGGTACTGCATAAGTAAAGGTCGTGGACCAACCATGTTCATATCACCTTTAATAACGTTGATTAACTGAAGCAACTCATCCAACGACGCTGAGCGCACCCATTTACCCACTTTAGTAAGTCGCATCTCATCCGGCAATGGATACCCACTATCATCAAAGGCATCACGCATTGTTTTGAATTTGATAATCTTAAATGGTTTGGTTTGATATCCTGGTCGTAACTGTAAAAAAAACACTGACCCATTATTGACAAACCATAAAAGGAATATAACCCCAACAACCACTGGGGAAATCAACAACAATAAGATGAATGCACTCAGAAAGTCAACTAATCTCTTTCCAATTAACTTGTAAAATTTCAACTGGACTTTTTAAATATTCTGCTTAGCACTTCAAATATTCTGTCAAACTCATTATCAGTGAGATTTGACCCACTTGGCAAACACAACCCTTGTTCAAATAGCTTCTCACAAACTCCTGAACCATAAAATTTTGAACCTTTATAAACCGGCTGCATGTGCATAGGTTTCCAAAGTGGGCGGGATTCTATGTACTCAGCATCCAATGCTAAGCGCACATCTTCTCTACTGATACCACCAGTTAACATCGGATCAATTAAAATTGCTGTAAGCCAATAGTTACTGAAGTAATTTGAACTAGGTTCGGTTTGGAACGTAATGCCTTTGATATCTTTGAAGAATTCTCTGTAACGTTGGTTATTTTCTCTACGATGGGCTACTCTATCATCCAATACTTCCATTTGCCCTCTACCGATGCCAGCAACAATGTTGCTCATCCTATAATTATAGCCAATTTGTGAGTGCTGGTAATGTGGCGCTTCGTCCCGGGCCTGGGTGGCTAAAAACCGCGCATTATCAATATATTCTTTGTTTTTGGATACTAAAGCTCCACCTCCACTGGTGGTAATGATTTTATTACCGTTAAAACTTAATGCGGACATTAAGCCAAACGTTCCACAGGATTGTCCATTTAAGCTTGAACCCAGTGCCTCTGCAGCATCTTCTATAACCGGCACCTGATATTGATCTGCAATAGCCTGAATCTGATCCATTTTAGCCGGCATGCCGTACAAATGAACCGGCATGATGGCTTTTACCTTTTTACCTTTATAATCTGACATAGCCTGGGCTAATGCCTCCGAACAGATGTTCCAGGTTTCTGGTTCTGAATCGATAAATACGATTTCTGCGTCTTGATAACTCACCAGATTGGTAGTTCCGCAAAAAGTGAAGCTCTGTACCATCACTACATCTCCGGCTGTAACATTCAGAATTCTCAGCGCTAAATGCAATACGGCTGTTCCGGAAGTTAAGGCCGCTGTGTGGTATTTTATGGATGTAGAAAGTGATTCGGATATGACGATTTCAAATTGATTGACATTCGGCCCCAATGGAGCTACCCAATTGCTATCAAACGCTTCTTTTACATATTTTTCTTCGGTGCCTCCCATGTGTGGACCACACTAATTATAGGGTATTTTACTATTGATTATCAGTTAGTTAGGTTTCAACTGCGCACCAAATTGCGCACTATGTAAGTTGCTGATAATCAGCGTATGTCGATGTTGATTCTTGATAAAGCATCTAGTTGCTCCTGAAACTTAGGCTTATTATTCTTTTCCAATTCCATCAAGTTTTTCAATTTCCAACTAATCCCGGGAAAATTACTCCAATCTCCAAATATCCAATCCGGCTTATTTTCAGCTACTGACCTTAAAAATTGTAAATGCTGCTCATTCAATGACTTTAATATTGTATCTCGTAATCTCTTTCTTTGATGCTCATAAACGCTATACGAAAAATCCACATCCGTCATTCCTTTAAACTGAGTATTCATGGCGCTTTGCTGGTCTTTAAACACAGGCGACAAAATCTCATGCATAGGTTTACTTGATGACAACAAGCAAAATAGAAATCCCTTGAAAAATTCTTCAT
>JAHEGO010000057.1 GCA_024645045.1 Sphingobacteriaceae bacterium
ACTAAAGCAGATTCATTGAAAATTCAGGCTAAACTTCAAGCAAAAACCCTTTCGATAGACCAATACAGAGTTAATTTAATCAAATCGCATCCTAAAAGTTTATTGGCTCAATTTTTTATTGCAATGGAGCGACCTAAATTGCCAGTACCAACTCCAAAATCGTTAAGTACACAAACCGCTCAATTGGCATATCTAAAAAATCACTATTGGGATGGTATTGACTTTTCAAATGCGGCGTTTATCAAAACACCTTTTTTTGAACCAAAACTAGACGAGTATTTCAAATATTATGTTTCGCCTACTGTTGACTCTATTATTCCAATAGTTGATAACATGTTATTGTTAGCTAAGCCAAACGCGGATATGTATTTTTATTTGTTGTCAAAATTCAGCAACAAATATATGACACCTGCATATTTAGGTCAAGACAAAGTGTTCATCCATTTATATCAGAATTATTATTTAAAGGGAGATACCATTTTGTTAAGTTCGAAAGATAAAAAAACAGTTATTCAAACTGCAAATAAATTAATTGCAAATCAATTGGGTCAGAAAGCGCCAGATTTTAACATGGTTGACATCAATGGCGATCCAAAAACTTTATATGCTATCGATGCAAAATTTAGTTTATTAATATTTTGGGATCCAACATGCGATGTTTGCCAAAAAGAATTGCCTAGGGTAGACAGTATTTATAGAGCATCTTGGTTTAAATACGGGTTAAAAGTTATTACGATAAATAACGATGCGGCCCATGAAAGTCAATGGCGAAAGTATCTTGCAGAACACGACCTGAAGGATTGGATAAATTTATATGAAACTATTATTGATCATGAAGCAAGAGTGAAAAAGGGATTACCTACCTATCAACAATTGTATAATTCATATCAAACACCAACATTGTATTTATTAGATAAGGATAAAAATATTTTAGCAAAAAGGTTAAGCCTAGAACAATTTGATAATATGCTCAAAGAGTTGAATCAAAAAAAATAATTTCAACTACAAAAGTGGTGAAATGCAAAAGCGATTAATATAATTAAATTGCTGATGATTTCTTTTCTGCTAATTTTTTCTTTAAAAATAAATTGACTTACTAGAACAGTCGTTGGTAAAAATATCAGGTTAAACCACGCAATATTTGTTATTTCAAAGTGCTTATAAATGTAATTTAACATATAAGAACCAATAACTGTTATCATTGCTATTAATATTACAGGTTTAGGGATTTTACTTTGTAAAAGATCTGGGATTTTTTTTCTAAATGCCAAACCACAAATTGCGATTAATAAGATAGTTCCTTCTACAAATAATACACTCCAAATCATAGCAGTATTTTTTAATGGGATAGACATTAAACTATATCCCAATGTCCAAGCTGTTATACTAATTATTGCAAGCCAAATACCTTTGCTGTTTTTAGGTATTTGAGATTGAATAAGTACGCCAATTAAAGCTATCAAAAAAGAAATGTATAATGTTGAACTGGCACTTTCGTTGAATAGCCACTTTCCAATAAATTGTTGAAAAATTGGGCCAATCGCTTGAATGACTAATAAGTTTGCAAATGCTAATTTTTTAGTTGCCTCAACAAAAGAGAACAATCCAATTCCGCATAATATTGCACAGCCAATAATTTGAAAACATGAATAAAGTGATATGGTCTGTTCAAAACCATTATCTAAAAGCATCCATAATAAAGTAAAGGAAACGGTTAATGTACTTCTTTGTGCTATGTATTTTGTGGTGTTTACATTTAAACTGGTTTTTCTAATCATTAAATCCACAATTGTAAAGCAAACATTTACAATTAGCACGCATACAAAAAGTGATTGAAAAAGCATATAAAGATAGATTTGACTTAAAAAATTAAAATTAATCGATTTTTTAACTTTTTGCCTGAATTTATAGTGTAAAAAAATTATATTTAAATTCTAATTTTTCAAATCTAAATAAAATATAAATGAAATTAAATTTTACAAAAACAGTTTTGGTTGCATTTCTTTTGATTGCTTCACAAAATTTAATGGCCAAAAATCCTAATCAGATTTCTGCTAATCGAAATAATTCGTGTCGCAATTATCAGTTGCCAGCTAAAGTTGGAGCAAAAGATTATTTGGATCGGGTTGTAATTATTAAGCTATCAGCAGCTCAAAAAAGAAATTGTACTTTATCTGAAATAGCTGTAGCAAGTTTGCAATCAGCCTTTACTAAATTAAATGTGACCAAATTCAGGCAGATGTTCCCAAGGTCTGTTGTTTCTCAATCTAAAATGTTAAACAACGAAGTCGCACCCGATTTGACAACAATTTATGAGTTGCGATATACCGCCAACCTTTCGGTTACAGAGGCGATCAACGAATTGTTAAAATCAAATGATGTTTTATATGCTGAGCCATCATTTGTTTATCATTTATCATATATTCCAAATGACCCAGATACGCTTTCTCCTAAAAATTATTTTCAAAGAATAATTAAGGCTTATCAAGCGTGGAATATCTCTAAAGGAGACACCAATACTATAATTGGAATTGTAGATACTGGAGGAGATTTAGACCATCCAGATTTAGCAGCAAATGTTAAGTATAATTATAACGACCCTATTGACGGAATAGACAATGACAATGATGGTTATATAGATAATTTTAAAGGTTGGGATATGATTGGTGCATCATCAACTAATTTTATTCCTGATGGTGATCCTAATGTTCAGATGGGGGGAAATGATCATGGTGTCCATGTTGGAGGTGATGCTTCTGCTGTTGCAGATAACAATACTGGTATTGCAGGCATTGGTTTTAAATGTAAATTGTTATTTGTAAAGTGTGCTCCAGATCCTTATGAAAATGCAATTTATTCAGGATATGAAGGAATCGTCTATGCAGTTGATCATGGTGCAGCTATTATTAATTGTTCTTGGGGTGGCGCTGGTGGCGGAACTTTCGGACAAGATGTAATTAATTATGCAACAAGTAGAGGTGCTTTAATTGTTGCCGCTGCAGGTAATGACGGCATCGATGCGGCTCAATATCCATCATCATACGATAATGTTTTGTCAGTCGCAGCATCTACAGCAACAGATAAAGCCTCTAATTTTACCACATACAATTATACAGTTGATGTAAGTGCTCCAGGTTCAGGAATTTATAGTACAACCTATAATAATTCTTATAATTCATACGATGGAACGTCAATGGCTTCGCCTATTACAGCAGGTGCTGCTGCAATTGTAAAATCTTATTATCCAAATTATATAGGTATACAGGTTGGAGAAAAATTAAGGGTAACAGCAGATGATGTATATTCAAAAAGTGCGACTCGTTACAAAGATAAATTAGGGAAAGGTCGTATTAATCTTTACAGAGCCTTAACAGAAACTTCACCATCTGTTAGAGTAATTCAAAAAGATTTTTTTGATAAAAATAATGGAGCATTGGTTATTGGTGATACTATTATTATGAATTTAAGATTGGTCAATTATTTAGATCCAACTACAAATTTAGTTGCAACATTGAGTACTACTTCAGCTGCAGTAACACTTTTAAATACTACTCTAAATTTAGGAGTAATGGGAACTTTGCAACCGCAAGATGTTGCACCTATTAAATTTATTGTAAAAGCAGGTACAGCCGAAAATACAAGGGTCAACTTTAAAATTTCTTACACAGATGGGAATTATGTTGATGCAGAATTTTTTAGTGTAGACGTGAATGTTTCTTCCTTAAATATTGTTGTAAATGAAATTCAAAGTACAGCAACTGGTATAGGTAGAGTAGGTTATAGAAATGGTGACGGCACAGGAGGGCTAGGAGTAGTTTATAATGGAGTTAGCATGTTGTATGAAGCTGCTCTAATGATTGGTCAATCTAGCACAGTAGTATCCAATAATGCTCGTTCAGAAACTACAACGCCTGATGAACATTTTGTAGCGACAAAAAGAGTTGCAAAAGTTAATAAACCAGGTTTTGATTTTTATTCTGAAGGTGCATTTAATGATGCAGCTGCTGTGCCACCGCAAGAACTAATAATTTCTCATCGAGAAATGGCTTGGAGTCAAAAACCCAATGATAAATTTATTATTGTTGAATATAAAGTTAAAAATACTACAGCAACAAAATTAACTGGTATGCATATTGGTATGTTCTTAGATTGGGATATTGTTAATTCGTCAACCAATAGGTTGCTATGGGTAGATTCATTACAAATGGGCGTAGCTATGTCTACAGCTGCAGGAGATCCAATGGGTGCAGTTAAATTATTAACGCATGAGGCGAATGCTAATTTTTATGGCCAATCTTATTCTATTCCGGGCGATCCAC
>JAHEGO010000052.1 GCA_024645045.1 Sphingobacteriaceae bacterium
CGGGGGCTCATGATTTAAAATTAAAGGTTAATTTAAATCAGGAACAGGAGTTGGTTTTTGAAAAAATAGATTTTATTCCACATCAAAATAAATAAAATGAAAAAAATATTTTTGATATACTGTCTTTTATTTAGTTATGCAATTGCAAATGCTCAATCCAGTACAAGCGAATCTACTAGACTGGATCTTATTCCCTATCCTCAACAATTACAAATTGGAGATGGGCAATTTGTTTTCAACGAGCATACTCAAATTGTATTTGATCAAAATAATGCAGCATTAAAAAATACAGCACTTTATTTACAACATTTTTTACAAGAAGCCACCCATTTACCGTTTACATTTTCGCCTAAAATTGCACCTGAAACCAATTTCATTTACTTAGGTGTAGCCAAACAAATTGGCGGCAATTACCCCGATAAAGAACACCTTGCTTCCGAAACATATCAGTTAATAATTAAAAAAAACAGCATCAGTATTACTGGAAATAGCATTGCTGGTGTTTTTTACGGATTCCAAACCATTAGGCAATTATTACCTACAGCAATTGAAAATAAAGGTTTGGTAAAGTCTTTAAATGCATGGACTTTACCCTGCCTAAATATTTTTGATTACCCAAAATTTACTTGGCGAGGGCTTAATTTAGATTGTTGTAGGCATTTCATGGACAAAGCATTTATCTTACATTATTTAGATGTTTTGGCTTACTATAAAATGAATAAATTTCATTGGCATTTAACCGAAGACCAAGCATGGCGTATCGAAATAAAAAAATATCCAAAATTGACCAGTGTTGGTGCCTATCGTAAAGAAAAGGAAGGGAATATTTATGGTGGATTTTATTCGCAAGAAGATATAAAAGAAGTAGTAGCATATGCACAAAAATTAAATATTGAAGTAATACCTGAGATTGAATTGCCTGGTCATTCAATGGCGGCAATTGCAGCTTATCCAATGCTTTCCTGTACAAAGGAACAGCTTGCTGTAGCGACAACGTGGGGCGTATTTAAAGATATTTATTGTGCAGGAAATGACAGTACTTTTTATTTTTTACAAGACGTATTAACAGAGGTTTTTGCATTATTCCCATCTAAATATATTCACATCGGTGGCGATGAAGCACCTAAATACCGTTGGGAAAATTGCAATGCTTGTAAGCTTAGAATGCAAAAAGAACAATTAAAAGATGCACATGAATTGCAAAGTTATTTTATCAAAAGAATAGAGAAATTTGCGAATGCAAATGGAAAACAAATAATAGGATGGGATGAAATATTAGAAGGAGGTTTGGCGCCAAATGCCACAGTTCAGTCGTGGAGAGGAGTTGAAGGAGCGATAAATGCCGCTAATTCACATCATAATGCCATCGTCTCGCCAACCAGTCATTGTTATTTTGATTATTCACTAAAATCCATTGACTTAGCAAAAGTATATTCCTTTAATCCAATACCTGCTGGTATTTTGGCAGAAAACGAAAAATATATTTTAGGAGGGGAATGCAATATGTGGACCGAAAAAGCGCCACAATCATTAGTTGATGCAAAAGTATTCCCAAGAATGTTAGCATTGTCTGAAGTGCTTTGGACAAGCCCTGTTCAAAGAGATTTTAATGCATTTAATGATAAAGTTATTGCGCATTACCCACGTTTAACGGCATTGGGTGTAAATTATGGTTTAGATAAACAAGCCATCAGTTTTGACATTATTCCAAACGAAAATCTGGCTGGGTTTCAAGTTAAATTAATACCTGCTCAAGTGGATTTGAAAATTTTATATACCACCGACCAAAGCTTGCCTAAAATCGGAAACCCGAATGCGCAACATTACCAACAACCAATTACAATTTCGAAGTCTGGAATTTTAAAGGCAGCTATTGTGCAAAAAGACACCAATCAATTAGAGGTCTTCAGTCGTCAGTTTGATATTCATCTAGCCGTTGCAAAGCCTAGTACATTAAAGTTCGCTCCAAGTGATAATTATGCTGCTTTAGGTGCAAAATCTATCAACGATGGATTAGTGGGTTCAATTGATTTTCATGATGGCCAGTGGTTGGGCTTCCAGCAAAACAATTTTGAAACGGTAATTGATTTAGGTAAAAATCAGAATATATCAGGTATCAATGCCCATTTTTTACAAAGTATGCCTTCTTGGATCTTTTATCCGGAAGAGGTTGCATATTATTATTCCAAAAATGGAATTGATTATTTCTTGATCAAAGTCATTAAAAATGAATTTCCTCAAAATTATAGTGAAACAGTGATGCAAAACTTTAATTTAGGAGGTCAAAAATTACAAGCAAGGTACCTAAAAGTTATTGCAAAAAAAGTAGATAAATGCCCTGAATGGCACGAAGCTGCTGGGAGTGAGGCTTGGTTATTTGTAGACGAAATAAGTGTATATTAAATTTTTACAATGAAAACACGTTTTTTTACTTTATTGACAATAAGCATGTTTTTGCTTATTTCTTGTCAAAATGAAATGCACTTAATTTCAGATGCAAATGTTATGGCTAAAGTTGATAGTCAATTTCAAGTGCAAAAGAAATTAGCAGTAGCAAAAGATTCCGCGTTGTTCGATGTTTTTAACCAACCATTAACAACCTTTGAAACCGAAGCATTGAAGTTTTTATATGCTTACATGCCCATGTCTGATTTAGCAGATTATGATGGTGCATTTTACCTTAAAAATATTCAAGCATCTGCACAAGCAAAAAGTACCATGCCTTGGTCTGCAAACATTCCAGAAAATATTTTTCGTCATTTTGTATTACCTATAAGGGTCAATACAGAAACATTAGACACAGCCCGTTTGGTATTTTACAAAGATTTGAAAGACAGGGTGGCTGGGCTTTCCATGGAAAACGCAGTGCTAGAAGTCAATCACTGGTGCCACGAGCACGTAATCTATCGATCAACTGACGACCGTACCTCATCGCCATTAAATTGTGTTAAAACAACATTTGGTAGGTGTGGAGAAGAGTCTACTTTTTTGGTTACTGCTTTGCGTTCGGTTGGCATTCCAGCAAGGCAATGTTATACCCCACGTTGGGCGCATTGTGACGACAACCATGCCTGGGTAGAAGCTTGGGTCGATGGAGAATGGAAATACCTTGGCGCTTGTGAGCCAGAAAGTGAATTAAATAAAGGCTGGTTTACAGGCCCTTCTAAAAGGGCTATGTTGGTTCACACTACTGTGTTTGGCGATTATCAAGGTAAGGAGCAAGTGTTAGAAAAAACGGCATGGTATACTAAAATCAATGTATTAGCTAATTATACCCAAACTAAAAAAATAGTGGTGAAAGTAGTTGATCAAAAAAATCAACCTGTTGCAAATGCACAGGTGGAATTTAAATTGTATAACTACGCTGAATTTTATCCGCTTACCACACAAACCACAAATCGCGATGGTTTGGCGAGTTTTGAAACTGGTTTAGGAGATTTATTAATTTGGGTTGCTAAAAACAATTTATATAATTATCAAAAAGTAACAGTTGGGCTAACAGACACATTGATAATGCAGTTAACTGCTGCACCTGCATTTATATCTACAAAATTTGTTCCACCTGCAGATATTTATAAATCGCAAGAAAATAAGTCAACGGCAGCTATTCAAAACGCCATTAGAATCCAACAAGAAGATTCAATAAGAGCGCTACGCTTAGCCACATTTCCAGATTCTTTACAAATAGTTAACTGGGCAAATAAAAATCATTTGCCTTTAAGGCAGACACTATATTTTATCAGTCAATCTGCAGGAAATTTTCAAACCATACAAACATTTTTATTAGCACCGTCAAAAAATGCTAAATGGAAATTTGCTTTGCTTGAACAAATTTCTGAAAAGGATTTAAGAGATATCTCACTAGCTGTTTTATTAGATCATTTAAATTATTCGGATAATGAGCAGGTTTTAAATCCACGTATTGGCAATGAAATGTCAACCGCTTATAAATCATATTTTCAAAATGCATTCGACACTAATTTTCAAAATGCTTGTCGTAACGATATCAATTTTTTAGTTAAATGGATTAATTCAAATATTAAAATTGACCAATCATCTAATTATTATCATGTGCCAATTACACCAATAGGTATATTTCAATTGAAAAGAGCAGATGAAAACTCAAGAAATATATTATTTGTAGCCATGTGTAGGAGTTTTGGAATAGAAGCGCGCTTAGATCCTGAATTTGAACAAGCGCAAGTGTTTGTGGGTCATCAGTCAACTCAAAATAACTGGAAAACCATTGAATTTGAAAAGCAATACACAAAAGTTGCGCCATTCGGTCAATTGTTGTTGAGTTTCAAAAAGAAGCAAAACATTGCTATTCAATATGGATTGAATTTTAGCATAGCCCAAATTAAAAATGGTATCGCGCAAACTATACATTTTGAAAACAATCCAATTTTCAATCAATTACCGACATCGTTAAATTTACCCATAGGCAATTATATTTTATTAACTGGCAATCGGTTAAATGATGGTTCAGTTTTAAGTAATATATATCGCTTCGAAATAAAGAATAAACAAAGTACCGCATTGCCTTTTGAGTTTTTAGAAAATGATGCACAAAATATAGCAATGGGTTCAATTGATATGCAACAAACAGTTGACTTTAGGCAAGCTCAAACAACTTTAACTAGTTTTAAAAATAAAAATGGCTTAGCCATTCTTTGCCTTGATTTGCCGGCAGAACCCTCTAAACATGCCATTGTTGAATTACAAAATGCTAAAAAACAATGGGAAGAATTGGGTTTCCCTTTATTGGTTTTGCTCAAACAAACCACAGATTTAGTTGCTTTTAATCAAAAATACGGCGTTTTCTTTCCTACAAATACTTCATTTGCAAAAGGAGAAAACTTGTCTGTTCAAAGTGATTTAAAATTGAAAAATTGGAAAACAAATGCACCCTTGTTAATGTTAGTAAGTCAAAATGATCAAATAAAGTTTATTTCAGCAGGTTATGCCATAGGCAACATTGATTTAATTATGCAATCAATGCAAGCAGAAATTATTTGTTTGAAAAACTGTACTAAATAATATGAATGCAAGATTTGAGCAATTAAACAAACATATTGCACCCCTTAGGGAGCAAATTATTCACCACGCTATTTATCAAGAAATCACTACACTTGCAGATTTGCAAATTTTCATGAAGTACCATGTTTTCGCTGTATGGGATTTCATGTCTTTGTTAAAATCATTGCAAATGAACTTAACCTGTGTAGAGACACCATGGCTTCCTGTTGGAGATGCAAATACACGTTACCTCATCAACGAAATTGTAGTAGGAGAAGAGTCAGACATAGACCACTTAGGTAATCGAATCAGTCATTTTGAATTGTACCTAAATGCAATGAAACAAGCGGGTGCAGATACAAATCAAATCAATCGTTTCATAGAAAATTTAAAAATATATAAAAGCTTGACTATAGCATTTGAACACGCAAATGTTCCAGATGCAGTTCGTGAATTTGTAGAGCAAACCTTTTTTGTAGTTAATTCAAATAAGGCATTTTTACAAGCGGCAGTGTTTACTTTTGGTAGAGAAGACCTTATTCCTGATATGTTTTTAAGTATTGTGAATCAGTTCTCAGTTGAAGAATCAGCGAAAGCCAGTATTTTTAAATATTACTTAGAAAGACACATTGAAATTGACGGAGACCACCATAGCCATTTAGCCATAGAGATGACCCAAAACTTATGCGGCGATGATATTGATAAGTGGGAAGAATTAACAAAAACTGTAGCGGAATCTTTGCAAATGCGCATCAAACTTTGGGATGCAGCCTATCAAGAAATTTGTACCGCTAAAAAAATAGCATAAAAAAAGGCGCTTTTTATAAGCGCCTTTTTTTTATCAAAAAAATATATTAAAAATTCCCTCGAACTGCAATTAATAAATTTCTACCCGAAGCAGATATTCCTGATCCAAATACACGGTAATTTTTATCTGTAATATTCTCTAATGCTAGTTGCAAATCGATGTTTTTATTGACCTGATAATTTGCTCTTAAATTTAAGGTATGCCAAGCAGGCAAGCCATTAGTCGTCGCATAGATTATATTATCTTCACCGGCTACGTTATAATCTTTTAGTTTTTTTGCTCCATTAAATAAGGTGTAAAAAGAGGCTGTCCAATTTTGGTATTGGTAATTTAAACTTGCTTTTCCATATATGGGTGCTATATGATCTAAGGGACTCGCAGGGGAATTGCTGTTGATCATTCCTTTAGTATAATTAATGTTTGCTGCAAATTTAAGCTCATTTGTAATTACATGGTTTAAACTTGCTGAAACGCCGTATATATATGCTTTACCGGCGTTTACATTTTTTTGTACTATACATAAAGTGTCACCATATAAAATAGTACTACTGCCATTGAAAGTGCTATTTTGTGTTACAATTACATTTTCAATGCTGGTATAAAATACATTTAAACTTCCTTCTACAATATTGGTTTTTTTACTTAAACCAAGTTCAAAGTTGTTTACAAATTCTGGCTTTAAATCTTTGTTAGGAACAATTAAAGTACCGATGGTGGAATTGGTGCCAATCGTGTCACCCTTAGTAGATTCAAACACTTTAGCGAGGTCATCTAAATTAGGCGTTCTAAAACCACTAGATAAAACTGCACTAAACTTCCATTTATTACTATTTTCATAACAGCCACTTACATCTGCTACAAAACTTTGGTTATGTTGGTCGATGCGATTAAATGGAAATGGAAAAAAAGTTTGATCAATAAATGTACTTTTTAACTGGGCGTTGGTATATCTAATGCCTTCATAAATATCTATTTTCCCAATTCTTTTTTCTTCAGAAAGATATAGCGCATGAGAATTGGTGTTTGTTCCTCCATCTGGATAGCGAGTATCTAAAGCACTTCGTACACCGGTAACAATGTTTTCTGCGTTTGCAGTTGAAATAACTTTATTGAAACTGCTTTCTAATCCATATCGAATAATTCTTCCCCTAAAATATTTTTCAAAGTCTACATTTAGTGCATTAACCATTACTTTTTCTATGCGATGGTTTAAATTAGATTTATTCCAACTGCGATTGTGTCTACTTTCCGCTATTTCTTGATGCGATAAGGTAATATTTCCTAAATCATAATAATGACCATTTTTTAATTGTGCTTGATAAGACAATAATAACCTGTTTTGTGGGCCATAATACCATTCTGCATTCTTGAAAATACCAGATCCATTTTTTTCTGTTAATCGATCGTAGCGAGGCACATTACTGCTATTGGACATTTGAAAATTTAAAACATGTTTAATGTTATCGTTTTGTTTATAAACTATTTTTTGAATCAGGTCTGATTGATTGTATGCGCTGCCTTTTTGAATATTTGGATTTTGGTTTAAGAGCATAGTGTCTTTGCCATTGATGCGTCCTTGGTAATATTTTCTAAGACCTAAATCGCCAATTGCTGCAGATCTATTGGCTCCCTGGCGTAAATCTCCGAACTCAGATTGTGTATAAGAGGTATAAGATCCCCATTTATTATTGGCAATACTAATCGAAACTTGGTTGGTCTTTTCGTTGTTAGTCGTTGCGTATCTACTGGCAACATTACCTTTAACCAGTATTTTTTTGCTCTCAGAAAAAGTTGGATTTTTGGTGAAAAAGTGAATTACACCACCCAGTGCATCACTACCATATAATACAGATCCAGGCCCATTTACTATTTCTATTTTATCCAAACTAAATTGATCGATAGTGATGCTATTTTGCAAATGTCCTGCACGGTAAATGGCATTATTCATTCTTACACCATCTACTACCAATAATATTTTGTTGGCTTCAAATCCTCTCATAATAGGGCTTCCGCCACCTTGCTGACTTTTTTGAACCAATACTTGACCTGACTGTTGCAATAAATCTGCAGTGTTTGCTTGGTTTGCTTGCGCAATTTCTTTTGCATTAATTATGCTTATTTGATTGGCTACTTTATTGATTGCTCTTGGAAATTTTCTTGCGGCAATTACCGCTTCTTGCATTTCTGCTTTGATAAGAACTTGTGCTTTCAGTGTGTTTAATTCAAAAAACAGGATCGCTAGTAAGAATAATTTCCGCATTATTATTTTTTATCTAAGTAAAATTATGGCCAGCGACTAAATTAATAAATTTAAATTAATGTCATTTCTGCTAAAATCTGAAGCTATTTCTGTATTTTTGGTGTTTAAACATCATTCCATTCATTAGCTCATGAAAATTCTCTATCCATATTTAAAAAACTATTGGAAATTAGGCGTTTTAGCATTGTTTTTAGCTGCTATCAACCAAGGTTTCTCTTTATTAGATCCATTGTTGTTCCGTTATGTAATTGATAATTATGCAACAAAATTCAATGAGTTAACAAAAGAACAATACATAAGAGGTGTTGGCTTTTTATTGTGTGGAACCATTGGGGTGGCTTTTGTTTCTAGAATTGCTAAAAACTTTCAAGATTATTTCGTCAATGTAATTACCCAAAAGTTAGGTGCACAAATGTATTCTGATGGTTTAGAACATTCTTTGGGTTTATCTTATTCTCAATTTGAAGACCAACGCAGTGGCGAAACTTTAGGGATTTTACAAAAAGTAAGAACCGATGTTGAAAAATTAATTGCATCTTTTGTTAATACCTTATTTACCTCATTTATTGGTATTGTATTTGTAATTGTTTATGCAATTAAAGTACATTGGATTATTGCGCCAGTATTCTTAGCAGTGGTTCCATTGTTAGGTGTTTTAAGTTCTGTTTTGAGTAAAAGAATTAAAAAAATTCAAAAAGTGATTGTGGCTGAAACTACTTCACTTGCTGGATCTACCACCGAATCTTTGCGTAACATTGAATTGGTAAAATCTTTGGGTTTAGTGAAGCAAGAAATCAAAAGACTAAACAATACCACAGAAAAAATTCTAGGTTTAGAGTTAAGAAAAGTAAAGTATATCAGAAGTTTAAGTTTTATTCAAGGTACTGCAGTTAATTTCTTAAGAACTTGCATCATGTTCATCATGTTATACCTTATTTTTCAGAAAGAAATTTCAGTTGGTCAAATGTTTTCATTGATGTTTTATTCATTCTTTATTTTTGGCCCGCTTCAAGAATTAGGCAATGTTATCAATACGTTTAGAGAGGCAGAGGTTTCGTTAGCAAATTTCAAAACTATTATGGAAATGCCTAAGGAACCTAAACCAACTAACCCTAAAACCATTTCAACTGTTACAAAACTTACATTCGATAAAGTCTCATTTCAACATCAATCAGCTAAAACAAAAGCATTACAAGAAATTAGTTTTGATGTAAATGCAGGTCAAACTGTTGCTTTTGTTGGGCCTTCAGGTTCTGGAAAAACTACATTAGTGAAATTATTAGTTGGGCTATATCGCCCGCAAACCGGACAAATTAGGTATAATGATGTGCCTGAAAACGAAATCGATTTAGATGCCTTGCGTGAAAAAATTGGATTTGTAACACAAGACACACAATTGTTTGCAGGCAGCATTCGTGAAAACTTGACCTTCGTAAATCCAGGTGCCAGCGATGCAGAATGTATGGCAGTACTTGAAAAGGCAGCTTGTCAAAATTTATTAGCGCGAGCAGATAAAGGCTTAGATACAGTAATAGGTGAGGGTGGCGTAAAAGTTTCTGGCGGTGAAAAGCAACGTTTATCCATTGCAAGGGCTTTGCTTAGAAAGCCTAATTTATTGGTCTTTGATGAAGCGACCTCTGCACTCGATTCTTTAACCGAAGAAGAAATCAACGAAACCATTAAAAAGATTGCTACCGGCGATCGTCATATCACCATCATGATTGCCCATCGATTGTCTACCATTATGCATGCTGACAAAATTGTGGTACTTGAAAAAGGCTTGGTTATTGAAGAAGGGAAACACGACGATTTATTGGCTTTAAAAGGCTTATATTATGCCATGTGGCGTCAGCAAATAGGGGAAAGAAATAGCAATTAATATTGCTTAAAATGCTATTTAATGCTTAATTTTGATTGTTTTAATTAAGCAAATGAAAAAGACCCATTTAATTGGCATTTTAGTAATTGCCATTGCAATTGCTGCCATCGTTAGTACTTTCTCAGATTCTAGTTCTTATGCTAGTTTTGCAGAGTCAAAAGAAACCAATAAAGAAATTCATGTAGTTGGAAAATTACAAAAAGAAAAAGAAATGGTTTATAACCCGGTAAAGGATGCAAACTATTTTTCATTTTATGTAAAAGATCAAAAAGGCGAAGAGTGTAAAGTTGTTTATGCTGGCACTAAACCTCAAGATTTCGAAAAGTCTGAACAAATCGTTTTAATAGGAAGAATGCAAGATGCAGAATTCCATGCTTCCAAAATTTTAATGAAGTGTCCTTCAAAATATACGAATGATAAAGTAGAGACCAAAGAGTTCAAGGCGCAGTCATAATATTACATTCAACAGCAAATAAATTAATGAATATAAAATTTTTAGGTGAACATTTATTGCCAGGTATGGCAGGAAATTTTGCCGTAGTATTGTCTTTTACAACCGCATTACTAACCACTATTGCTTACTTTTTTGCAGCAAAAACCGACGAAAATTCATGGTTAAAAATAGCCCGTGCTTCACTGTATGTGCATGCTTTAGCCATAATTGGGATTGTTGTAAGTTTAGCAGTAATTATTGGTAATCACTATTTCGAATACCACTATGCATGGGCGCATTCGAGTACTACGTTACCTACAAAATATATAATTTCTTGTTTTTGGGAAGGTCAAGAAGGTAGCTTTTTACTTTGGTCTTTCTGGCAAATGTGTTTAGCATTGGTGCTCCGTTTTTTTGCAAAAAAATGGGAAGCTTCGGTTATTGCAATCGTCATGTTATCGCAAGTATTCATCATGTCGATGTTGTTAGGGGTAGAAATTTTAGGTCATCTAGTTGGTTCATCTCCATTTATTTTATTGCGCAATGCATTACAAGCACCAATATTTCAACGTGCCGATTACCTTTCATTAATTAAAGATGGTAACGGGTTAAACCCATTATTACAAAACTATTGGATGGTAATTCATCCACCTACTTTATTCTTAGGCTTTGCATCTATGGTAGTTCCATTCGCTTTTGCAATTGCAGGTGTTTGGCAAAAGAAATACGACGAATGGATGAAACCTGCATTGCCATGGGCTTTATTTGCTGTAATGATTTTAGGAACAGGAATTATCATGGGTTCATTTTGGGCTTATGAAGCCTTAAACTTCGGTGGCTTTTGGGCTTGGGATCCAGTAGAAAACGCATCGCTAATTCCATGGTTAACCTTAATAGCTGGGGTGCATGTGATGCTTGCTTACAAGCATACAGGCCACTCTTATTTCACTGCTTTATTTTTAGTGTTCATTAGTTATGTATTGGTTTTATATGCTTCTTTTTTAACCAGAAGCGGTATCCTTGGAAATGCATCGGTACATGCCTTTACAGACTTAGGCATGTCGGGTCAATTGGTTATATATATTTTAGTATTCTTAACCTTAGGCACGGTTCTGTTGGTGAAAAATTGGAAGAAATTCCCAAGCACTACCAAAGATGAAGAAACTTATTCGAGAGAGTTTTGGTTATTCATTGGTGCAATCATGTTGAGTATATCTTGCTTTCAAGTTATCTTAACAACTTCTATTCCTGTTATCAATAAATTATTTGGAAGTAATATCGCACCTCCGGTTGATGTTATTGATCATTACAATAAATGGCAAATTCCAATTGCAATTTTAATTTTAATTATTTCTGGTTTTGCGCAGTTTTTAAAATATAAAAATACCGATCCGCAAAAGTTTAAAAAAGTATTTTTTATTTCTTTAATCTTTTCGCTTATTTCCGCTGCAATCATTTGTTATTTTGCAGGCTATTTCCAAATGATTCCTTTCGCAATGCTTGTGTTTGCTGCATGCTTTGCAGTATTTGCAAACGGAGAAATCTTATTAGATGTTTTTAAAGGGAAAGTCAAACTAGCTGGTTCTGCCATTGCACACATGGGTTTTGCTTTGTTGTTGTTAGGTGCATTAATTGCTGCTTCTAAAAGCGAAGTATTGAGCATCAACCAATCGGGTTACAATTACGGTAAAGATTTTAACGAAAAGAATACCAAAGAAAATATTTTATTGTGGAAAGATGAACCCACTAAAATGGGTAATTATGTATTAACATATTTAGGTGATTCTTTGTCTGCACCAAATACCTATTATAAAGTTCACTACGATGAATTAGATGCTTCTGGTAAAATTATTCATTCCTTTTTATTGTATCCAAATGCACAGGTAAATCCTAAAATGGGTTTAATTGCTTCTCCAGATACCAAACATTATTTATCACATGATATTTACACACATGTGAGTTCGGTTCCACAAAAAGAAGAAACCCATCAAATGCACGACGGGCACAACGAAGACGAGGGTTACACAAGTACCAAAAATTACACCATCAAAATAGGAGATACCATACGTTACGATAAAGGCATCATTATTTTAGATGGATTGAACAAACAAGTTTCTGTTAAAGATATTACCTTAGAAAGTAATGACATTGCTGTAGGAGCTGATCTGCGCATTGTCAATGAAGATAGAGAAACGTTAATTACTCCAATTTTTGTCATAAAAAATAATTATCAATTTGATTTACCTCAATCTTCAGATGCAGTAGGAATCAAAGCGAAGTTTACTAAAATCAACCCAAGTACAGGAGAAATTGATTTGGTAATTATGCAAAAACCACCTAAGCAAAGAGATTACATCATCATGAAAGCCATTGTTTTCCCATATATTAACTTCTTATGGGGAGGTACCATTTTAATGGTGATTGGGTTTATACTTTCAATTTTCAGAAGGGTAAAAGAATATAAACAGAGTTTAAATTAATGAGTATTAAAATTGCTATAGTTGGTGCCGGAAATGTGGCAAGCTTTTTTGCAAAAAAGTTTCATGCTGCAGGTTGTACCATTGTATCAATTACTAGTAAAAATTTAAGCCATGCGCAAAGTTTAGCCAGCGAGGTGCAAGCCCTCGCCAGTAACAATTTGTACACCATTCCAAGCGATATCGATTATTTGTTTTTTGCTGTCAGCGACGATGCCTTGAAAGCTTGTGTAGACCAAGTGCCTGCAAGCAATCACTTTTGTTGGCTACACACTTCCGGATCGGTGTCCAATGCAATTTTTGAAGAAAAAACAAATCGTTATGGCGTGTTTTATCCATTGCAAACATTTAGCAAATCGGTAAGTTTACAACAAACAAAATTTCCAGTTTTAATAGAAGCATCGAGTAACGATGTGCAAAAGTCACTTGAAAATTTAGCAACGCAAATTCAATTGACTACTAAATACGTCAATTCAGAAAATAGAAAACACATTCATTTAGCTGCCGTTTTTGCTTGTAATTTTTCGAATCATTTGTTTCAAATTGCATCCGAAATTTTGAAAGAGAATCAATTACCATTTGACTTACTTTTGCCATTGATTCAAGAGACAGTTGCTAAATTGCAAGTAATGGATCCTGCCGCAGCTCAAACTGGCCCAGCCATTCGAAACGACCAGGCTACATTAGCAGCACATGTTACCCTGCTAAAAGACCATCCACAATGGGAAGCTATTTACAGCTTACTTTCTGCTCAAATTCAAGCAACTAAAGCCTAAAATATACTTAATTAGATTCATTCTAATTTGAGTTTTTTTCTTATTTTTGTGCTCAATCAAACAAATAAGGCATTTTTTTGATTTATATATCATTATGAAAATATTCAACCTTACCATAAATTTTGAAGAGAAAGACCATCCAACGGTTGTATTACCTATTGCCGAAGGCGAATCGGTATTAGACGTTTGTATGGAAAATGGAATTGAGCTACAACACAATTGCGGAGGCGTTTGTGGTTGCAGTACTTGCCATTTATATGTCAACAAAGGCATGGAGTTTTTGCAAGACATTTCCGATAAAGAAGAAGATTTTATAGACCGTGCGGTAAACCCTCGCATCAATTCGAGGTTAGGCTGTCAATGTGTTGCGATTAACGGAGATTTTGAAGTATTGATACCCGATCAATCGGGTTTTATGGGTCACTAAAAAAAAGAAATGAAAGACGAAAGATTTCAATTAACATACGGTTGGAAAGACACTGAAGACATTGCCATTAATTTATATGAAAAATTTGGAGATGATTTTGGTGAATCTAAGATTTACCGTATTCGTTTTACCGAATTATTAGATTGGGTTTTAACTTTGCCTAATTTCGTAGGAACTAAAGAAGAATGTAACGAATCTTATCTTGAGATGATTCAATCTGCTTGGGTTTACGAATGGCGAGATAACCAATAAAAGCTTATATTTACCTTATGGCTTATTTAAATCGACTAGTTGATATTAAGGTGTTTGTATTAGACCTCGATGGGGTTTTGACCGATGGAACTGTTTATGTTTCTGAGTCAGGCGAACAATTAAGGCGCATGAATATCAAAGATGGTTATGCCATTCAACTGGCCATTAAAAAAGGCTATAAAATAATTGTAATTTCAGGAGCTGGTTCAACCACCGTTATCAAAAGATTAAATGGTTTGGGTATTACCGATATTCATTTAGCGGTCAAAGATAAAGTAGCCGTTCTCCAAAATTATTTACAAGAAAATCAATTAACATTTGACCAAGTAGCGTATATCGGAGACGATATTCCCGATTTGGCTTGCATGCAATTAGTGAGTGTGGCAGTATGTCCTGCAGATGCGGTGCAACAAGTAAAAGCCATTGCGCATTATGTTTCGCCAGTTAATGGGGGAGCAGGTTGCGTGCGCGATTTCATCGAAAAAGTCATGACCATTCGCAACGATTGGAACAACGAATTTAGTAGTACGACCACATCTGCATAATATGATTTCATTTTTAAAATTGATTCGCTTACCCAATTTAATTTTAATTGCAGCGCTTCAATATTTTATCCGTCAGTTTTTATTATTTCCTATGTTGGCCAGTTACGGTTTACTCAGCACCTTAACAAATAACCAATTTTATTTATTGATGTTAGCCACCACACTCATTGCAGCTGCGGGTTACATCATCAACGATTATTTTGATTTACGCATCGATTATTTAAATAAACCTGAAAAAGTAATCATTGGCAGAAGCATTAAACGCAGAGTGGCCATGGCTTTACATGTTGTTTTTAGTTTAATCGGCTTGGTTATATTTACCTATTTAGCAATTCACTTGAAGGTGGCTGTACTTGCCATAATTCCTGCATTGGTGGTTGGCTTGCTTTGGTTTTATTCAACAGATTATAAAAGACAATTGCTAGTTGGCAATTTTGTTGCTGGTATTTTGGCTGTCTTTCCAATATTATTTGTGGTTTTATTTGAGACCAGTATTTTCAAAGCCTATTATTCAGTAGATCAGCAAATGATTGCCGTATTAATTTTTAAAGTACTGGGTTATTTTAGTTTTGTTGTTTTTTTAATGGCATTACTTATTTCTATTATCAAAGATTACAACGAAGTACAAGGCGACGCTGCTATTAATTGTAAAACCATGCCCATTGTATTTGGTTTAAAAGTAACAAAAGTGGTAGTGGTAATATTGGTATTAGCAATTTGTTATGTATTGTTCTACATACAAAATTTACAATATGCAAATCATGCATATGTACCTTTAATGTTTATTTTATTAGGCATTCAAGTTCCATTATTAACAGCCATGTTTGCCTTGCTTTTTTCTAACGAAACCTATGCTGGCATATGGTCTCATCGATTAGCGATGTTTGCCATGGTGGTAGGTGTATTTGCAATTCCTGTCCTTAATTTTTTCCCTGGAAATTAACATGATGAAATTTCCATTTGATATAGTATTGGCTTCACAGTCGCCACGCCGTCAAGAATTATTGCGTTTAATGAATATTGATTTTAGGGTGGATGTACAAGAAGTAGATGAAAGTTTTCCGGAGCATTTAACCCCAGTTGAAATTGCAAAGCACATAGCTAATAAAAAAGCAAGCGCATTTAAAGGCCTTCAAGCAAACGAACTCCTCATTACTGCAGATACTATTGTTTCGCATCAAAACGCAATTCTAGGTAAGCCTAAAGATGCAATGCAGGCTAAAGAAATGATTCGTCAATTAAGCGGTTCTGTTCACGAGGTAATTACGGCAGTTGCTTTCCAATTCCAAGGTCAAACACATTCTTTTCACGAAAGCACACAAGTGTTCATGAATACATTATCTGATACAGAAATTGACCATTATATTGCTACCTACCAACCTTTCGACAAGGCCGGTGCATATGGCATTCAGGAGTGGATTGGCTTAGTTGCAATTCAAAAAATAGTAGGATCCTATACAAACGTAATGGGTTTGCCAACCGAACGCATCTACCAAGAATTACAAAAAATTAAATAAATTTTAATTTTTGTAGAAAAGCCATTTGCTAATTTCTTTCCAGCTTGCTTTTTTTCCAACCATTAATATACCTGTGCGGTAAATTTTAGCAGCCAACCAAACTGTTCCAAAGAAACCTAAAACCAATAACAACATCGATGTTATAATTTCCCATGCTGGTACTCCAAATGGCAAACGAACCATCATTACAATAGGGGAGCTGAGTGGGAAAAGCGATAACCAAAATGCAATTGGGCCATCGGGGTTATTCACTACAGTTGAAGTGGAAATAATAAAAGAGAATATCAATGGAATGGTAACAGGCATCATAAACTGTTGGGTTTCAGATTCACTATCTACTGCCGATCCAATAGCCGCAAATAGTGCGCTATAAAGCAAATACCCACCTAAAAAGTAAAACAAGAAACAACCTACAATTAAGGGGTAATTGATCGTTGATAAAGCGCTTAATACTTCTGTGGCAGCAACTGCAGGTTCACTTTTATCAGTATTACTAGCTGCAACTGTATTTTCAATATTCATTAATTTGCTTTTGTCTTGTGCAAATTTTTGTCCAATAATTCCAGTGATACTAGTTGTTAAAATAATCCATAACGCAAATTGTGTTAAACCAACTAATGCTATTCCAACAATTTTTCCCATCATTAACTGGAAGGGTTTAACCGAAGAAATCAATACTTCAACAATTCGATTGTTTTTTTCTTCAATTACACCGCGCATTACTTGCACGCCATAAAGAAAAATAAACATATAAATTAAAATGGAACTAAACATGCCAATCATATAGCTAGCACTGGTGTTTCCGTCTTCTTCTCCTTCATCTGTAAATCGAATGGTTTCTATATTCAAAGAAAAATCAAGTTCTTCTATTATTTTTTTACTGATTCCATTGTCCGTTAATTTTTTATCAGTTAGGCTATTCTCTAATTGTTTTTCTATGTATTTAACAAATGCTAAACTTGGTTGTTTATCTGAATACAATTGAACGCCTTCAAAATTTTGTCCTTTATTTGGAACATAAAGCAAATAGTCATTACCCGAAGAATCAAAATTGCTTTTTAAATCTGCAAGTTGAGCGTTGCTGAAATTAAATTCATATTTTTCATTGCTCTTTATAATGTTAGAAAGTGTGTGGGTTTCGTCGCAAACCACTACCTTTTTTTGGTCAGCCATATCTTCGCTATTGACAGCAAGGTATATTGCTAAGGCATACATTGTAGCAATTAGCAATGGGCCTAAAAATGTCATCACGATAAAAGATTTTTTCTTTACCCTCGACAAATATTCTCTTTGTATTATTAAAGCAATTTTTTTCATGACTAAGCAGATGCGTGTTTAACTTGATCGATAAAAATTTCGTTGATAGAAGGAATTATTTCTTGAATGCCGTTGAATTGAATTTTAGGCATTAAAAATGCAATGGCATCGTTAATTTGATGGCCTTCATTTAACTGAATAACTTGTGTGTATTTTCCTTCCAAAGACTTAGCCTCACCAATTGTTTGAAATGCCGAAGAGCCATTCAAATCAATACTTTCGGCGTTTAAGTAGGTGATTTCGTAATGATTTTTGCTATATTCTTTTCGAATATCTGAAACCTTTCCTTCTAATATTTTTTCCGAATGGTTAATCAATGCAATGTGCGAACACAATTCTTCAACCGATTCCATTCTATGCGAAGAAAATATAATGGTAGTTCCTTCTTGATTTAAATTTAAGAATTCATTCTTTATCATTTCAGCATTGATAGGGTCAAAGCCACTAAAGGGTTCGTCTAAAATCAATAATTCGGGTTGGTGAATTACCGTTGCCACAAATTGTACTTTTTGTTGCATCCCTTTCGATAAATCTTCTACGTTTTTATTCCACCAGCCTTTCATCTCTAACCTGTCAAACCATTGCTTGGCGCGCTTTTCAGCTTCGTGTTTGCTTAAACCTTTTAGTTGAGCCAAATAAACAATTTGATCGGCTACAGCCATCTTTTTGTATAAGCCTCTTTCTTCGGGTAAGTAACCAATGTGTGCAATGTGTTTTTCTTGTAGCTTTTCTCCTTTGAAATAAATTTCACCGGCATCTGCTTTGGTTATTTGATTGATGATTCTAATCAAAGAAGTTTTACCTGCACCATTTGGGCCAAGTAGCCCAAATACACTGCCCTTAGGGATTTCCATGCTGACATTATTTAATGCCCTGTGCTTTTCGTAATCCTTAATAATTGATTGTATGCTTAACATAAAATGGCTTTTATTATTCGAAGTATTCTTTCATTCTTTCGAAAAACCCTTTGTCGTTTTTACCTGGGCTCGGTTTAAAGTTCTCCGAGTTTTGTAAACCTTCTAAAGTAATTCTTTCTTCGCGCGTTAACGTTTTTGGCGTCCAAACATTTACATGTACCAATTCATCGCCTCTATGATAAGAATTAATGTCTTTGATACCTTTTCCTTTTAATCTTAAAATCTTGCCACCTTGTGTGCCGGCATCAATTTTAATTCGGGCTTTTCCATCTATGGTTGGTACTTCTACACTGGTTCCAATGGCGGCATCAACAAAACTGATATATAAATCATATACCACATTTACGCCATCTCTTTTCAGTTGTTCGTGTTCAATTTCTTCAATTACAATTAACAAGTCGCCAGGTATGCCACCTTTTGGTGCAGCGTTTCCTTTGCCACTCATCGATAATTGCATTCCTTCAGTTACCCCTGCTGGAATATTAATGCTGATTGTTTCTTCTCCTCTTTCTACGCCATCGCCATTACATGCAGTACATTTTGCTGTAATTTTTTGTCCATCACCGTTACAGGTAGGGCAGGTAGTGGTTGTTTGCATTTGCCCAAGAATGGTATTCTGTACCCTTCTTACACTTCCTGCTCCATTACAAGTACTACATTTTGTAAACGAACTTTTATCTTTAGCGCCAGAGCCACCACATGTTTTGCAAGAATTTAATTTCTGAACTTTAATGGTTTTTTCTGCACCGTTTGCAATTTCTTCTAACGTAAGTTTTACTTTAATACGCAAATTAGTTCCTTTTTGAACACGTCTGCCACCGCCTCCGCCACCACCAAAGAAACTTTCAAATGGGCTTCCGCCTCCACCAAAAACATCGCCAAACTGCGAGAATATGTCTTCCATATTCATACCGCCACCACCACCAAAACCGCCTGCTCCAGGGCCTGCATGTCCAAATTGATCGTAGCGTTGTTTTTTTTCTGGGTTGCTTAATACTTCGTAAGCTTCTGCTGCTTCTTTAAACTTTTCTTCTGCAGCTTTATCGCCTGGGTTTTTATCTGGATGGAATTTAATTGCAGCCTTACGGTATGCTTTTTTTATTTCATCTGCATCGGCGTTTTTGCTTACACCTAAAATATCGTAAAAATCTTTCTTTGCCATTTCTTTATGAACCTACTACTACTTTTGCGTAACGAATTACTTTTTCATTTAATAAATATCCTTTTTCCACTTCATCCATTACTTTGCCTTTCATGTCCTCGCTAGGTGCAGGAACATTGGTTATGGCTTCATGTAAGTCGGTGTCAAAAGCTTTGCCAACTACCGATTCCATTTCAGTTAAACCTTGTGCTTGTAAAGTATTTTTTAATTTATGGTGAATCAATTGAATGCCTTCTTTTACCGCTTCAATATCTTTCGCTGTTTCCATTGATTTTTTTGCTCTATCAAAATCATCAAGTACAGAAAGCATCGATTTTATCACATCAGCATTTGCTGTTTTAAATAATTCAATTCTTTCTTTCGCAGTTCTTCTTTTATAATTATCAAATTCTGCGTACAAACGAATGTATTTATCGTTTAAGGCAGCAATTTCTTCTTGAGGGTCTTTTTCAACAGTTTCAGTGCTTTCTTCTGTAGTGCTGTTTTGGGCATAAGTTGCCGCTTCCTCTTGCTCGTTTGTCAAATTTTCAGTCGATTCGGTCATAATATCTTTATTTATTGCTTTTTGAATGCGAATAGGCATTTTTCAAAATCTCTGCCAAAGTCATAAAAAAGCCAAGCTGTCAGTTAA
>JAHEGO010000060.1 GCA_024645045.1 Sphingobacteriaceae bacterium
TTTTGACTCGTTTTATTGGATGTTTTGATTAAGAAATAAGAGCTGTCTTGCGGAACAGTAAAAATAGTTCCATCTGTTTTTTCTAATACAATATTTGAAATATAATAATTGAATTTATCTACTGTAAAATTTTGTTCTAAAGCATTACTGTAAGTCGAATTGTTTAAAATCAACAAACTATCTGCGATGAAATGTTGAAATTCAATGCTAAGTTTATTGGTCTTAGTCGCAGGGTTTATGGCGCTTTCAGGTTTGCACGCTAAAAATAAAATTACAAAAAGTAAAAGGTATTTAATTTTCAATTTTTTCTGTGTTTAAGTTAAATAAATTGATATGCCAACTGTCTTTAATTGCAATTTCCCATTTATTTTCAAAGTCGAAAACTGTTTGAACAAGGTTGTTAAATACAATTGTATCGCTATTAATTATTCCTTGGTCAATTGCAGATTGAAACTCTTTTGCATTTAAAGTAATTACTTCATGGTTGTTTTTATAGGTAAATAATTGCCTGTTAAAAAGCTCAATCTGAAATTCCTTTTCTAATGCTTGCATGGCATGCGTTGCACTATCGATGGAACAACCGCTTGCTTTGGTTTTTGTTTCATCAACAGTTAATACAATGAATTGGTGATATTTTATAAATGCATCTGCGGCTAATGGTACCTGATGCGCAGCCCAGTTTTTAGTAAAATCTTGGAGCTTAGCTAAAATAATCGTCTCTTCTTGTGGGTTTAATTTTCTATTGATTTGAAATACCCAAACTCTGCTTTGTTGATTCATTTTTATTATGATAAGCCGTTTGCTTTTGCTGTTATTTCTGCAATATCTAATACTTGCACTTTATTCTCTTGTTCAAAATGTTTTACTCCATCACTCAACATGGTCATGCAAAATGGACAACCTGCAGCGATAATATCTGGTTGAAGAGACAATGCTTCTTCTGCTCTTGTAACATTAATATCTCGATTCCCTTTTTCAGGTTCCTTAAACATTTGTGCCCCGCCAGCACCGCAACATAATCCAGTAGTCTTGCATCTTTTCATTTCCACTAAATCGGCATCAAGTTGTTGTAAAACAGCTCTAGGTGCTTCGTACACACCATTCGCTCTTCCTAAATAACATGGGTCATGAAAAGTTATTTTTTTTCCTTTGAATGTTTCGCCATTGCTTGCTTTTAACTTTCCTTCGTCTATTAAACTTTGAATGAGTTGGGAATGGTGAATAACTTCATAGTTGCCACCTAATTCTGGATATTCATTTTTTAAAGTATTGAAACAGTGTGGGCATCCAGTAACTATTTTTTTAATTTCATATGCATTTAATAATTCAATGTTAGCCATTGCTTGCATTTGAAATAAAAATTCATTTCCTGCTCTTTTAGCGGGGTCACCGGTGCAACTTTCCTCTGTACCTAAAATGGCAAATTTCAAGCCAACATGCTGTAAGATTTTTGCAATGTCTTTGGTTATTTTTTGTGCGCGTTCATCAAAACTTCCAGCGCATCCTACCCAAAATAAAATTTCAGGAGTTTCTCCTTTAGCAATCATTTGGGCCATTGTAGGCACGTTAAATTCCATATAAATTATTTCTTATAATTCGTTTCTAAATACTTGAATTTTTGCATCTGTCACTACTAAATCTGTAAAATGACCTTCATATCTAGTGGCTCTTACAATGTGGTTGTCGACCCAATGATAATTACCCCCTCTTGGTTTGCCGAATAAAATGCCGTGGTATTTAAATCCATTTTCATTTAGCCACTCTTCGGTTACTGCTCTGTGTTCTTCTGTCCTAGAAGTAAAAAAAGTAATGATGTGACCTTGTTCAAACCATTTGTTTAAAGTTGATAAAGCTCCTGGAAAAACCTTAGCATCTTTCATTCGCCATGGTTCTTCATTTGGAATATCATCACATACTGTCCCATCAATATCAATTAAATAATTTTTTATTTCTTCAGGTAAAACTGGGCTAATTAATTCACCTGTTTCGTTTTTAGTTTCTTTTAAACTTGTCATCATAAATACTTAATTACTCCAGTTGGCTCTTTCGCTATTTGCAAATTTCCAAGGTGTACCATTTGTTTCAATATTTGCTTGCATGGTATTTAAACTTGCAGGTGCTGCAGATTCTTCCATTACTAAATACCTTCTTAATTCTACAATAATTGAAAGTGGATCTAAATTGATTGGACATGCTTCTGTACATGCATTACAGGTTGTGCAAGCCCAAAGCTCTTCTCTAGTAATATGATCATCTAGCAAAGCTTTGTCGTCTTTAAAATCTTTCCCATGTAGATCTATATTCTTTCCAATTTCAGAAATGCGATCACGCGTATCCATCATAATTTTTCTCGGAGAAAGTAATTTTCCAGTTTGATTTGCAGGACACACAGAAGTACACCTACCACATTCTGTACAAGCATAACTATCTAATAAGTTTTTCCAAGTTAAATCAGTAGCATCTTTTGCGCCAAATCGTCCAGGGTTTTCTGTTTGAATAGGAATAAATGTTGGATCTAGCATGGCTTTAACTTCGTTGCTTACACTTGTCATATTATTCAGTTTGCCTTTTGCATTTAAGTTTGCAAAATAACTTGCTGGAAAAGCAAATAATATATGAAGGTGTTTTGAATAAGGCACGTAATTTAAAAATGCAAAAATTCCAATGATGTGAAACCACCAACATGCTCTTTCTATTGCAATTAGACTTGACGCTTCGTTCGGGATAATATTATGCAACAAACTGCTAATTGGAAAAGCGCCTGCTTTGATATAATGACCAACATTTGCCATTTGTAGTTTTGCGTCTGCCGCATTCATAAAAAGGAATGCTGACATTAGCAAAATCTCTATAAATAAAATATAATTTGCATCAGATTTAGGCCATTGAGTCATTTCTTTGCCGCTGAAACGCTTGATGCGAATGATGTTTCTTCTAGATAAGAATGCAACACAAGCTAACAATACAGCTAAAGCAAGCCATTCAAAGCTGGCAATCAGGAAATTATATAAATTACCCATTAGTGGTGCAAATACCCTATGTGATCCGGTTATGCCATCAACAACAATTTCAATTAATTCAATATTAATAATTACAAAACCGATATACACACAAAGGTGTAAAATGAATGGAATAGGTCTAGCAGCCATTTTACTTTGACCCATGGCTACTTTGAACATTTGATACCAACGTTTGCTCGCTTGGTCAGTTAAATCTAAGTCTCTGCCTAATAAAATGTTACGTCTAATTTTAGAGATGTTTTTTGTGAAAAGTCCCGCAGCAGCAATCAATAAAACAATAAAAAGTAATTGAAGAATCATATGGTTACAATTTGCTTACGAATTTAATAAATCGGCACATCTTTGGAGAATTTTTAATAAATAAAACCTTTTATATTAGGTTTAAACCATATTTTTTCAAAAAAAGTTTTCAGAACCGGAAAAAGCGATTACATTTGCAGACCCAAAAGGGTGATATAGCTCAGTTGGTAGAGCAAAGGACTGAAAATCCTTGTGTCCCTGGTTCGAATCCAGGTATCACCACAAAAACCTCACAGAAATGTGGGGTTTTTTTGTTTTCGAACAGAATCAATTAAATTTACAATCATTTATAGAATATAATTATGCAGACAAAATCATTGTTAACTAAGTTTATAATATTATCATTGATGTTTTCTTTTTCTATTGTAAAAGGTAATCAGCATTTTTATCCAAATGCAAATGCTACAAGTGGTTATCAGATTACTTTTAAAACAAAAGAAAGTAAGGGAAGTAAAGTGTATTTAGGAAATTTCTATGGAAAGTTCAACCAGTATGTTGATAGTATAGTTGTAGATACAGCTGGTATTGGCATTTTCAAAGCAGCAAATAAACTTAGTCCTGGAATTTATTTTCTTCAAGATCATCGTAAAATTCAGTTATTAGATTTTATCGTGTCTAATGATGATCAACAAATATTAATAGAGGAATTAAATTACGAAACTGCAAATTACAAAGTACAAGGGGGACAAGAGAATACCTTATATAGCGCATATAATGAATTTGTAAGAAATGCAGTTCCTGAAATAAATCAATTTCGTGCCGAATTGCTATCTGCTCATACTAAAGCAGATTCATTGAAAATTCAGGCTAAACTTCAAGCAAAAACCCTTTCGATAGACCAATACAGAGTTAATTTAATCAAATCGCATCCTAAAAGTTTATTGGCTCAATTTTTTATTG
>JAHEGO010000051.1 GCA_024645045.1 Sphingobacteriaceae bacterium
AGGGTAGCACCTTTTAACAATTCATTTCGATAGGCTAAAATTATACCTGCAATGGTTGGTGCAAACAAGCCAATTACAATTGCTTTGTTCGTATGTCCTGCCGCAATAATGGCAAAATTATAAGAAGAGAAAGTGAAGGCTACTGCGCCCATCACGCTCAACCAGACATTCATTTTTAGGGTTCTCAATAAAATAAAGAACCCAATTAGGTATAAAAATATCGTATTGATAGGGTTTGGTAATACAAGATTGTACCAATCCATTAATTTTCCTGCAATATTTGAAGGGTAACCTAACCACATTAAATAGGTTGGCATGCCGCAAAACATGGAATTACTCCAAAGGGCATAGGTGCCAGTTGCTTCTTTATAGTGTCTAATTTCAGTAAATCCACCTTTTAAGTTCTCGACATCACTTTGTTTTATTACCTTACCTTCTAAAATAGGACTGAAATAAAGGTAACTGATCGCGAAAAAGACTAAAATTGCGAGAAAGACATTTTGATTTCTCTTAAAGAATGATTGGTTTTCCATTGCGTTTTGAATTGAACTTTCCAAATGTACAAAATTGATTTTGTGATTTTCAATATCTTAGCGTTACAATTGTAAGCAAAACAATGCTCAAAATATATTCAAATACCGCCAGTAGTCGCTTGGAATTTATTTCAAAATTCCTCCTAGAAACGATATTGGGTATTGATTTTAAGCATATTAGCCATTTAACCGAATTTGATCCAAGTCAAGATTTTTTATTGAATTACAGCGATCAACGCAGCGAATTTCACGAATTATTTATCGCGCCACATGGTTTACTATTCGATACAGGAATACGTTCGTTTAGTATAGATGTAAAAAATGATCAAGTATTACCGTATTTTTTCTCTAGCAGCGAAAGCGATTGGCATTTTGATTTATTTGCTGCAGCATTTTATTTACTCAGCAGGTACGAAGAATATTTACCAAGCCAAGCAGATGACCATGGGCGCTTTGCCGCAGAAAATTCATTGGCATTTCAAGCAGGATTTTTAGATCGACCATTGATTGATGAATGGGCATTTGAATTTAGAAAAAAGTTATTGTCGCATTTTCCCAATTTAAAATTTAGGGAACGCAATTTTCAAGTGGCTTGCACAATTGATATCGATCAGGTGTTTAGAACAAAGGGCAAAAGTAATTGGCGTTTTATTAAATCAATTTCAGGTAGTATTTTAAAAGCTGATTGGAAAGATTTAAAAAATAAAATTGCGGTTAGGAAAAATAAAATAGATGACCCATATGATCAATACGATCGCTTAGAAAAAATTCATCGAAAAATTAATTGGAAGGCCATTTATTTTATTTTGTTTGCTGAAAAAAACACCAAGCATGACATTAATTTAAATACCAAACAACCGGATTTTATTCAACGCATTAAAAGGCTTTCGCATACTGCAGACATTGGTATTCACCCTTCTTATCAATCGAATAGTCAACCTACGGTAATGCAATCCGAGCGATTTAATTTATCGCAAATAATACAGCGTAATATCAATTCTTCGCGTCAACATTTTTTAAAAATGCAAATGCCCAATACCTATCACGATTTAATTCAAATAGGAATTTTACACGATTACAGTATGGGTTATGCATCGCAAGTTGGATTTAGGGCAAGTACTTGTACGCCATTTCCATTTTTCGATTTGCACCAGAATGAAATTACTTTTTTAACCATACATCCATTTTGTTTAATGGATACCAGCTATCACGCTTATTTAAAATATACACCTGCTGCAGCATTACAAAATGCTAAACAATTATTACAAGCAGTTAAAAATGTGGAAGGTGTATTTTGCACTTTATGGCATAACGAATCTATGAGTGGCTATCAAGAATGGAAGGGATGGGAAAACGTGTACGAAGATTTAATGAATAGCATTTATGAGTAGAAAATACCAACATTTATTTTTCGATTTAGACCATACCCTTTGGGATTTCGATACCAATGCCAAAGAAACACTCATCGATTTATTTAATCGATATGAATTGGCACAACATGATTTGTTTAAAGTGGCCGATTTTATTGATTTGTACACCGAAAACAACCATGCACTTTGGCGCGCTTACCATTTGGGTCAAATTACCAAAGAAGAATTGCGCGACACACGATTCAAAAAAACCTTTCGTGAATTAGGTTTGCCGGAGCATTTAATTCCGCATCAATTTGAAGACGATTATGTAAATGAAAGTCCACATAAAACCAATTTGTTTGCAGGCACACACGAAGTGTTGCAAGCCTTACAGCCACATTACCAAATGCACATCATTACCAATGGTTTTCAAGAGTCTTCGGAATTAAAATTATCGAAAACAAATTTGAAACCTTACTTCCAAGAAATATTTGTTTCAGAAGTAATTGGAAAATATAAACCCGACATCGCTTTGTTTCAGCATGCCTTAGCAGTTGCAGGTTGCGATGCCTCGCAAGCCATCATGATTGGAGATAGTTTAGAAGCCGATATATTGGGCGCTAAAAACGCAGGTATCGACCAAATTTATTTCAATCCACATCAACAAGCACACGAAGTAGATTGCAGTTACGAAATCTCAGCGCTACCGGAATTGCTCGGTATTTTATTGTAATTTCTTAACGACCTGTTAACAGTTTCTTTACATTGCAATGGTAATTTTGTATTAAAATTAAACGATGCAAAACCTGATTCTGAGTGTTGGTATTTTATTCTTAGTGGTTTGTTATTTCTCACCTTTTGAAGTTGTTTTAGAAGACGAGCAAGAATAATCAAATGTCTAAAAGACCAGTCGAAATTGTTGTATTGTCCGATATTCACCTTGGAACATACGGTTGCCATGCCAAAGAATTATTGAGGTACTTGAAAAGTATCGATCCCAAAATGATTATCCTAAACGGTGACATCATCGACATTTGGCAATTCAATAAAAGTTATTTCCCAGACACGCATATGAAAATTTTAAGGCGTTTCATGAAATATGTAAGCGCCAATGTTCCTGTTTATTATTTAACTGGAAACCACGATGAGATGCTGCGTAAATTTGCAGACTTTGAAATGGGATCCTTGAAATTGCAAAATAAATTAGTCTTAGAATTAGATGGAAAGAAAGCTTGGATATTTCATGGAGACGTATTTGACGTTACCATGCAATATTCTAAATGGCTGGCAAAGCTTGGCGCCATTGGTTATGACAGTTTAATTATGCTCAATACATTCATTAATTATTTTCTAACGAAATTAGGAAAAGAGAAAATGAGTTTGTCGCAAAAAATAAAAGCGAGTGTGAAGAATGCCGTAAAGTTCATCAACGATTTTGAAAATACTGCTGCAGAAATTGCCATCGAAAAAGAATTTGATTATGTTATTTGTGGACATATACACCAAGCAGAAAAAAAAGAATACAGCAACGAAAAAGGAAAAGTAACCTATTTAAATTCTGGCGATTGGGTTGAAAGTTTAACCGCTTTAGAATACAACAACAAAGAGTGGAACATTTATCAATTCCGAGCAGATCAATCTGTCGAAATACACGATGAAGAATCGTTGGTCAATTTGGAAGAAAAGTTAGACGTCAAAACTTTATACCAACACTTGATTGCAAAATCAGAATAATTCTTATTTTTAAGGCAATATGCGAAAACTCAAAATATTGTATGCAATACAAGGCACTGGAAATGGACATGTGAGCCGTGCCAGAGATTTTATACCTTATTTGCAACAACATTTTGATTTAGATATTTTAATCAGTGGCACACAAGTGGATGTGGCATTGCCACATGAAATTACTTATCGAAAAAGAGGCGCCAGTTTTATTTTTGGAAAAAATGGTGGCGTCGATTATTGGAAATCTATTAAAGGCTTAAGTCCTTTTACTTTTTTGAAAGATTTACTTTCCTTGCCAATTTCAAAATACGATTTGGTTATCAACGACTTTGAACC
>JAHEGO010000054.1 GCA_024645045.1 Sphingobacteriaceae bacterium
GCTATTAAACTAGCAAAAGAGCACGGCGCTTTTGTATTTGGTGTTTGTAATGTAGTTGGTTCGTCAATTTCAAGAGAAAGTCATGCAGGAGCTTATACGCACGCTGGACCTGAAATTGGAGTGGCTTCAACCAAAGCATTTACTACTCAAATTACAGTATTGACAATGATAGCGTTGCGTTTGGCTAAAGCCAAAGGAACTCTGTCAAATTCAGATTTTCACATGTACTTACAAGAATTAGAAATAATTCCTGAGAAAGTAAAAGAAGCTTTGGAAACAAATGAAAGAACAAAAGAAATTGCAGCCACTTTTAAAGAAGCACACAATTGCTTGTATTTAGGAAGAGGATATAATTTTCCGGTAGCTTTAGAAGGAGCATTGAAATTAAAAGAGATATCTTATATTCATGCCGAAGGATATCCTGCAGCTGAGATGAAACATGGACCGATTGCCTTAATTGATGAGCAGATGCCCGTAATTGTTATTGCTCCAAAACAAGGACATTATGATAAAATTGTAAGTAACATTCAAGAAATTAAATCAAGAAGTGGGCGTATCATTGCGGTAGTAACCAAAGGAGATACACAAGTTCGTGAATTGGCGGATTATGTGATTGAAATCCCTGAGACTTCAGATGCTTTATCGCCATTAATTACTACAATTCCATTGCAGTTATTGTCGTATCATATTGCAGTGATGAGAGGTTGTAATGTAGATCAACCACGAAATTTAGCCAAATCAGTTACGGTGGAATAACATTTATTTATAAAAATTTAATAAACACAAAAAGCGAGGTATTTCTCGCTTTTTGTGTTTATATTTTTCTGCAATTTCTAATTTTTGTTATTTATCTATTTTTTATTCGGATTTGGTTGTGCATCTAGTATTTTTATTTGTTTATGAAACAATTTGTTGTCAATAGTTTAATTATAATTACGACTGATTAGTTATAAATGGGATGAATTGTTGATAAATATGAAATTTTTAGCCTGTAATTTTAATAATAGCCAAAAATATTTGTATTTTGGTCGCATAAACCAACAAAATTTTAACCAATGAGAGTATACCTACTTTTTTTGACCTTGTTTTTTTGTAGCATTTCATTTGCTCAAAATTCAATTTCAGGTTCTGTTTCAGACAGTAATAATCAACCTATTCCAGGCGCCAATATTAAAGTGACTGGTCAAACACAAGGAACCATAACAGATAATGAAGGAAAATTTAGTTTAAATTCGTCTAAAAAATTTCCTTATCAAATCGAAATTACAGCTTTAGGTTTTGGATCTAAAAAAGTGATGGTTGCGTCATCTAATCAAAAGGTGATTGTGAAATTACAAGATGAAGAAACAAAATTAAATGAGATTGTAGTTTCGGCTTCAAGAACGCCAGAACGTGTTTTAGAATCACCAGTAACTATTGAAAGAATGGGGATTGCGGATATTAAAAAAACGGCATCGGCTACTTTTTATGAAGGTTTAGAAAACATGAAAGAAGTTCAAATGAACACGAGTAGTTTGTCTTTTAAATCAATTAACACAAGAGGTTTTGCTACTGTTGCTAATACTCGTTTTATGCAATTAGTAGATGGAATGGACAACTCTTCTCCATTATTGAACTTTGTGATTGGTAACATGATCGGGGTTTCAGAAATTGATGTGCAAAGTGTTGAGTTATTGCCAGGGGCATCCTCTGCATTATATGGTGCTAACGCGTTTAATGGTGTTTTATTTATGAACAGTAAAAGTCCATTTACTAGCGAAGGAGTTAGAGCCTATGCTAAATATGGTCAGACTAGCCAAAAAGCGGCAGGTGTTAACGATTATGTAGATTACGGTATTCGTATGGCAAAAGCTTTCAATCCGTATTTTGCAGCAAAAGCCAATTTAACATTCATGAGAGGTACAGATTGGTATGCTACTAACTATGATGATAAAACGGTTGTTGGAAGAGATAGAAGTAATGTGAATTATGATGGTATTAATGTGTATGGAGATGAAGTTTCAACCAACATAAAAGGAGTAGGTAATGCATTAGCTACTATGGGATTAATTCCTGCTAGTGCAGTTAATTTATTGCCTAGTTCAAATGTGAGTAGAACGGGATATAATGAGGTGGATTTAACAGACAATAAAGCAAGTAATGCTAAAATAGATTTCTCTTTACATTTTAGACCTTTTGGGAATGAAAAATTAGAGGTAATCTGGCAAAGTAAATTTGGTTTTGGTAACGCAGTTTACCAAGGTGCTAATAGATATTATTTGAATGATTTCTTTATGCAACAGCATAAATTAGAATTTAAAGGTAAAAACTTTTTCGTGAGAGGATATACTACAACTGAAGATGGAGGTCATTCATACGATATGTTGTTTACAGGAATTAATATCAACCGCAAATGGAAATCAGATAGCCAATGGTTTGGAGAATATGCAGGAGCGTATATTCAATCTACTTTGGCAGGGATGACTCCTGAAAATGCTAATAAAATAGCTAGAGCGACTGCAGATACTGGAAGATTTTTACCAGGTACTGCAGAATTTAAAAATGCGTTTACTCAAGTAACTAATGAAGCAAGTGTGCTTTCAGGGTCTAAATTAGTAGATAACTCTAGAATTTATCATTCAGATGCTAATTACAATTTTAAAGATGTAATTAAATTCGCTGAAATTCAAGTTGGAGGTTCGTTTAGACAATACCAATTGAATTCACACGGTAGAATTTATACAGATGCATCAGGTCCAATTAATTATAATGAATACGGTGCCTATACTCAAGTAACAAAAAAATTAATGGATGACAGATTGAAGTTTACAGGATCTCTTCGTTATGATAAATCTAAAAACTTTGACGGTAATTATTCTCCAAGAGTATCATTGGTGTACACTGCAGGGGAAAGTAGAAAGCATAATTTTAGAGCGTCTTTCCAAACAGGGTTTAGAAATCCTTCTACACAAGATCAATATATTGGATTTAATGTAGGAAGTGCCATTCTATTAGGGTCTGCTCCTGATAACTTGACAAGATATACAGAAACTTTACCTATTGCTACAGCAACGGGACAATTTTTTGCAGGAGGAACTTCAGTTGCAATCACAGGGTTAAATGCTTATAACAACTCGTATACTGCTACTTCTGTTGCGGCGCTTACTGCATCTGGGAATCCTGCGTTGTTGAAAAAAACAAATTTAGCGTTTGTTAAACCAGAGGCGGTTAAAGCAATTGAGTTAGGATACCGTTCAGTTGTTAAGGATCTTTCAATTGATGTTAATGGATACTACAATGTGTACAATAACTTCATTGGAAATTTAAATGTGGTAGCTCCATTATATGGTAAAGCACAAGATGCTCCAAATCCAGCCGGAGGAGCAACGGATTTAGGTACTCAGTCTTTGCATGCACTCCAAAACGGAAATTACAGAGCTTTCCAATTGTACACTAATACAGATGTTGAAATTAAATCAATTGGTTTTGGTTTAGGGCTTTCTAAAAAAGTGTACAAAGATTTTGAGGCAGGGGTTAATTATAACTATGCTGAATTTAATTTTGACCAAGCTAAAGATCCTAGTTTTAAAGCAGGTTTTAATACTCCAAAACACAGAGTAAAAGCTTCTTTTGGAAATGAAAAATTATTTAAAAATTTTGGATTTAATGTAAGTGGAAGATGGAATAGCGAATATTTATGGCAATCAACAATGGTTGATGGTATGATTAAATCAGCAACTGTAATCGATGCTCAAGTAAATTACTTATTGCCTAAATTGAAATCGACTCTTAAAATCGGAGCGGCAAATATTGGTGGTAAAGAATATACTCAAGTGTTAGGTGCAGGAGCTATTGGTCAACAATACTTTGCTTCATGGACAATCAACCCTTAATTTGGTTACTAATTAAAAAAATACAATCATG
>JAHEGO010000066.1 GCA_024645045.1 Sphingobacteriaceae bacterium
AAGCAAGATGAAAAGATATATATTACTAAGCCTGCTTTCTGTAACCATGTTCTTTAGTTCATGTGAAAAAGATATCAATATAGATTTCCCTGTAGCCCCTAGCCCCTATGTTATTGAGGGTTATATAGAAAACGGTCAAGGTCCATTTGTTACCGTTTCTAGAGGAATTTCATTTATCAATGAAATATCTAACGATGATTTTTTAAACTTATTTGTTGACAATGCAAAAGTAAGTTTGACAGTCAATAACGACACAACCGCAATTTATTTGAAAATGGTAAAATTAGGTAACGCTTCATTTTACATTGATACAACTAAATTACTAGGTCAAATTGGAAATACTTACCATTTAAAAGTAGCAGTGGATGGTCATATTTTCACTTCAACTACACAAATATTAACGCCCGCTCCCCTAGATAGTATAGTAGTGAAACCCGCGCCAGACAGCAGAGCGGACAGCGATAGTTTAGTGCAATTAACTGCCTATTTTAATGAACCTAATCCATTGGGTAATTACTATAGATTACTAACCAAAAAGAATAATGATATTATTTATGATGTTGCGTTTAATTCCATTTATGATGATGCCATTGTAAATGGTAAAGCCATTCAATTTAGTGTGATTGGCGGTAAGTTTCAATTTCAAAATAACGACACTGCAGATTTCAGACAATATGGATATTTCAAAAAAGGTGATATAGTTTATGTGAAATGGGCAAGTATAGATAAAACGCAATACGATTTTTGGAAAACATTTGAAGCGCAAAGCAGTAGTTTTGGAAACCCTTTTTCACCTACTGTAATTGTGAAAAGCACTTTTAAAGGTGCAGGTTGTTTGGGTGTTTGGGCAGGTTATGGTTGCACCATAGACACAGTAATTATCCCCAAAAACTAGTAAAATATCCACATCAAATCAAAGCCATCGAATTTTTAATTAATTTCGATTTTAATATAAATTATGGAAAACACAGAACACATACATTGCTTAATTATTGGTTCAGGACCGGCAGGATATACCGCTGCAATATATGCAGCTAGAGCCGACCTTAAACCAGTAATGATAACAGGCATGCAACCTGGTGGACAATTAACAACAACTACAGAAGTAGAAAACTACCCAGGTTATCCAGAAGGTACACAAGGGCCAGAAATGATGGAAGATTTTCGTAAACAAGCAGAAAGATTAGGAACAGAAATCCGTTTTGGTTATGTAACCGCCGTAGATTTTAGCGCTAAGCCACATAAGGTTACCGTAGACGAAACAAAAACCATAACAGCTGATGCTATTATCATTGCAACTGGTGCTTCGGCAAAATGGCTAGGATTGCCTTCTGAAGAAAAATACAATGGTTTTGGTGTTTCTGCCTGTGCCGTTTGCGATGGATTCTTCTTCAAAGGTCAAGATGTAGCAATTGTTGGAGCTGGTGATACAGCTGCAGAAGAAGCAACATACTTAGCAAAATTGTGTAACAAAGTATACATGATTGTACGTCGTGATGAATTCAGGGCTTCTAAAGCAATGGTGCACCGCGTATTGAATACACCAAACATCGAAATTATTTACAATTCTGAAACCAAAGAAATTATGGGTGATGGACAAACCGTTAACGGTGTGAAAATCGCAAATAAACTAACACAGGAAGAACGCATTTTAGCTGTTACCGGTTTCTTCGTTGCCATTGGTCACACACCAAATACTTCAGTATTTAAAGGAAGTATAAACTTAGACGAATCGGGATATATTTTAACAACACCTGGTACAACTAAAACTTCTGTTGAAGGCGTTTTTGCTGCAGGCGATGTGCAAGATAAAATTTACAGACAAGCTGTAACCTCAGCAGGATCTGGCTGTATGGCTGCTTTAGATGCCGAAAGATATTTAGCAGCAGCGCACGATATTGCATAATTCAAAAAAGATTAATCAAAAAAAAACACGCATCGTTTGATGCGTGTTTTTTTTATTTCTTAGCGTATAAAGCTTCTCGTTGTTGTTTCACTCTTTCGTCTGTAATGTATTCATCGTAGGTCATCGACTTATCTATGAAACCATTTGGACAAATTTCAATGATTCTATTTGCAACTGTTTGTACAAATTCATGGTCATGAGAGGTAAACAATAAAGTGCCTTTAAAATCCTTTAACGAGTTATTGAAAGCTGTAATCGACTCTAAATCTAAGTGGTTGGTAGGTTCGTCTAATAACAACACATTACCATTCATCATCATCATTCTAGACAACATACAACGCACTTTCTCCCCTCCAGATAAAACGTTACATTTCTTGAATGTTTCTTCACCGGAAAACAACATCTTACCTAAAAAACCCCTAATATAGGTTTCATCTTTTTCTTCTGAATATTGACGTAACCAATCAATTAAATTTAAATCTACTTGAAAGAATTCGTGGTTATGAGAAGGTAAATATGAAGGCGTAATGGTAATCCCCCATTTAATTTCTCCAGAAGATGGTTTTGCATTACTTGCTAATAATTCAAAAAACGCGGTAGATGCCACAGAATCTCTAGATAAAATGGCTACTTTATCTCCTTTAGCTAAACTAAAGTTTAAGTCTGAAAATAATTTATTGCCTTCTTCTGTATAATGTGTTAAATTTTCTACAGTTAAAATTTGATCTCCTGCTTCTCTTTCTTGTTTAAAAATAATGGCTGGATATTTTCTTGTAGAAGGTTTAATTTCATCTACATTTAATTTTTCTAATAATTTTTTACGTGAAGTTGCTTGCTTAGACTTGGATGCATTGGCACTGAATCGCTCAATAAATTCTTGTAATTCTTTACGCTTATCTTCCGTTTTCTTATTTTGATCGGCACGTTGACGCAATGCTAATTGCGAACTTTCATACCAATAAGTATAATTACCAGTATATAAATTAATCTTTCCAAAGTCAATGTCTGCAATATGTGTACAGACACCGTCTAAAAAGTGCCTATCATGACTTACCACAATTACGGTGTTTTGAAAATCTGCTAAAAAATCTTCTAGCCATGAAATGGTTTCCATATCCAAATCGTTTGTTGGCTCATCGAGCAATAACACATCTGGATTTCCAAATAAGGCTTGTGCTAATAAAACCCTAACTTTTTCGTTACCTGCAAGCTCTTGCATTAATTTATAATGACTGTCTTCCTTAATACCTAAACCACTTAATAAAGCTGCAGCATCGGATTCTAAATTCCAACCATTCATTTCAGCAAATTGTCCTTCTAAATCTGAAACACGCTCACCATCTGCATCTGTAAAATCAGTTTTAGCATATAAGGCATCTTTCTCTTGCATGATAGCCCATAGCTTTTGATGTCCCATGATTACAGTTTGCAAAACTGTAACTTCGTCAAACTCGTAGTGATTTTGTCTTAAAACTGCAATTCGCTCGCCTGGGCTAATGCTAACATGCCCTGTGGTAGAGTCGATATCTCCAGAAAGAATTTTAAGAAAAGTAGACTTTCCTGCACCATTTGCACCAATTACACCATAGCAATTGCCCGGTGTAAATTTTACATTAACATCTTCGAAAAGTACTCGCTTACCATATTTCAGCGATAAATTAGCAACAGAAATCATAATCCTTTAATTTTTTGCAAAGGTAAGGAAAATGATTGGTTATGCCACTTTCATTT
>JAHEGO010000031.1:0-8789 GCA_024645045.1 Sphingobacteriaceae bacterium
GTTTGATTCGCCAAACAAATAACCACAAATAATACATCTGCTAATTCATCAGCTAAACTTACACTTTCTTCTTGTGCTTTGAAAGATTGTTCCCCGTATTTTCTAGCAATTATCCTGGCAACTTCCCCTACTTCTTCTGTTAAAATTGCCATGTTAGTTAATTCGTTGAAATACCTTACGCCATTGGTTTTGATCCAATCGTCAACCAAGGCCTGTGCTGCTTTTATTTCCATTTTAATGTCTTTCTTTATCTTTAGTGTCCATGATAATTGTAACCGGACCATCATTCGTTAACGTGATTTGCATATCCGCACCAAATTGTCCTGTTGCTATTTTCCCAGGCAACAATTCTTTCATGTAATGAATTGCAGATTCGTATAATGGAATTGCAATTTCAGGTTTTGCTGCTTGTATAAAAGAAGGTCTATTCCCTTTTTTAGTTTGTGCAAATAAAGTAAACTGACTAACTAATAAAATTGAGCCGCCAATGTCTTGAACTGATTTATTCATAAGGCCTGCTTCATCGGCAAATATGCGCATCGAAACAATTTTATTGCATAGCCATTCTATGTCTGTAAAATTATCATCTGCTTCAATGCCAATCAACACCAATAAACCATGCTCAATTTTGGCATAGCACTGCTGCTCTATATTTACAGCTGCATGCTTTACTCTTTGAACTACCGCTCTCATTTAATAATTATTTACCTACGATTATCTTCATTCGCAATGATACTAAGATAGCTTTCGTATCTAGGAATTGCAATGAGTCCTTTTTCATAAGCATCTTTAACTGCGCAATTGGGCTCATTTAAGTGCTTGCAATTATGGAATTTACAAGCTCCCATTATTTTTTTCATCTCTGGAAAATAATGCGCCAACTCTTCGTCTGGAATATCAACAACCCCCAATTCTCGAATACCTGGCGTATCAATGATGTAGCCACCTGCAGCTAGTGCGTGCATTTCTGCAAAGGTTGTTGTATGAATTCCTTTTTCTGAAGCTTCTGAAATAGTAGAAGTTCGAATACTTCCATTTGGAATTATTTTATTAATAAGGGTAGATTTTCCAACACCCGAATGACCGGAAACCAATGAGGTTTTTCCAGCTATTTGGTTTTGTAAATCTTCAATACCTATATCTTTTAATGCAGAGATTTTTCTGCAGGCATAACCAATATTTTCATACAAACCAATTACTTCATCTAAGAATGAAAGATCCTCTTCGTCGTATTGGTCTATTTTATTGAAAAGTAAAACTGTTGGAATATGGTATGCTTCGGCTGTAACGAGGAATCGATCGATGAAACCAAAAGATGTACGAGGCTTGCTAAGCGTCACTACTAGTAAGGCTTGGTCGATGTTTGCCGCTATAATTTGTGTTTGCTTGGATAAATTAATTGACTTGCGAATGATGTAATTCTTTCTTTCAGCAAGTTCGTAAATCAATCCGGTTCTTGCTTCTGATTCTTCATCAATCTCCACTCGCACTCGATCACCAACTGCAATAGGATTAGTTGTTTTAATGTCTTTGGTTCTAAACTTTCCCTTAATTCTACAATCCAATATTGTGCCATCTTCTAATTGAACATGGTACCAACTTCCTGTAGATTTAATGACTAATCCTTTCAAAATTTTTCTTAATTAAAATATTGCCTTCGCAATTTGCAATGTTGGCTCTGCATTTCCCATTGTGTAATAGTGTAATACTGGAGCGCCTGCCTCAATCAACCCTTTAGATTGATTAATCAACCATTCTACCCCAACTTTTTTTACATCAATATCTGTCTTGCACTGGTTAACCGCTTCTGACAAATCACTTGGTATGTCAATATTAAATATTTTTGGCAAATTAATGAGTTGTTTTTTACCTGTTATTGCTTTTAAGCCTGGAATAATTGGCACATTGATGCCATTGGCACGACACAATTTTACAAAGTCGATGTATTTCTGATTATCAAAAAACATTTGCGTTACAATGAATTCCGCGCCTAATTCTACTTTCTTTTTCAAGTAAGCCATATCCGTTTTCATATTCGGCGCTTCGAAATGTTTTTCTGGATAACCAGCTACACCAATGCAAAAATTAGTGGCTGTGGCATGTTCCCCTTCTTCGTGCATATAAACACCATTGTTCAAATCTGAAACTTGCTTAAGTAATTCTGAAGCATAAGCATGGCCTCCAGGAGTTGGAATAAAATTTGGATCTGCTTTGCGAGCATCTCCTCTTAAAACTAAAACGTTATCTATCCCTAAAAAATCTAATTCGATTAAGGCATTCTCTGTTTCTTCTTTGGTAAAGCCACCACAAATTAAGTGTGGTACTGCATCTACTTTGTATCTATGCATGATAGCAGCGCATATAGCAACAGTACCTGGCCTTTTACGGTATGCTACTTTTTCCAACAATCCGTTTTCGCGTTGCTTATAAATAAAATCTTCGCGGTGATAGGTTACATCAATAAATGGCGGATTGAATTCCATCAATGGATCAATGGTATCAAAAATAGATTGTATACCCTTACCTTTTAATGGTGGCAAAAGTTCAAAAGAAAACAAGGTCTTCTTTGCGTTTTTAATATGTTCTACTACTTTCATTTTCTAAAAAATTAATAACTTAAGTTAGGCGCTAACCATCTTTCTGTTTCTGCCAATGACATGCCTTTTCTTTCGGCATAATCTATTACTTGGTCTTTTCCAATCTTACCTAGTCCAAAATACCTTGCTTGAGGATGTGCGAAATAAAAACCACTAACTGCAGCAGTTGGATACATGGCGAAGTTTTCCGTAAGGTTAATGCCTGTGTTCTTTTCTACTGACAATAAATCGAATAATGTTCTTTTCTCTGTATGGTCTGGACATGCCGGATATCCTGGAGCTGGGCGAATACCCGTATATTTTTCTTTAATTAATTCTTCATTAGACAAACTTTCATCTTTAGCATAAGCCCAAATATCTTTTCTTACAATTTGATGTAAACGCTCTGCAAATGCTTCTGCCAATCGATCTGCCAAAGCCTTTACCATAATTGAGTTGTAGTCGTCATGGTTTTTTTCAAATTCTTCCACCATCTTTTCAATACCAATACCAGTAGTTACTGCAAATGCACCAAAATAATCTTTTTTACCTGAAGTCTTTGGCGCAACAAAATCTGCTAATGCATAGTAAGGTGTTAGGTCTGCCTTTTCTGCTTGTTGACGTAAAGTATGAATGGTTGCTAAAGTTTGTGAGCGGTTTTCATCTTGATAAATCTCGATATCGTCACCCACACTATTTGCTGGGAAAAACCCTACAACACCTCTTGCTTTTAACAATTTTTCATCGATGATTTTTTTCAATAGGACATTGGCATCCTCAAATAATTTCTTTGCCTCAGCACCTACAAATTCATCGTTAAAAATTTTCGGATAACTTCCGCGTAATTCCCACGTATGGAAGAACGGCGTCCAATCTATGTATTGCGCCAATTCATTCAAATCAAAATCTTCGAAAACCTTTACCCCTAATGCAGTTGGAGCAACTAAATCTTCATTAGCCCAATCTATTGGCAATTTTCTTGCGCGCGCATCTGCTATTGGCTTTACTGTTTTAGTTGTTGCTTTAGCAAGGTATTCTAAATTGGTTTTTTCGTAATCTGCTGCAACTTCGGCAATGTATGCTTTACGGGTTTCTTTATTTAATAAATTACTAACGACTGTAACAGATCTACTCGCATCTAAAACATGCACTACCGGTCCTGCATAATTAGGATTTATTTTAACTACAGTATGAATTCTAGAAGTTGTTGCGCCACCAATAATTAAAGGAGTATTCAAACCTTCTCTTTCCATTTCTTTTGCAAAATGGACCATTTCGTCAAGCGAAGGAGTAATCAAACCACTTAAGCCAATGATATCCACTTGATGCTTTTTTGCTTCTTCTAAAATTTTTGAAGCAGGAACCATTACTCCTAAATCAATAACCTCGTAATTATTACAAGCTAAAACAACCCCAACAATATTTTTTCCAATGTCGTGTACGTCACCTTTTACAGTTGCCAATAAAACTTTTCCTTGAGATGAACTTTGTGAGAGATTGGGGTTTGCTAATTTTTCTGCTTCAATAAATGGCAATAAATAAGCAACTGCTTTTTTCATTACCCTGGCACTTTTTACAACCTGCGGCAAGAACATTTTTCCAGCACCAAACAAATCCCCAACAACATTCATTCCGTCCATTAACGGGCCTTCAATAACTTGAATTGGCCTTTCAAATATCTTTCGTGCTTCCTCTACATCTTCATCTAAAAACTCTATAATTCCTTTTACCAACGAATGCGTCAAACGTTCTTGAACATTGCCTTTGCGCCACTCTTGTTCTTCTTTGGTTACTTCTTTGCTTTTCCCTTTTAGTTGTTCTGCAAAATTTACTAAGCGCTCTGTCGCATCAGGCTTTCTGTTCAATAAAACATCTTCTACTAATTCCAATAAATCTTTTGGAATTTCTTCGTACACTTCTAACATTCCAGCATTCACAATTCCCATATCCAAGCCAGCTTGAATGGCATGGTATAAAAATGCCGAATGCATTGCTTCTCTTACAATGTTATTGCCTCTGAAAGAAAATGAAATATTACTAACCCCACCACTTACTTTAGCCAAAGGTAAATTCGCTTTAATCCATTTGGTTGCATTGATAAAATCAACGGCGTAATTGTTATGTTCTTCTAAACCTGTAGCTACCGTTAAAATATTTGGATCGAAAATGATATCCTGCGCAGGAAACCCGACTACTTTTGTTAAAATATCGTAAGACCGCTGACAGATTTCAATTCTTCTTTCGTAACTGTCTGCTTGTCCATTTTCGTCGAAAGCCATTACTACCATGGCAGCACCATAGCTTTTTACTTTATGTGCATAAGCAATAAATTTTTCTTCTCCTTCTTTTAAAGAAATAGAGTTGACGATTGCTTTACCTTGAATACATTTTAAACCTGCTTCAATCACCGACCACTTAGAAGAGTCGATCATGATTGGTAATTTTGCAATATCCGGCTCCGATGCAATTAGGTTTAAAAATTTCACCATTGCCGCTTCAGAATCGAGCATACCTTCATCCATATTGACATCGATGATTTGCGCACCACCTTCTACTTGTTGTCTGGCAACAGCAAGGGCCGCATCAAAATCGCCAGCTAAAATTAACTTTGCGAATTTTGGAGAACCTGTTACGTTAGTTCGCTCTCCAATATTTACAAAGTTGGTATGTGGTGTTAATACTAATGGCTCTAAACCGCTTAAGCGAGTATAGGGTTCTTGTTTTTTGATGATACGCGGTTTTGCTTTTGCAGCTTCGTTTGCAATAGCACGAATGTGATCTGGCGTTGTACCGCAGCATCCACCAACAATATTTAAGAAACCACTTTCCACAAAATCGTGTATGTGCACACACATCTTTTCTGGACTTTCGTCATATTCTCCAAATTCATTTGGTAAGCCTGCATTAGGATAGGCACTTACATATACTTCGGCTTTGTCTGCTAATTCTTCTATGTAAGGACGCATTTCTTTTGCACCTAATGCGCAATTCAAACCTATACTTAACAAATCGATGTGTGTAACTGAATTTAAAAATGCTTCGGTAGTTTGTCCAGATAAAATTCTACCACTTGCATCGGTAATTGTTCCAGAAATCATTACCGGTATTTTTTTCCCTGTTGATTTTGCATATGCATCTATTGCAAACAAACACGCTTTGGCATTTAAAGTATCTGTGATGGTTTCAATTAAAATAACATCGGAGCCACCATCCATTAAACCTTTAATTTGATCTGCATATGTATTTGCTAATTCATCAAAATGCATTGCCCTAAATCCTGGGTCGTTTACATCTGGTGAAAGCGAAAGCGTGCGCGTAGTTGGACCAATGGACCCCGCTACAAACCTAGGTTTACTGGGGTCTAGCTTAGTATATTCATCGGCTGCTGCTCTTGCAATTTTTGCTCCTTCATAGTTTAATTCATAAACTAGTTCAGGCATCTGGTAATCTTCTAATGAAATGGAATTACAACTGAAAGTATTGGTTTCAATGATGTCCGCACCAGCAGCCAAATATTCTTTATGGATTGCTAAAATAATATCTGGACGCACTAGGTTAAGCAAATCGTTATTGCCTTTTAAATCGCATGGATGATTGACAAACCTTGTACCGCGAAAATCTTTTTCTTCTAACTTATAGCGTTGAATCATGGTGCCCATGGCGCCGTCTAACACTAAAATTCTTTTCGAAAGCTCTTTCCTTATATCTGACATAAACAAATTAATTTTTCCCTTTTGAGGGTATTATATTATTGCTTATCTGAAAACCAGGGAGCTGATATTCCTTATCGTTCTCGATTGTCGAGTAGATTTTAGCACCTTGTTAGCACAGGTTGCTAAGACTTCGTAGGGTCTAGTCCCTCCGTCTTTCTTGATAAGCATGGCAAAGTAAAGGAATTTATGACTGAAATACAAGAATTAGTAATAAAATTAGGCTAATCGCTTGGTCATTGTGGCATCGATGATATCAAATAATTGCTGAGGCTTCAAATTTCGCCAGTTAAACTCGTCAAAATCTCCCCCAAATGAAATATAGTAATCGATGTTAGCGCGCTTGAACTCTTCAATTACATGCTCTCTAAAATTAATGGCTGCTATCCATCCGTCGTCAATGTCTTGAAACCACTCTTCATAATAACAATCATCGGAACAATGAAAGTTTAAAATATTTTCTCCTAAAAGAATGTATTTGGTAATACCTTGTTCCACCATCAGCTCTATTATTTCTCTTTTTAGGAACATGATGTCGTTGGTAATGCAATCATTCCATTCGCCAATAAACTCGATAATTGCATAGCCTTTATCGTAATCTGCAAAAATAATTTTTATGTATAATGTTGGTGATCCGAAAAAATCCCATTGTGGATGAATGTAGAAATTATAGATTGTTTCGGAAAATTCAAATTCGCTGTATTCCTTTCCATAAAAGGGAGACAGGTCATCCTCTGCCGAATTATAATCATCTCTCCATTTATAAAAAGGTTCTATGTCGTGCATAATTATTTTGCTTGAAATGCTTCAATTGCTTTTCTAACGTTACCATGCAAAGCAATTAATTCGTTTGCCTGTTTTTCGTCTATTTGCAATTCATCCATTAAAATTTTAGCTCCACGGTCAATTAATTTATTATTTGATAATTGCATGTCGACCATTTTATTTCCTTTCACTCTTCCTAATCGAATCATGCATGCGGTGCTGATCATATTCAAAATCATTTTTTGTGCAGTACCAGATTTCATTCGCGTACTACCTGTTACATATTCAGGACCTACCACTACTTCAATTGGAAATTCAGCCGCTTTTGCTACCGCAGAACCTACATTACAAACTATAGCGCCAGTGGTTATACCTGCAGCTCTAGCAGCATTTAAGCCACCCACTACATATGGAGTACTGCCCGAAGCTGCTATTCCTACTAAGCAATCTTTTTCTGTTATTTGGTATTCCTGTAAATCTTTCCAAGCCTGCAAAGTGTCATCCTCTGCAAATTCAACCGCTTTTCTAATGGCCGTATCCCCACCGGCTATAATGCCGATAACAATTCCATGTGCAACCCCAAATGTTGGTGGAATTTCAGAAGCATCTACTACTCCTAATCTGCCACTTGTACCAGCACCTATATAAAACAGTCTGCCGCCTAATTGTAGCTTCGGGTGTATTGCTTCAATCAATCGCTCCACGCTAGGTAAAACAGACTGCACAGCCAATGCAACCTTTTGGTCTTCGGTGTTAATATTGCTGATAATCTCTGCAACAGTTTTATTTTCTAGCTGCTGATAGATGGAAGCCTTTTCTGTGATTTTCTCCATGAATTGAATATTGACGATTGAAATGTCTTTAAAAACACAAATTAACTATATTCGTATCGCAATTGAAAGAAAATACGCAATTGCTAGAAAAATAAATTTCACATGCGTCAAAAAAGAAGATTTAATTTTGCCCAACCCATTTTATTAAGCCTATTGGTTTTGTTAGGAATGCTTTTAGGTTTTAAATTCAGCAATGAAATTGGGAACTTGCTGTCAACAAAGTCTGGCAATAAAATTGATCAGGTTTTTCATTTAGTTGATAAAAAATATGTCGACTCTGTTGATTTAAAAAAGTTAGAAAGTGAAACCATAGAAGGGATGCTTTCGCAATTAGACCCGCATAGTGTTTATATCCCTGCAGAGGATGTACAAAAAGTTAACGAAGATTTAGAAGGGAATTTTGAAGGAATTGGTGTTGAGTTTTTCATTGTAATAGACACCATATATATTGTATCTGTTATACCTGGGGGACCATCTGAAAAGCTTGGCATTAAAGCAGGAGATAAAATCATAAAGATAAATGACAAAATTGTTGCAGGCAAAAAAATTAAAAACGCTGCTGTAATTAGTTCCCTTCGCGGACCAAGTAATTCTTCTGTAAAAATTAGTGTAAAAAGATTGGGGATTGCAAAGTTAATAGACTACACGATTCAAAGAGGTAATGTTCCATTGAACAGTTTAGATGCAAGCTATATAGCTGCTCCTGGAATTGGATACATTAAAATAAACACATTTGCCGCGACAACATATGATGAATTTTTTGAAGCAATTTCTGCACTCAAAAAACAAGGGTTGAAAAATTTAATTTTAGATTTAAGAGGAAACCCCGGCGGCTACCTAAGTGCTGCAATAATGATTGCCGATGAATTTTTAGGCGACAAAAAATTAATAGTTTATACCGAAGG
>JAHEGO010000031.1:8889-10427 GCA_024645045.1 Sphingobacteriaceae bacterium
TTTTTAATTATTTTGGTTGATGTAGGATCAAAAAAAAAGCCTCTCGTATCCTACGGAGGCTTTTAATCTCTTCTGGTGAAGACTACTTTGTAGAATCTGCAGCTGAAGAATCTGTAGCAGCTGAATCAGCAGCCATAGAAGCAGCGTTAGAAATTGAGTCTGCTTGAGCTGCAGCAATTGAATCAGCCATTGCTTTTTCTTTTGCAGCTTTTTGCTCAGAACTTTCACCACATGCTACGAATCCAAAGATTCCAGCAGCTAATAATACTAATAATACTTTTTTCATTTTCTATAATAAGATTTTAAAACGCAACAAAGATAAATAAATTTATTAATACAAGGGTTTTTTTTAAAAAAAATTTCAAAAACTACTTCTGTCTGAAATAAATAGCGATTGGAACACCTGAAAACTCGAAATTTTCACGGATTTTATTCTCTAAATATCTTCTATAAGGCTCCTTAATGTATTGAGGTAGGTTACAGAAAAAGGCAAAAGCAGGAGATGACCCCGGAATTTGGGTAACATATTTGATTTTAATATACTTTCCTTTGACACTTGGTGGTGGATAACGCTCGATCACCTCTAACATTACTTCGTTAAGCTTAGAAGTAGGAATGTGTTTAGTTTTATTGATGTAGACTTCGTTTGCGGTCTCTATGGCTTTAAAAATACGTTGCTTATTGATTGCAGAGGTAAAAACAATTGGCACATCAACAAATGGCGCAATTTTCTCTTTAATTTTATCTTCAAAGGCTTTACTGGTCTTTTGGTCTTTTTCAACTAAGTCCCATTTATTTACCAAAATCACAACTCCTTTGCGGTTCTTCTCTATTAAATTAAAAATATTAATGTCTTGCGATTCAATCCCTTCCATAGCATCAATCATTAGAATACAAATATCAGCCGCTTCTAATGCTTTGATGGTTCTCATGACAGAATAAAATTCAAGGTTTTCGTTAACCTTTGTTTTCTTTCTTAGACCAGCAGTATCAATCAACATGAAATCGTGCCCGAATTGATTATAATGAATTTCAATAGAATCTCGTGTAGTGCCAGCAATTGGTGTTACAATATTTCTTTCTTGTCCAAGTAGTGCATTTACAATTGACGACTTGCCTACATTTGGTCTTCCTAAGAATGTATATTTTGGCAAAGCGTTTTCTACAAATTCTACTTCTTCAAAATGCGATACGACTTCGTCTAATAGTTCTCCGGTTCCACTTCCTGTCATTGATGAAATACAAAAAGGTTCGCCTAATCCTAATGAATAAAACGCTGCCGAATCGTTGATTTGATTATTGTTGTCAACTTTATTTGCAACTACAATAACTGGCTTTTTCGATCGTCGCAGTATGTCTGCAATTTCATCATCTAAGTCTGTTACCCCTGTAGTAACGTCTACCATAAAAACCAATACAGTTGCTTCTTCAATTGCGATTATTACTTGCTCGCGAATAGCTGCTTCAAATAAATCTTCTGAATGTGCAACATAGCCGCCTGTGTCAATGATGGTAAATTTTTTGCCTATCCATTCTGC
>JAHEGO010000031.1:10527-16834 GCA_024645045.1 Sphingobacteriaceae bacterium
GCAGACATCATAGATTCTTGCAATCCATACATTGGTTTAATGATGCCTGGAGTGTCTGAAAATATAATTTGATAGTTGGGCTCGTTGATAATTCCTAGTATTCTGTGGCGTGTTGTTTGGGCTTTTGGCGTGATAATACTTAGCCTTTCGCCGATCAATGCATTCATTAAAGTAGACTTTCCAGCATTGGGCTTACCTATAATCGACACAAAACCAGACTGATGACTCATAAAAAAAATTAAATTTGGATTACAAAGAAACGAATAATATCTTTGCAATCCAATTAATAAGCGCCTTAGGGCAATTTGAAATTGTATACAGTGCGGGATGGAGCAGTTGGTAGCTCGTCGGGCTCATAACCCGAAGGTCATAGGTTCGAGTCCTGTTCCCGCTACCTAAAAAGCCTTTCAGAATTTCTGAGAGGTTTTTTCTTTTTAAAGACTTTCAAGTTTGAATCTTAGCTGTTGTGATACTGTTTAAACTAACTGCTTTGAAAAAAAGTCTTGTTAACTTTTAAATCAATACTGAACGTGTTATATGGCAAATATATAAAAACTGTCATAAAAAAAGCCTCACATTAACATGAGGCTTTTTTATGATTTTTTTATTCCTCTTTATCCGTATTTACCTGACCAAGAAATCCTGTTACTTGGAATTCTGTGCGACGGTTTTGCTGATGCTCTTTGTCTGAGCAAACAACACCATTGCCACATTTATTCACCAGTTTAGTTTCTCCATATCCTTTACCTGTAATTCGATTAGAAGCTATGCCCTTGCTAATGATATAAGCAACAGATGATTTTGCCCTGTTGTCTGACAGCAAGAAATTCGCTTGATCAGAACCTCTGGCATCTGTATGCGAACTAAGCTCAATAATAATTTCAGGGTTTTCAACTAAAAGCTTTACAACTTTATCTAACTCTTTTGCAGCATCTGGGCGTATGTCAAATTTATTAACATCAAAATAAATATTGTCAATTTTAATCGCTTTCCCTAATATGATTTGCTCAAGTGCAAAATCTTTTTGATAGTCAAATGTTAATTCTGTATAGTTGATGCATTTTTTATTGTCTCCTATTAATTTTTGAGACTTAGAAAAATAACCGCTTTTTGTTGCTGTTATTTTATAGGTTGTGTTGCTTTCGATATCTACAAAATGATAGAATCCGTTTGAATCTGTTATTGTTGTATAAGTTTTTGAAAGATTGTTTTGATCTACCAAGGCAACTGTAACGCTATCTATTTTTTTGTTCTCGTTTTTAGATTTTATGTAGCCTTGAATGATACAAGCAATTGGTTTGGGTTGCATCCTAATTTGCAATGCGGTATCTAGATAGGTAATTGCGCGGGTTAAAGTGATAGGATCAAAGCCAGGTTTTATAGCGGTAAACTCGAGCAATCCGTTCAATACAACAGGCAGATTAGCATAAAAACCAGTTGTTAAACTGTAATTCTTTTCAGCTTTGTTTGCTTGATTTCTCACACTTAAATTAACCCCTTCGATTCTCTTCCCTGTTTGCGCATCGACAATTGATACAGCAATTGTTTTTGCCTTTTGTTTAATTCTAGAATAGGTGTATATATCATCGTCAATTCCCGATTTCCCTCTAGATGTACTAAAATAACCTTTGTCTTCATTAGGAAATTTCACTAAGCCAAAATCATCAGCATAAGAATTAATTGGTGCAGCTAAATTTTCAGCGTTTGTATTGTTCGCTTTAACATTGAAACTAAAAATATCTAATCCGCCTAAACCACCTCTTCCATCAGATGCGAAAAACAACATTTCATTATTGTCGATGAATGGAAAAACTTCATTGCCTGCCGAATTGACATTTGACCCTAAGTTCTTTGGTTTTGTCCATTGACTATCTACTAAATAACACACATAAATATCCATTCCTCCAAAACCTCCAGGCATATTAGAACTAAAATACAATGATTTACCATCTGAGTTAACTGATGGATGTGTACATTCATAATTCTTACTATTAAAACTCAACAAAGTGTCTTTTATCCATTTACTTTTGATTGGGTCATAAGTTGCTGATAATATTTTCAAGTTTTTGTACCCATCTATTGATTTTTTACGTGGATTATTCACAGAATAATACATGGTATTAGTATATGCACAAAAAGAAGCAGGTCCATAATTAAGTCTTCCTCTTAATTGATTTGCAAATGGCAATGGCTTCCCGTTAGTTTCATCAAGATTTATATAAAACAAATTAGTAAAATTCTTATCTGTCCAAGTATGCCTTCTTTTTACAAAACTGGATGAAATTCTGTCGCTCGTAAATACCAATTTGCCTTTATAAATAACAGGGCTAAAATCTGAATATTCGGAATTAAAAGAAAGAGATGCCACCTTAATATTTGCAGAATCGATGGCAGTAAGTTGAGTTAAATTTTTAATTGAATTTCGTATGCTCTCCATTCTGTAATCCTTGCTAGCAGATACTTTTGGTGTGTTAACAAATTTGAATGCTTGTGCATATTTTTTGTTTTTCATTAGCATTTCTGCATAATAAATTTGATCTGTCCAAACTGTATCAAGTAACACTAATTTTTTAAACAATGGTTCAGCCTTTGCAGGTTGATTGGTTAACCTGTAGCAAGTAGCCAGCTTCCTATTAACCTCTAAACTGCTACTATCCTTTTTTATTAAATATTCAAAAACAGGAATTGCATCAGAATAATTTAACTGACGGTATTTGTAATTACCATAATTTAAAATCAACTGCGCGAATGAACTAGTAGAAATTAAAAATAAAAATGCGGTGTAAAATATTTTTCTACTCATTTTAAAAATATCTAGGAGATGTTACTTTTTTGTTATTGTAGCTGAAAATATAATTCAAGGAAACCTCGTGTGTTCCCCCAGAAAAATCTTTTAGCTTTGTCAATGTGTAATCGTATGAATATCCCATCCTGAATTGATTAGATAATTGTAAAGCTGTTAAAAAACTATACGCATCGCCTGAACGATAACCGCCTCCAACCCAAATCAAATTATACATTAACGCTGAAAGGTTGAGGTCGTATTCTATAGGCGCATTCATAACTGCTTTAATCATAAAAGAAGGCCTAACTTTAAATAATGGATTAACATCTATAATTACACCAGAAGCAATAAAATAATGCACCTCTTTTCTGTCAAAAGAGCCTGTCACGCTTTCAACGCTTCCATTTGAATTAACTACTAATTTATTTGTAATTAGCCTAGGAGTAGACACTCCAAAATAAAAACGATCGGTGTAATAATATGCTCCGAATCCGAAATTTGGCGCAAAGGCTACAGGTGTATTATTCAAGAATTGCGCATCTCCTCCTTGTGTAGTTTTGATCTCTGATAAACGTTCTTGATAACCGCTAACTCCTCCTAGCAATCCTAAAGAAAGTAGTCCTTTTCTCAACCTAATTCTATAAGAATAATTAGCAAAGAATCCTGTTTGAGAAGTTACTCCAATTTGATCTTGATAAACTGTTACTCCTGCACCAACTTTACTGTTAAATAAATGGGTGTGCGCGGTTACAGTCTTTGTTGTTGGAGAACCTTCCAGATTTGCCCACTGATTTCTATATACACTAGACAACGACAAAGCCTCATGTGAACCAGCATATGCAGGATTTATGAACACTTCATTGAATGTGTATTGTGAGAACATAGGCTCACTTTGAGCATTAGCGTTTTTTGACAAAATTAAACTTGCCAAACAAAAAAACACACAAGCTAATTGATTAACTTTTTTCATTTCTTTTTTAATTATTTCTTAATTACAATATATCCAGTTACAGGTGTCACATTATTAACCCCAAAATCTAACACGTAGAAATAGGTTCCATTTGGAAGCACGCCATCTCCAATAACGAGGCCGCCAGTATTACTTGCACTTCCGGTCCACGAGTTATTATATGGCGACATTTCAAATACTTTATTTCCCCATCTATTGAAAATTTCTAACTTATTAGTTGGGTAGTTTTCTAACCCTGGAATTACAAACTGCTCATTTGTTCCATCTCCATCTGGTGAAAATCCTGATGGAATAAATAATGTTACAGACAAACTTGTAATAGAACTTTCATTTGGATCTGAATCGCCATTTGGATCAGGATTTAATCCATTTACCGAATTGTCATAAACAGTTGTATCGGCCATGTCAGCACTTATTTTCACTGAATTATTAAATACAGAAACTGGTGAATTTGGCAACACATCTAAAACTATTTTAATTGTGCGGGTAACCCCTACAGGCAAATAACTAATAGTTGAATCTAACAATTGAGTATCATTTATACCATCATAATTCGGATTAAGATTTAAACCTGATGGCATAATAATATTCGAAATTGTAAATGTTGCAGGTGAAGTAAATACAGAAGCTAAATCTTCTTTAATTCTCACATTATCTAACGCAACATCTCCATAATTTTTAACAACTAAAGTGTAAGTTATTTGATATTTTTCAGTAGTAATTGCAATTGGCTCTGCAACTGAAAGCGCAATACCTACAGATGGTTTAGGAGTATTGATCACAGTGATTACGCACCAATTGCTATCCGCTAAAGATGGTGCAGCATTATCATTCACATAATATTTAAAGCTGTCAACCCCCACATAATTTACATTTGGTGTATATGTAAAGTTTCCGTTAGCATTTATACTTACTGTTCCATGTGCAGGTAAAGTTGCAATTGAAAAACTTAAAATATCATTTTCTGGATCTGAATCGTTTGATGCCACCGTTTTTTGTAAGGTGTAATTTTCTGGCATACTGAATTCATCTCTTACCGCTATTGGCGAATTATTTGGAGCGCCAAGTATTTCCAAATAAACGTATGCCGTATCGCAAAGTGATGGAATTCCATTGTCACAAAGCGTGTACATTAAACTATCTTTTCCTACGAAGTTATTATTAGGAGTATAAGTAAACACGCCATTTGAATTAATATTAATTGCTCCATGAATTGGATTTGCAAAAGTGTATAAAAGCAAACCGCTTTCAATGTCAAAATCATTTAAACTAACATCTACTTGTAAACTAGTATTTACAGGCATTTGACGATAATCGTTAATAGCAACTGGCTTATCATTTACAGGCGTAACTGTAATAATTAACTTTGCAGTATCACAAAGCGAAGGTATGCCATTGTCGCAAACTTTGTAAATCAATGTGTCGTTTCCAAAATAGTTTTGGTTTGGAGTATATGTATATGTGCCATCTGAATTCAATTGAGTGACTCCATTTTTTGTATTGCTTAAAATCGCAAAACTTAATGTATTTCCATCAATATCAGAATCGTTAATTGATACATTTCCGCTTACAGGTGAATCTTCCAAAGTTGAGTTAACATCATCAATTGCAATCGGTTTGTCGTTTGTTGGCGTTATAGTTATTATAACACTTGTAGTATCGAACCCATTATGGCCATCACCAATTACTACTGTAATTGTATCAATACCGTTAGTGTTTAGATTTGGTGTAAATAATAAGCAAGAGTCTAAACCAACTACACCGCTAGTAGCACCTAACTGCTGTCCTGAAATATTTACAATAGAAATTCTATCGCTCTCTATATCATTTGCTGCTATACAAATCTGAATAGCAACTTCTTCAGGAGTAGTTAGCCTAATAGTGTCAGCGATCACAACTGGAGGGTCATTAACTGGCATTATTGAAATTAATAACATGCCTGTATCACAAGCTCTAATTGGCGAATTGTCACAAACTAAATAAAATAAAGAATCTTTACCGTTAAAGTTTGAATTTGGTTGATAGGTATATGATCCATTTGAATTCAAATTAAGTGTTCCGTTTTTAACATTGTTTAAAACTGTAAATATCAATGGATCATTTTCAAAATCTGAATCATTTGCAGCTACCGTTCCATTTACTTGATTAACATCTTCCGAAATATTTATCGTATCATTTAACGCTACTGGCGGATGATATAAAACTTGAATTTTAACTTTTGCAGAGTTTGAAATTGTAGAATCGCATAATCCTGAATATACTTTTCTTCTAAACCATGTTGTTGTATTTAATACTCCTGGATCATAATCTTTAGAAGTAGCACCACTGATGTTGACAAAATTTGTACTTGAATCTACCGTACTGCTTTGCCATTGAAACGCATAAGTTCCATTTCCGCCAGCAGGTGTAGTACCTATAATAGTAACAGGGTCACCACTGATATAAAAACTATCAATTATAGGTTTTGCAATGCTGTTTATTGAAATAGTTGAATTAATAACAATGCTTGCAACAGCAGAATTTGTCGAAGAACACGTTCCGCTAGTTACAAC
>JAHEGO010000007.1 GCA_024645045.1 Sphingobacteriaceae bacterium
AGTTAAGCCCCACAGCGCCAATGGTACTGCAGTAAAATGTGGGAGAGTAGGTCGTCGCCAAATTTTATTCAAGCCCAGATCAGCAATGTTCTGGGCTTTTTTTTTGAATTAAATTGATAAACATCAACTAAAAAAGAACCATTCTAAGTTGAAAACTATTTCTGCTAATTCGTCCTTAAATCAATACCTTTGTCAATATTAATTTATTATAATATTTAATTTAACTGAATGAAGTTTTTTGCAGAGCAACGTGGAGAAGTGATGAAACATATTGAGCAGTTTGTGCTTGATAATATTTTTACCTACCTCAAACAAGTAGAAGAAAACTGGCAACCAAGCGATTTCTTACCAGATACACAACACAATAATTTTATAGCAGATTTAAAAGATTTACAATCTTCTGCTAGGGAATTGCCATATGATCTTATAGCCGTTTTAATTGGTGATACCATAACAGAAGAAGCATTGCCAACTTATGAAACATGGTTAGCGCAAATATCTGGTGTTTCAAAAGCTCATGATGGTGGCTGGAATAAATGGTTACGCTATTGGACTGCAGAAGAAAATAGACATGGAGATTTGTTAAACAAATACTTATACCTATCGGGTAGGGTTAATATGAAGCAGTTAGAAATTTCTACACAATATTTGTTAGCCGATGGTATGGATATTGGTACAGGAACAGATCCATATCGTAATTTTATCTATACTTCTTTTCAAGAAACGGCAACGAATATTTCTCATAGGCGCGTTGCTTCTTTAGCTAAAGTAAATGGAGATCCTACACTCGCTAAAATGTGTGCTGTTATTGCAGCAGACGAGGCAAGGCATGCAAAAGCTTATAAAACATTTGTCAGTAAAATACTAGAAGTTGATACCAGTGAAATGCTTGTTGCATTTGAAGCAATGATGAAAAACAAAATTGTGATGCCAGCGCACTTCTTAAGAGAAGCAGGTGTGAAAATGGGAGAAACATTTGATCATTTTTCTGATGCAGCCCAAAGATTAGGAATTTATACTTCTGCTGATTACATTCAAATTTTAGTTGATTTAATTGAAGAGTGGAAAGTGGCAAGCTTAACAGATTTAAATGATGCAGGTGAGAAGGCAAGAGATTACCTAATGGCACTTCCAGATAGACTTACACGCATAGCACAACGCATTAAAACACCTGAATTATCATATAAGTTCAGTTGGATTACCGCTTAATTTATTTACATAATTGATTCATTTCCGACAGAATATTCCTTATTCTGTTGGAATTTCGAATGTTTCTTTCCAAAAGTGCTGGTTCTTTTTGCAATTGTTTGACCAATACAATATTTTGGTTTAAGAAGGTTACTTTTTCTTCCTTACTTAACGATAGTAAACAGGTAATTGGGAATAGTTCATGCTCATAAATCATGTTCTTTAGGCTGTTTTGCTTATCAGAATTCCAATCTATTATATTAATTCCGCTACAAGTAGCATATGCCCTTGCGTCATCTGAAAAGGAGGTGTTGGTAAAAATGAATCCTTTAAAATCCTTGTAAAAACCCTTATTTTTAATATCGTTGAACCTTGAATGTATGTATAATGGCACTTTTACATCACATTTTAAATCAAGTCTATTATGGTACTTACATTCAACTAATATGGTTTCTTGTTTAGTTACAGCAATGACATCTATTTCATGTGAAACACATTTGCCATCAACAAACTGACCAACTTTAACTTGATATCCTTTGGCTTTGAATAGTTCTCCAATAAAATGTTCAAAAGCAAAACCTGAAGGGCCTAATTCTAAAATTCCTTGTTTTAATTTATACCTAGCGGCACTTAATTTCTCTTTCTTTTTTAATAATTTAAATGCTTGCTGAAAAATCTGGTATTTTGGGAGACCATTTTTTAGTGCTCGTTTTATTTCTTCCGTAATTTCATTGGCAAAAAAAAGACTTGCTCCGGCTTTCAATAAAGACGCACGAAGTCGATCTTCTGAGAATTTTACAGCTTGACCTTCTGTATTCGTAATATATACCTCTTCGTTTTTCATGTTAGCTAATATAATCATTATATTGTCTCTATGAATGTTAATCAAAAGAACAATGTAATTAGTCTTCAGTTTTTTGGTGCTGCAAAAACGGTAACAGGAAGTAAACACCTGCTGCAAACACCAGCTGGACTAAACATATTATTAGACTGTGGTTTAATACAAGATGATACCGATGATGCGGATCATCAAAACAGGTTTTTCGATTTCAAACCTGCTTCAATAGATTATTTATTTTTATCTCATGCTCATATTGATCATTCAGGTAATATTCCAAATTTAGTTAAGCAAGGCTTCAAGGGTCCTATTTTTATGACTGCTGGCACTGCAGACATTTTAAGGATTATGTTGTCCGATTCTGCTAAAATTCAAGAATCAGAAGCAAACTCAAAAAATAAAAAACAGCACTCCAAAAATCAACAAATTCAACAACCTTTATACGATCTAGAAGATGTTGAAAGTACCTTTTCTCAGATACATATATTGCCAATGGGCAAACGCACTAATATTGCAAAAGACGTTGATTGTATATTTACAGATGCTGGACATATTTTAGGCAGTGCATGCATTACTTTGTTTATTCAAGAAAGTGGCAAAGAAAAAACTGTTTTTTATTCTGGTGATGTTGGGCGATATAACGATCGAATTTTAAAGGCGCCCGCTGAATTTCCTCAAGCAGATTTCATCTTATTAGAATCTACCTATGGAGATCGATTGCATGACCAGACCATCGATGCAGAAGCAAAATTATTGGAGATTATTCAACAAACATGTATTGTAAACAAAGGGAATTTGATAATTCCTGCTTTCAGTTTAGGGCGCACGCAAGAAATTGTTTATGCACTAGATTGTATGAAAACAGCTGGTAAATTACCGGACCTTAAAATATTTGTGGATAGTCCTTTAGCGACCAATGCAACAAAAATAATGCGCATGCATCCTGAATATTTTAACGAAGATATTAGGGAATATATGCACACCGACGAAGACCCATTTGGTTTTGCGAATTTGAGGTATGTACAAACGGTGCAAGAATCTAAAAGCATCAATGATTTAACGGAGCCTTGTATAATTATAGCTGCATCAGGAATGATGGAAGCGGGGAGAATTAAACATCATTTAGTTAATAATATTGCAAATGCAGCAAACACTATTTTAATTGTTGGCTATTGTGCGGAAAACACTTTAGGTGCAAAGCTTTTAAGCGGAGCAAAAGAGGTGGAGCTATACCATAAAAAATTTCAAGTGAATGCAACAGTTGCACAAATTAGTTCTTATAGTGCACATGCCGACTACCAAGAATTATTAAAGTTCATGTCTTGTCAAGACCCTGCAAAAGTTAATGAAATTTATTTAGTGCATGGAGATGTAGCAGCGCAAGAAAATTTAAGAAGTGAATTATTGAAAGCGGGATTCGAAAACGTAATGATACCAGACCGATTGGAAAAAGTATACTTAAAATAAAAAAAGCTCCATTTTGTGGAGCTTTTTTATTTACATATTTCTTCTGTATTGCCCGCCTACGGCATAAAGTGCATTTGAAATTTGTCCAATTGAACAATATTTACTGGCTTCCATTAAAGATTCAAAAATATTACCATTTGCAATTGCTTGATCTTGCAAGTCTTTTAATAATGCAGCGGTTCTACTAGCGTTTCTTTTTTGAAATTGCTGTAATGCTGCAATTTGAAATTGCTTTTCTTCTTCAGTTGCTCTAATTACTTCTGATGGCACAATGGTAGGTGATCCATTTTTATTTAAAAAGGTATTTACCCCTACAATTGGAAAATCGCCGTTGTGCTTTAGTGTTTCGTAATACAAAGATTCTTCCTGAATTTTTCCTCTTTGATACATGGTTTCCATGGCACCTAAAACGCCACCTCTGTCAGAAATTCTTTTGAATTCTTCAAGTACTGCTGCTTCTACTAAATCTGTTAATTCTTCAATAATAAATGAACCTTGTAAAGGGTTTTCGTTTTTAGCTAAACCTAATTCTCTATTGATGATTAATTGAATGGCCATCGCTCTTCTAACAGATTCTTCTGTAGGCGTTGTAATGGCTTCGTCGTATGCATTGGTGTGAAGCGAATTGCAATTATCATAAATTGCATATAACGCTTGTAGCGTTGTTCTGATGTCGTTGAAGTCAATTTCTTGCGCATGCAATGACCTACCTGAAGTTTGAATGTGGTACTTAAGTTTTTGAGAACGATCGTTTCCTTTGTATTTATATTTAATAGCTTTGGCCCAAATTCTTCTTGCAACCCTACCAATTACAGCATATTCAGGGTCTATGCCATTTGAAAAGAAGAAAGAAAGGTTGGGTGCAAAATCGTCAATTTTCATCCCCCTACTTAAATAATATTCTACAAAAGTAAAGCCATTACTTAAAGTGAATGCAAGCTGAGATATAGGGTTTGCACCGGCTTCCGCAATATGATATCCTGAAATAGAAACAGAATAAAAGTTACGAACTTGTTGATCGATGAAAAACTTTTGAATGTCTCCCATCATTCTTAAGGCAAATTCTGTAGAAAATATACAAGTGTTTTGCGCTTGGTCTTCTTTTAAAATATCTGCTTGAACTGTTCCTCTAACGGTAGCAATTGCTTTCGCTTTTATTTTTTGATAGACGTCTTGTGGTAAAACTTGATCTCCTGTAACACCTAATAGCATTAAGCCTAAGCCGTTGTTGCCATTTGGTAATTCGCCTTGGTATTGAGGTTTTGAAATGCCTAAGTCTTTGTATATTTTATTTATTTTTTGTTCAACTTCTTCCGTTAAACCATTTTCTTTAATATAGATTTCGCATTGTTGATCTATGGCTGCATTCATGAAAAAGCCTAGCATCATTGGTGCAGGGCCATTGATTGTCATCGATACAGAGGTGCTCGGTGAACATAAATCAAATCCAGAGTATAATTTTTTAGCGTCGTCAAGTGTTGCTATGCTCACACCTGAATTACCAATTTTTCCGTAAATGTCAGGTCTGATGTGTGGGTCTTCGCCGTATAGTGTTACAGAGTCAAATGCGGTAGAAAGTCTATGTGCTGGCTGTCCTAGCGATACATAGTGAAATCTTTTATTGGTTCTTTCTGGGCCGCCTTCACCTGCAAACATTCTAGTTGGATCTTCTCCATCACGTTTTAATGGGAATACACCAGCAGCATATGGAAATTCTCCGGGAACATTTTCAGTTAGTAACCAATTTAAAATATCTCCCCAAGCTTCATATCTAGGCAATGCAATTTTTGGAATTTGCAACTTGGATAAGCTTTCGTAATAAAGCGGTTGTTTAATGTCTTTATCTCTTACTTGATAAATGAAAAATGCTGCTTTGTATTTTTGTAATGTTTCAGGCCATTCATTCAATAAACGTTTACAATCAAAATTTAATTGCTCGCTTAATTGTTCAAATCTTTTTTCAAGAGGAGCCGTATCGATCTCATTGTTTTTTGTTTCAGTTAATAGCGTAATGGTACCTCTTAACTGATACATATTTTGTGCAATTTGTACTTGCTCTTTTACCCACAAATGATAAGCAGCATTGGCTTCTGCAATTTCTGCTAAATACCTTGTCCTATCTGGTGGAATAATATATTTTTTTTCTGATTGTGCATTTGATAATGCAAGTTTAGAATCAAATGTGATACCAGTTTTAGCAGCAATTTGACGAATCAATGCGCTGTAAAGTGCATTCATACCTGGGTCGTTGAATTGCGAAGCCATGGTGCCAAATACAGGCACTGCATCATCACTTAAATCAAATTGTTGATGATTCCTTTTGTATTGTTTTTTAACATCTCTTAGGGCATCTAATGCGCCTCGCTTATCAAATTTATTTATAGCTACTACATCAGCAAAATCAAGCATGTCAATTTTTTCCAATTGCGTAGCAGCACCAAATTCTGGTGTCATTACATATAATGAAACATCGCAATGTTCAGTAATTTCTGTATCCGATTGACCAATGCCAGATGTTTCTACGATAATTAAATCGTAGGCTGCAGCTTTGCAAATGTCTATTGCTTCTTGGACGTATTTAGAAAGTGCAAGGTTGGCTTGTCTAGTAGCCAAAGAACGCATGTAAACCCTAGGGTTATTAATTGCGTTCATGCGTATACGGTCTCCTAATAATGCGCCGCCTGTTTTTCTTTTCGAAGGGTCAACGGAAATTATGGCAATTGATTTCTCTTCAAAATCAATTAAATATCTTCTAACTAATTCATCTACTAAAGAAGATTTTCCTGCACCTCCGGTGCCAGTAATTCCTAGTACTGGAATTTTCTTGCCGTTGATTAATTGATGTATTTCACTTAAAAACTTACTTGCATTTTCTGGGAAGTTTTCCGCAACAGTAATGGCATGGGCTATTTTAGCGGCTTCTTTATTTTTGATTACATCAATACTGCCATCAATTTGATTTCGAGTAAGGAAATCACATTGCTGCATCATATCGTTGATCATGCCTTGTAAGCCCATTTTTCTACCATCGTCTGGAGAGTAAATTCGAGCAATACCATAAGCTTGTAATTCTTTAATTTCATTGGGTAAAATCACCCCACCGCCACCGGCAAATATTTTAATATGGCCTGCCCCTTTTTCTTTTAAAAGATCGAACATGTACCTAAAGTATTCGTTGTGCCCACCTTGGTATGAAGTCATTGCAATACCTTGAACATCTTCTTGAATAGCGCAATTAACCACTTCTTCGACAGAGCGGTTATGTCCCAAATGAATTACTTCCGCACCCGAAGATTGTAAGATTCGGCGCATTATATTAATAGTTGCATCGTGACCATCAAATAGCGAGGCCGCGGTAACAAATCGAATATTGTTCTTAGGTTTATAAACTTCAATTGTTTCCATAGGAAGATAATCAGTATAGCCTGCAAATTAAGAAAAAATCTGCCTATTTGTGGGTTTCAAGGCTATTTATTACTTAAAAGCTGCCTATTTTTGTAAATTGACTTTTTACAAGAAAAATTAAATCAATTGATTATCAGAATGTTAATTTTAATATTGTATTTTTTTACAAAGCCATGCAACCTGAACCCTCTTTTAGACATCTTATAAATAATGGCGCCAAAATTTGAAGATAAATTAACCGAAGAGCAGTTAATTGAAGGATGTGTGAAGAAAGATAGGCGTTCGCAGGAATTGCTCTATGCCAGGTTTGCGAAAAAGATGTATGGGCTTTGTTTGCGCTATACCAAAGAAGATTTTGAAGCGCAAGAAGTATTGCAATTGGGTTTCATAAAGTTATTTGAAAAAATTAAGTTCTTTAAAAACGATGGTTCTTTTGAAGGTTATGTTCGAAAAATAATGATTAACACAGCCATCGAATATTTTCGAAAAAACGAAAAAAGTTTAATGGCTGTTGATTTGTCTGACATTAAAGATGAAAATACTGCTGTAAGTTTTACTACATCGTTTGAACAAAAAGAACTATTGAAATTAATACAAGGATTAGCTCCTGGATTTAGAATGGTCTTCAACTTATTTGCCATTGAAGGTTATACGCATCAAGAAATTGCCAAACAATTAGGCATTTCAGAAGGCACCTCTAAATCGCAATTAGCAAGGGCAAGAGTAATATTACAAGAACGATTGAAACAACTAGAAACATTGAGTCATGAGCCAGTTAGATAAAAATAAAATTGATGATTTGTTTAAAGATAGTTTAGGTGATTATGAACCTATGCTTGAAGCAGACATATGGTCTCGTATAGATCAAAGCATCAATCAAAAAAGAAAAACGAATTATTTAAAATACGCTGCAATTATTTTATTGCTAATAGGCTTCGTAATTGTCAATCAAAATTTAACCAAGAAACAATTAAATGCAACACAGTCAATTGCTTCAAATAAATTAACAAATACCCCCATCAATTTAGTTACCAAAGAAAATCATAAACCAATTGCTACAGACCGTCGTATTGCTGGAGTGGTAGAGGTAAAATCTAGGGCAAACAAATCAATTAAGGCAGCTAAAAAATCAATTATAGATATTCAACCAAAATCTCCTATTAGGACAAATTCGGAAATCCAAGCACTTGAGCTTTTGAAACAATTTGAGGCAGAGCAAGCCGATAAAAAGCAGAAGCCAGTTGAAGAAGAGTTTGTAAAGCCTGCGAATATTGCAAAGCCACAAATTCAGCCTGTTAGCGTAGCGCAAATCAAAACTAATAAAAAAGAGATCAATTCATTATTTGGTGTGCTCGAATTCCTTGCACAAAAAGTAACGGGAAAGGAAAGATTAGATTTAATTGCTATCAATGAAAGCCCTAATGGTGCTAGAAAATTCAGTCTAAATTTAGGAATTGTAAAAGTAGATCAAATAAAAAACAATAGATAATATGAAAAAAATCAGTACAAGTATTTTAATGTTAATTGGGGTAGTGAGCTTGGCAACAGCTCAACAAAAAACCGTAATCATTAAATCGGATGCCTTAGTTGCGCCAGTTGCACCCGTTGCGCCTGTTGCTTCAGTTACTCCGCCGGTTCCACCCGTACCTCCAACAGTTGTTACAGGACCTGCTAAGCAAGTAAAAATGATTCGCATCGAAAAGAATGTGGATGGTTCGAATGCGCCGCAAACGATGATTATACAATCAGATTCGCTAATTGGCTCAGGCAAGCAAGTAAAAATGATTCGTATCGAAAAAAACTTGGATGGCCAGAAAGCACCACAGTCAATGATTATAAAGATTGATACAACTATAAGCAGTGATGGAAAAACCCAGCAAGTGCATGTTGAAGTTAACAAGCGTGTAAATACGAAAGGAAGAAAAGGCAAGCGCCGTAATCAAGTCAACGAAAATACGGTTATGATTTATTCTGATAGTAAAATCAATATTGATTCGATGATTAAAATGGATACCACGCAAATCTCTGTTGGCAATAAAAAGATTGTGATTATTGGTGAGCCAAATATTCAAAAAATTTGGATTGAGAAAGACACCCTTGGTGATTTCTTTGATAAATCTGAATTCAAGGCGGAGCTTAAATCAGATTTAAAAGATTTAGATAAGGAGTTCAGAGGTTTAGACAATGACCGTAATAAAGGTTCAAGAGCGGATCGCAAAAAATCAAAAAAAGTGATGGAGGATAGAAGTGGCCTAGAATTTAGCATTGGCTACAATGGCTGGTTAGAAAATGGTTCAACGGCATTATCATTGCCAAATAACAACTTAGAATTGATCAATAGTAAATCGACAAACGTGAATTTAGCATATGTTGATTATTTCAGAATTTATAAAAATTACATTCAGTTTTCTGCAGGCATTGGAATTGATTGGAATAATTATCGTTTTGCAAAAAATGTAACCTTGACTCCAAGAGCAGATTCAATGCAAACAACAATAGATAACATTAACTATTCAAAAAATAAATTGATGGCTAAATATGTTACAGTTCCTTTGCAATTGCATTTTGCAACTAAGCCTTTAAGAAATGGCGAAAGACTTGAATTAGCTGGTGGGGTGGAATTAGGTTATTTGTTGAACGGAAGACAAAAACAAATTAGTGAAGAAAAAGGTAAACAAAAAATCGATGATGATTATAATTTGGCTGACTTGAGATTGGGTTACATGATTCGTGCAAGCTATGGCAGTACCGGTATTTATGCGAAAGTATATCCTAATTCTGCATTTAAACCTTCACAGGGACCAGACTTAAATACATTTTGTATAGGATTGACATTTGGCTTAGACTAAATAATTGTGTTGCAATTTTGATTAAGAAGCCCCATCATTCATGGGGCTTTTTTTATTTAAAGGGTTTAGTATATTTGTTTATATATTTTAATTTAAAAAAAATGAAAAAAGTAAGCATGCTTTTATTGATCACATTGTTGGTGAATTGTAAACTAACAAGTGCGCAAACTTTAGTAAATAGTGGGTTTGAGAATTGGACAAATGTGATTCTATTTAATGAACCTACTGGTTATGTTTCTTCTAATTATTTCTCATTAATTTTAGGTACGGGTGGTTTACCTAGAGCCAATGTTTCCAAATCAGTAGGTATTAAACATGGTGGAAATTATGCTGCTAAATTGGAATCTTACGCTCAAAACACTGGAGACTCATTAGGCGTGCCAGGTTTATTAATTTCAGGGAGCTTAGATGTTGCAAGTGCAACTATCAATCCTGGTTTTCCATATGCAGGTAGACCTGCAGAACTTCGTGGGTATTATAAATATTCGCAAGGTCTTTTGCCAGATTCGGGCACTGCATTGGTTTCATTAATGAAAAGAAATTTATTAACTGGCCAGCAAGAGGCAGTTGCCATTGGATTTGGCGTGTTCTCTAACAATACTGCTTTTAGTGAATTTACTATTCCATTGTTTTATGCAACCGGTGAAATTCCTGATACAGCAATAATAGTTTTTAGTACAACAAGCACTTTATCAACGGACTCAGCCGCTTTAACAAGTGCACCAGTTGGTACTTTGTTATATTTAGATGATTTATCGTTTTATGGAAGTGTAGCAGCTGGCTTAGAGAGTGTTGATGCCTTATTACAAGCGGCTACGTACCCTAATCCTAGTTCAGATATCGTTAATATAACTTTCAAACAAAAAGGTGCAGGTGAAGGCACTATCAAAGTGATGGATTTAACTGGTAAGTTAGTTTACGAATCTCATATGAAATTAGATGCAGGAAAAAACAGTATTCAATTAGCAACAAATGATTGGAATGCAGGTTTGTATTGTTATCAAATTAAAACTCCAGAAGGGTTAATTACGCAATCTATTTCCGTAGTGAGGTAATAGATTTTTAGAATTATTTGGAATAAAAAAAAGCGTTGAAAAATTTCAACGCTTTTTTTTATTAAATGATTTTATAATTAAATAGACTCTGCTAATACAATTACTTTATTGTCTAACACTTCAATTACACCACCAGTAATTTCAAACTCCATTTTACCATCTTTTCCGTTTAATTTTACCATTCCTTTTTCAAGAGTAGAAATAATTGGAGCGTGGTTGTTTAATACTTCAAAAGAACCTTTAGCGCCTGGAACTGATACAGAGCTTACTTCTCCTGAGAATACTTTTTTATCTGGTGTTAATATATCTAATTGCATGTGTTCTTTTTATTTGTAAGAATAAAATAATTAAGCATTTGCTTCTGCTAATAATTTTTTACCTTTTTCTATTGCTTCTTCAATAGTACCAACTAAGTTGAAAGCCATTTCAGGGTACTCGTCAACTTCACCATTCATGATCATGTTGAATCCTTTGATGGTTTCTTTGATGTCTACTAATACTCCTTTTAAACCTGTAAATTGTTCTGCAACATGGAAAGGTTGTGATAAAAATCTTTGAACTCTTCTAGCTCTAGATACAATTAATTTATCTTCTTCAGATAATTCATCCATACCTAAAATTGCAATAATATCTTGTAATTCTTTGTAACGTTGTAAGATCATTTTTACACGTTGTGCACAACCATAATGTTCATCGCCAATTACTTCTGGTGATAAAATTCTAGAAGTTGAATCTAACGGATCTACCGCTGGATAAATACCAAGCTCTGCAATTTTTCTACTCAATACAGTTGTAGCATCAAGATGGGCAAATGTAGTAGCCGGTGCAGGGTCAGTTAAGTCATCGGCAGGAACATATACTGCTTGTACCGATGTAATTGAACCTCTTTTAGTAGAAGTAATACGTTCTTGCATCATACCCATTTCAGTAGCCAATGTTGGTTGGTAACCTACTGCTGATGGCATACGACCTAATAATGCAGATACTTCAGAACCCGCTTGTGTGAATCTGAAAATGTTGTCAATAAAGAATAAGATATCTTTACCACCAGAATTTTCATCACCATCACGGAAATATTCTGCTACAGTTAAACCTGACAAGGCAACACGCGCACGTGCTCCAGGAGGCTCATTCATTTGTCCGAAAACAAAGGTAGCTTTAGACTCTTTTAATGCGTTTTTATCCACTTTAGTTAAATCCCAATCGCCATTTTCCATAGCATGTTTGAAATCTTCACCGTAACGGATAATATTTGCTTCGATCATCTCTCTTAATAAGTCGTTACCTTCACGGGTACGCTCACCTACTCCTGCGAATACAGAAAGACCATCGTATGCTTTTGCGATATTGTTAATTAATTCTTGAATTAATACTGTCTTACCTACACCGGCACCACCAAACAAACCAATTTTACCACCTTTTGCATATGGCTCTAATAAGTCAATAACTTTGATACCTGTAAATAATATCTCTGTTTCAGTAGATAAATCTTCGAAACGAGGAGGTTTATTGTGGATTGCACGACCACCTTCTGTTGAAAGGTTTTCCATACCGTCGATGGCTTCACCAACAACATTGAATAATCTTCCTTTGATTCCTTCGCCGATTGGCATTTTGATAGGAGACGCTGTATCAATTACATCCATTCCACGAACTAATCCGTCTGTAGAATCCATTGCAATTGTACGAACACGGTCTTCACCTAAATGTTGCTGACATTCTAAAACGATTTTTTGACCGTTTTCTTTAGTTACGTACAAAGCATCTAAGATGTTTGGTAATTTAGCGTTCTCAGCAGCAAAACTTACATCGACAACTGGACCGATAATCTGTGCAATTTTCCCAATATTTGGCATGTTTATTTGTATTTTTTGTTAAAAATAATCCTTAAAAAGGCGTTTTTTTTGATGTCGCAAAGTTAATTTTTCTATCCTAAAGTTCAAACCTTTTCTGTAAATAATTTAAAATTCAAGTGATAAATTTTTTTAAGCCTCAAATTGTTGATTTTGGCTTATTTGGAATGCTTTTAGTGGCCCTTGAAGCAGATATGACTTAAAAATCTTGAAAACATGCCAAAATAGTGGTTATGGCAATTGTAAAAAAATAAATTCCTATAAATCAAGCCTTAAAAAAAATGTGGAAAATTAGCCAAAAAGGAGCGAAGCATATCCTTAACTTTGAAGTTACAAACTAGTTTAATATGCCCGATTTTTCACATTTACATGTACATACACAGTTTTCGCTCTTAGATGGGGCTGCTGATGTAAAAAAGCTCTTCAAGAAAGCGGCTGCAGATGGCATGAAAGCGATGGCGATAACTGACCATGGAAACATGTTTGGGGTATTTAAGTTTGTGGCTGAAGCGGCAAAGCACAATGTGAAACCAATTGTGGGCTGTGAATTTTATGTAGTTGAAAATAGACATAAAAGACAATTCACTAAAGATGACCGTGATCAAAGGTTTCATCAATTGTTATTAGCTAAAAATCCAAAAGGGTATCAGAATTTATTGAAGCTATGTTCGCTTGGTTACATAGATGGTTTATATGGAAAATATCCACGAATAGATAAAGAATTAATCTTACAATATCATGAAGGTTTAATTGCTACAACCTGCTGTATTGGGGCATCTGTGCCCAAAGCAATTTTAAGAAAAGGGGAGGCAGAAGCAGAAAAAGAATTCAAGTGGTGGTTAGATATTTTCGGTGAAGATTATTATGTCGAATTGCAAAGACATGATATGCAAGAGCAAGAAAAAGTCAACCAAGTATTGTTGAGTTTCGCAAAAAAATACAATGTAAAAGTGATTGCTTCAAATGATTCCCATTATGTGGATCAGAAAGATTCTAATGCGCATGATATTTTATTGTGTATCAATACTGGCGAAAAGCAGAGTACGCCTACCATGAAAGAGTTTTCTGATGATGATGCATTTGTGAAAGGTAGAAGATTTGCGTTTTACAACGATCAGTTTTATTTCAAAACGCAAGCGGAAATGAATAAATTGTTTCATGATATTCCTGAAGCAATTGATAATACCAATGAAATTGTAGAAAAGGTTGAGCACTTGAAATTGAAGCAAGATATTATGTTGCCTAATTTTCAAATCCCAACAAACTTCACTTCACAAGACGAATATTTACATCATTTAACATATACCGGTGCAAAGGAAAGATACAGAGATATTTCTCCTGAAATTGAAGAGCGATTGAATTTTGAATTGCATACTATTCGCACAATGGGTTTTGCAGGTTATTTTTTAATTGTAGCAGATTTCATTAAAGCAGGTAGAGATATTGGTGTTTTTGTTGGGCCTGGAAGGGGCTCTGCTGCTGGTTCTGCGGTAGCCTATTGTATTGGAATCACCAATATTGATCCAATTAAATACAATTTACTTTTCGAACGTTTTTTAAATCCAGATAGAAAGTCAATGCCCGATATTGATACGGATTTTGATGATGAAGGAAGACAAAAAGTAATTGATTATGTCGTTGACAAATATGGTAAAAATCAAGTTGCACAAATTGTAACTTATGGTACCATGGCTGCAAAAATGAGTATCAAAGATGTGGCGCGTGTAATGGATTTGCCTTTGCAAGAATCGAATGCGCTTGCAAAATTAGTTCCTGACAAACCAGGTACAGAACTCAATCGAGTAATGCTTGCAAATATTGATGGACCCGGAGGTTTAAAAGATGTAGAGGCATACCAACCAGAAGACATTGAGAATATTAAAATTCTAAGAGATATATATAAGTCTAAAGATTTAAAAGCAGACGTACTTCGAGAAGCATTGATTCTAGAGGGTTCTGTTCGTGGAACAGGTATTCATGCAGCGGGCATTATCATTGCTCCAAAAGATTTAACAGAAATTATTCCAGTTGCTACTTCTAAGGAAACGGAATTATTAATCACACAATACGACGGAAAAGTTATTGAAGATGCAGGCGTAATTAAAATGGACTTTTTGGGTTTAAAAACCTTAACCATTATAAGAGATGCATTGGCAATGATTAAAAAAAATAAAGGAATTGAAATTGATATTGATAAGATTCCTTTAGACGATCCGAAAACTTTAGCCCTATATCAAAGAGGAGATACCAATGGAACATTCCAGTTTGAATCTCCTGGAATGATGAAACATTTGATAGACCTAAAGCCAGATAAATTCGAAGACTTAATTGCAATGAATGCCTTATACAGGCCAGGTCCTATTCAATATATTCCAAAATTTATTGCAAGGAAACACGGGCGTGAACAAGTAACATACGACTTGCCAGAAATGGAAGAATACTTAAGTGATACTTATGGTATTACGGTATATCAAGAGCAGGTGATGTTACTTTCGCAAAAAATTGGTGGCTTTACAAAAGGTCAAGCAGATACATTGCGAAAAGCAATGGGTAAAAAAGATCGTCAAATTTTGGATGGTTTAAAAAGCACTTTTATCAATGGTGCAAAAGAAAAAGGTTTAAACGAAAAAGCCTTAGATAAAATTTGGACAGACTGGGAAGCTTTTGCTTCCTATGCATTCAATAAATCACATTCTACTTGTTATGCTTTTGTTGCATTTCAAACAGCATACCTAAAAGCGCATTATCCAGCGGAATACATGTCGTCTGTATTGACACATAACTTAAATAATATTGACAAGATTACTTTCTTTATGGAAGAAGCGCGTCGAATGAATATATCGGTATTAGGCCCAGACATCAATGAAAGTATTTATCCTTTTTCTGTAAATGAAATTGGACAAATTAGATTTGGTTTGGGTGCAATTAAAGGAGTTGGCGAAGCTGCGGTACAGTCCATTATTGAAGAGCGTGATAAAAATGGCAGGTTCTTTTCTGTTTTTGATTTAGTAAGAAGAATTAATTTACGAACTGCTAATAAAAAAACTTTTGAATCTTTAGCACAGGCTGGAGCATTTGATTCGTTTGGTATTCACAGGGCTTCCTATTTTCATGTTGAAAAAAATGAAACGCAAACAACCCTTGAAAAGCTCATTCGATTTGGTGCAAATTACCAAGATAGTTTAACCACCTCGCAGTCTTCTTTATTTGGTGCCGGAACGGCTGCGCATATTCCAGAACCTAAACTTCCTATATGTGAGGAGTGGGGGTTTTTACAAAGATTGCGTTTTGAAAAAGACGTAGTTGGTTTTTATATTTCAGGACACCCCTTAGATGAATATAAATTTGAACTGACGAATTTTTGTTCAGCTACCATTGCGGATTTAAAAATGGTACAAAAATTTGCAGGTAATTCTAACTCCTTTATCAATAACAAAGCGTCCGATTCTGAAGGCGATATTGGACAGGCAGTTCAAGAACAAGACATTGAACGATTTGACCAAATGAAGAATAGGGAGTTAGCCGTAGCTGGTATGATTACGGTGGCCTCTCATCGAACCACCAAAACGGGCAAGCCTTACGGAACATTTATGTTAGAAGATTACCAGGAGAGCCATGAAATAGCTTTGTTTGGGGAAGATTACTTGAAGTTCAAGCAATTTATAACAGATGGTTATTTTCTTTATTTAAAAGGAAAGATACAGGAACGTTATGGTCGTAAAGGTGAATGGGAGTTTAAAGTTAATTTTATTCAATTATTGCCAGAAGTAAGGGATAAAATGGCTAAAAATATGACCATATATATTTATCTTAGCGACTTAAACGAACAGGTGGTAGATGGAATAACAAGTTTGATTGAAGAAAACAATCAATTAGATATTCCAAGAAATTGTTCGTTAAAAATTGGCATTATTGATACCGAAGAAGGATTGTCAGTAGAAGTGCCAAGTAGAAAGTGGATGATAAACCCTACGAATGATTTTCTGAATGGATTGAAAACATTGAATGGTGTTAACTTCCGATTGAATTAAAATAATAATTATATAAACTTAAAATTAAAGATCATGGCATTAGAATTAACAGATGCAAACTTTGACGAATTAGTCATTAAATCAGATAAACCTGTATTGGTAGATTTTTGGGCAGAATGGTGCGGACCTTGTAGAATGGTTGGTCCTGTTGTGGAAGAGCTTGCTAAAGAATATGAAGGAAGAGCTATTATTGGGAAAGTTAACGTAGATAACAATCCAGGAATTTCAATGAAATTCGGAATCAGAAATATTCCTGCTTTATTATATTTCAAAAACGGTGAAATTGTAGACAAACAAATTGGGGCAGTTCCTAAAAATGTTTTGGCGCAAAAATTAGATGCCCAAATGTAATTTCAACATCATTATAAAAAATGCGTTAACCCAAAAAGTTAGCGCATTTTTTATATTAAATTTATTGAATAGTTAACCATGGAAGAATTTTCAGCACTCAAAGAACTACAACAGTTCAACAACCTTGAATACCTTGCAAAGCAGGTGGTGGAGGGGTTTGTTACAGGGCTACATAAAAGTCCATTTCATGGTTTTTCGGTTGAATTTGCAGAACACAGGCAATACAACCAAGGAGATAGCATAAAAAATATTGACTGGAAACTTTTTGGAAGAACAGATAAAATCTACACCAAAAGGTATGAAGAAGAAACCAATTTGAAATGCCACATTGTGATGGATATTTCTTCTTCTATGTATTATCCGGCTCAAAAAGAAAATAAAATTAGATTTACAGCATTAACAGCTGCAGCTTTAATCACTTTATTGAAAAAACAAAGAGATGCATTTGCGCTAACTTTATTTGATGAAGAAATCAAATACAGCTCGCCAACTAAATCAACTACTACGCATCAGAAAAATTTATTTTTCGAATTAGAAAAAACTTTGGGTGAAGCACCTGAACTAGCTAAAACAGCACTTCCAGAAGTATTAGCTACTCTTGCAGATACCATTCCGAAAAGGTCTTTGGTTATTATTTTGTCTGATTTTTTTCAAAATATCAACAACCACGATGCAATTTTTGCTGCATTGCAACAGCTTAAATACAATCAAAATGAAGTGCTTGTTTTTCATGTTATGGATCAAAAAACAGAACTTGAATTAGATTTTAATGATCAGCAAATTGAGTTTGTTGATTTGGAAAATGGTTCAGTTTTGAAATTAAATACTGCAGCAATAAAAAATAATTACCAGCAATCTGTTGCTGATTTTTTAAGTCAATTGCAAGAGAAATGTTTTCAATATAAAATTGATTTTATTCCAACTGATATTGCGGAGGGCTTTGATAAAGTATTGACCAGCTATTTGATTAAGCGCAGTAAAATGCATTAATTTTCTTTTGAAATTGAGTCGATGGCATCGATGATAATTTTACAAGCTTTTACAATTTCTATTTCGCTAATCGTCAATGGTGGTGCTATTCTCATCGAATCATTGCAATGTAAAAACCAGTCAACAATTACGCCGTTTTCTATGCATCTATCAATTACTTTCTTGTTGAAATCAAAATCTTTTAATTGTATAGCAAGCATTAAGCCTTGTCCTCTAAAAGAAATTATTTCTGGGTGTACTAAGAGTTCTTGAAAGCGCTTTCCTTTTTCAATTACTGATGAAATTAAATTCTCCGTTTCCATTACTTCTAATGTGGCTAATGCAGCTGCGCAATTTAAAGGATGTCCGCCAAAGGTAGTGATGTGACCTAAAATTGGATTTTCTTTTAACGAATTCATGATTTTTGGCGAAGAGATGAATGCGCCGATTGGCATGCCGCCGCCTAACGCTTTTGCTAAAATCAAAATATCAGGCACAATGTCATAATGTTCAAATGCTGAAAATTTCCCGCTTCGTCCAATGCCGCATTGTATTTCGTCTAGTACCAATAAGGTGCCAGTTTCATTGCATATTTTACGGAGTGCTTGCCAAAACTCTTTGCTTGCCAAGCGAATGCCAGCTTCACCCTGTATTGTTTCTAGAAATATAGCCGCAGTATTAGGCGTAATTTTTTCTAGGTCTTTCAAATTGCCAAAATCGATAAACTCTATGTCAGGTAATAATGGTCGATAAGCTTGTTTGTAAGATTCATTGCCCATTATACTCAAGGCTCCTTGCGTACTGCCGTGGTAGGAATCTTTACATGCGATAATATGTGTTTTTCCAGTAAATCTTTTGGCTAGCTTCATCGCACCTTCTATCGCTTCTGAACCAGAATTGACCAGGTAAACACTTGATAGGTTTGTAGGTAAGAGCGCTGCTAATTTTGTAGCCAAAAGCGTTTGAGGACTTTGGATATATTCGCCATATACCATCAGGTGTAAATATTCATCGGCCTGCTTTTTAATTGCTTCCACAACTTTTGGATGCCTATGGCCAATTGAACTAACCCCAATGCCCGAAATGAGGTCGAGGTAGCTTTTGTTGTCTTTGTCGTATAGGTAAAGACCTTCTGCACGCACAATTTCCAGCGATAATGGAAAATCTGTGGTTTGTGCATTATGACTTAGAAAAAGCTGCCTTAAGTTTAACATATTCAAAAATACAAATATTCTATAAAGGATTATTAAATTTGAGATATGGTTCAAGAATTTTCAAATAAAACAACTGCAAATTTTCGATGGATAGACATTGTAAATCCAACCTTGGAAGAATTACAAAGTGTTGCCACTGAATTTAATTTACATGCCACTTCCGTTCAGGATTGTTTAGATCCAGATCATTTGCCAAAGGCAGAAGAGTTTGATAATTTTATTTTTATCATCACACGAATTTTTGATATAGATCAAAAACCAGAAGCAGACACGATACAAGAAGTGAGCAGAAAAATTGCTGTTTTTTGCGGAAAAGATTTTATCATTACTATTCATAGAAGTGAGCAATTATTTTTAGCGCAATTGAATGAAAAACAAGTATTGCAAAATAAATGCAAAGATGTAACACATCTGCTTTATTTAATAATGAATAAAGTGATTTTGTCTTATGAGCAGATGGAAGAGCAATTGGCGTCGGAAATTGATTTCTATGAATCAAAAATATTTTTGAAAAGTAGAGTGCCTAATTTATTGAAGAATTTATATCAAATTAAAAGAAAGTCATCTGTAATTTCAAGAATTTTATTTCTCTCTAAATCCATTGTACATAAGCTTCAAGAAGGAGAGCGCAAAGATCCATTATACAGAGACATGCTTGATAATTTTATACAATTGGAAACAGGTTTTGATCAAATTAATGAACAAATCAATAACCTATTGTCATTGTATTTATCTATTTCTGCGCAGCGCACCAATGAAGTAATTAGGGTATTGACCATCTTTTCGGTATTCTTTTTACCACTTACTTTTATTGTTGGAATTTATGGAATGAATTTTAAAGTGATGCCTGAAATTGATTGGCAATATGGATATTTTTATTCAATTACTTTAATGGTAGTTGTAACCCTATTGATTTATATATGGTTCAAAAGAAAAGGGTGGTTGTAATAGATACAACCACCCTTTTCTAAATATTTTTTTATTTATCTACGGGACATTACTTTTTGCGCCGCTTCAACAATATTAATGGCATCTAAACCATATTTAGTCATTAATTGATCTGGTGTGCCACTTTCTCCAAATGAGTCGTTAACTGCTACCATTTCAATTGGAGCTGGAAATTGTTCTGCTAATATTTGAGCAATGCTGTCACCTAGACCACCATTTTTTTGATGTTCTTCTGCAGTTACTACACATCTTGTTTTTTTAACAGAATTAATAACGGCTTGTGCATCTAGTGGTTTAATGGTATGAATATTAATAATTTCTGCACTGATACCCATTTCTGCTAATTGATGACCTGCTTCAATTGCTTTCCAAACTAGATGGCCAGTTGCAAAAATGCTGACATCTTTCCCTTCATTTAACATCACTGCTTTTCCAATTTCGAAAACTTGATCAGCAGGTGTAAAATTAGGAACAGCAGGTCTTCCGAATCTTAAGTATACTGGTCCTTCATATGCTGCAATTGCAATAGTTGCTGCTTTTGTTTGATTATAATCGCAAGGATTAATTACGACCATATTTGGAAGCATTTTCATTAAACCTATATCTTCTAAAATTTGATGCGTTGCACCGTCTTCTCCTAGTGTTAAACCTGCATGTGATGCACAGATTTTTACATTTTTTTCTGAATAAGCAACTGATTGTCGAATTTGATCATATACCCTACCAGTAGAGAAGTTGGCAAATGTTCCAGTGAAAGGAATTTTACCACCAATAGTCATTCCTGCAGCCATGCCAATCATGTTAGCTTCTGCAATTCCTACTTGAAAAAAACGCTCAGGATGATCTTTTGCAAAAGCATCCATTTTTAATGAACCAGTTAAGTCTGCACATAATGCAACTACATTGGCATTTGTTTTTCCAAGTTCTGATAAGCCAGCACCAAATCCCGATCTAGTGTCTTTCTTTTCTGTGTAAGTATATTGTTTCATCTTATAAAGTTTTAAAATCTAATATTTGCAGAGCTTCCCGAACTTATTTTAAATCGTTCATCTCTAGTAGTCATTGCTCTTTTAGAGCCTTTGTTTTTATAAACTAATCGATAATTTCCAGGTTGCAAAGTTATTGTTTCTGTTGTTGAATTCCCATTAATATCGCAAACCCATTCTAAACTTTGTCCTTTTTCTTTAAATATGCTTCCTAAAACCGGAACTGCATTGGTGTTTAAAATAGTAACGAGGCCAGGTGCAGGTATTTTTATAGTTGTAAGTTCACTTTGAGCAATTCTTGTAGATTGAATACTTATGCGAGGTAGGGTTAAAATTTCAACGTCATATAACCCAGTAAGGTATTTCTTTTTCTCATTGATAGTAAGTACATCTACGGTTTCTTCTGAATTTGCTTTTGTAATTACGCAGGCTAATTCTTTATAAGTGCTAAGCCCATCCGTAGTCACAAGCAGCTCGCCTTGAGCTGCAGGAATATTAATAATGTTATGTTGGTTTGTTGCAATACTTACATTTTTCTTTTCAATTGGAGGAGTGGTGTGAACTACAATATTGTAATTATTGATTGGGTCAATTTGTAATGTGTCTGCGTTTCCTCTTGCATTTAATGTATGTATAAAATGGTAGCGTTGTATATCAACAACATTATCGTAAAAAGTAACAGGCACATTTGTTTCAGTAGCTTTCCCTTTTTCATCTAATAAATTAAGTTGTACAGTGGTATTATTTAGAATGAAATTCATGGTAGATTTAAGTGCTTTTCTGAAACCAATCTCATCTTGTGCGTCATCGTATCTTCCAATGCAATCAAATGTCGCAGCCGCTTCTGTGCTTAGCCCTAATCCTATAATAAAGGGTTGTAAAATGATCCCTTTTTGTTGTAATCTTTTAGAAACTTCACATGCATTTCCTTCACATGATTCAATACCATCTGTTATTAGAATAACAATGTTTCTACATTTTTCGTTACTACCTATAAAATCATAAGCACATTGTTCAAGCGCATAGGCTATAGGTGTAATGCCTTTCGCATTTAACGCATTTAATTTTAATTTAATGTTGTTTGCATTATTTGGTCTGATGGGCGTTTCTATTCTGCTGTCTTTGCAGTCGTGAACGCTTAAAGGAGACATGCTACCAAAAACACGTAAGCCCATTTCAATATTTGGATTTTTTTGCAATGAATCTGCCATTGCAGCAATCACTGTTTTGGAAATCTTAAATCGATTGGAAGTGCTCCAATTATTTGTCATACTTCCTGATGCATCCATCATAAATAAGATGCGAGTTTTTACAGCAGTGTTTGTTTTTATTTGAGCAAAGCCAATACTGGCCATGCATTGTAGCAGCACTAAAAATAAAAATAAGCCTTTCGAATGATTCTTTTTCATTTAAAAATTTGCTGTTGTTGCTATACCAGAAACAATATTAAATTTTTTCTGAATAGTTGATTTATTGCTAATGGCATTCTTTGCTCTGAAACTCACTTCGTAATTTCCAGGTTGTAATTGTATGGTTTGTTTGTTTGCTCCAACTGGCACAACAAGTATTTGAATCAAAGTATTTTGTTCTCTTTTGAAAATTGAAATGTATCCAGGTTGTGATTTGTTGACTTGCAAAGTACCGGCTGCTGGAATATTAATAATATTTTGTTGAGATTGTAAAATGTTTACATCTTTTAGAATTATTCTTGGGCAGGTGAGAATTTCAATTTGATAGATTCCTGTTAAATAGTTTAGTGTCGTGTTGACATTTTGGACATTGATGATTTGATTTTTTTGTTTAATGATGGCTTGTAGGTTCTTATATTTACTAGTACCGTTGATGCTGATTTTAAGGGAGCCCTGACCAGCGCTTGTAGCCGCTATGATGTGTTTTCCAGGTATTAATTCTATGTTATTAATTTCTTTAGCTGGCAACGTGTGTATTTTTATGTCGTATTTTTTTTGCGGATCTACAAATAAAGTATCTGGATTTCCTGATGCATTTAAGGTATGAATGATGTTGTATTTTATTGATTTATTTTCGTGATCGTAAAATGTCATGTTTGCATTTGTTTCAATTGGCTTTTCTGCTTCATTCAAAAGGTTTACTTGTAAACTTGTTGGGTTCATGATAGTAGAGATAACCACTTCGCTAATTTGTTCTTTGAAATTACTTGCAGTTTCATTGGCTTCAAATACCTGTCCAACACAATCAAATTTAATTTTTGATTCGCTATTCAACCCTAATCCAATAATGTAAGGTCTGAAAAAGATACCTGCACTTTGTAATTTCTCAGCAGCTAAACATGCATCCCCTTCACAGTTTTCAAAACCATCTGTAATTAAAACAATTACATTTTTACATTCGTATTTTGTTAATGTAAAATCATTGACTGCTTGTTCTAATGATAAGGCAATAGGGGAGTAGCCTTTAGGATTTATTCGGTTAAGTGTTTCAGTTAAATTGGCTGCAGTGCTTTTAGCAAAGGGCAATTCAAGTTTAGTGTCATTACAATCAATTAATGATTTTTCAGATTGATGGCCGTAAATTCTCAATGCAAAAGAAATATTTTCTTTTGCTAAACTGTCGGCCATATGGGTAATTATCGCTTTAGCAGCATCTAGCCTAGATCCTTCTTGCCATTTACCCGCCATACTTCCTGATGCGTCAAGAATAAACAATAATCTTGTGGGTATTTTTTTGTTTTGCGCATTTGCAGTGGATAGCAAAAACAAAAAGCAAAATACTGCGCAAAAGAAATTGCGTAATATTTTGCTTTTGAAATTGTCTATAAATTTTTGCAAGGCTTTAGTAGTCTTTTAAAGTCTCTTCTAATTGTCCTAATGCAGCTGCTAATTGTTCATCGTTAGGTGCAACACCATGCCATTTATGTGAGCCCATCATAAAATCAACACCAGCGCCCATTTCAGTTTTCATGATGATTACAATTGGTTTGCCAGCGCCTGTTTTAGACTTAGCTAATGCAAGGCAGTCAACTAATTCTTGCATGTTATTGCCGTTGGTATGCAACACATCCCAGCCAAATGCTTCCCATTTAGCAGCAAGGTTTCCTAGGCTCAACACTTGTTCTGTTGATCCGTCAATTTGTTGGCCGTTATAATCGATTGTAGCAATTACTCGGTCCATTTTATGGTGTGCCGCATACAATGCTGCTTCCCAAATTTGACCTTCTTGTAACTCTCCATCACCATGAAGTGTGTATACAATTCCTTTATCGTTGTTTAATTTTTTTATTTCAGCAGCGCCTAGTGCTACGGACAATCCTTGCCCTAAAGAACCTGATGCCATTCTTACGCCAGGTAAATGTTCAGCTGTAGTTGGATGACCTTGAAGTCTAGTGTTTAATTTTCTAAAGGTTGCTAATTCAGCAACTGGGAAATAACCTGCTCTTGCTAACACAGAATACCATACCGGAGAAATATGCCCATTAGATAAAAAGAATAAATCTTCATTTTTACCATCCATCGAAAAATCCACATGGTGGTTCATTTGATGAAAATACAATGCAGTTAAAAAATCGGCGCATCCTAGAGAGCCACCAGGGTGACCAGATTGACATCCATGTACCATTCTAACGATGTCTCTTCTAACTTGTGTGGCAATTTTTTCTAATTCTGAAATACTTGACATAATTCTTTGATTTTAATTGGTTCAAAGTTATGGAAATAAAGCAAGTCAGCAAGAAATGGAAGTCCAGAATTTTCCCCAATTTGTGTAAATTCTACACATTTGATGCAATTTATTAAAATTAGTACAAAAACGACTGTTTTAAGATAGCGCCGCTATGATTTGTGCGCTATGGTTTTTGGTGTCCACTTTTTCAATTACATGACTAATAATACCATTTGGGTCTATGATAAAAGTTGTTCTAGCAATTCCCATATAATTTCTGCCGTACATGCTTTTTTCTACCCAAACGCCAAATTGATTGACTATTTTTTGGTCCGTATCTGCAATTAATGGAAATGGGAGTTCAAACTTTTGAATAAATTTTAAATGAGATTTTTCATCATCACAACTAACTCCAATAATGGCAATCTTTTTTTTGCTTAATACTTTGTAGTTATCTCTGATATCGCAAGCCTGTGCAGTACAACCCGGAGTGTTGTCTTTCGGATAAAAATAAATTGCCAGTGTTTGTCCTTCGAAATCAGACAACTGAATTTTATTTCCATCTTGATCTACTCCTTTAAATTTCGGCGCTTTTTTTCCGACTGTTAATTTGCTCATATTTGCTAATTATAAAATGTGGCTAAATATTGACTTTTATTGTCTTTTTGATCAGTAACAACTAAACGGAAAACATGTTTGCCAGATGGGCATCTTTCGTCAAAATAATAAACCAATGTAGCTGACTTCTGGTCGTAATTCATCAACACCCATTGGTCGTCTATATAGGCATTGTAGCTTTTTATACCAGATAAATTATCACTAATTCTACAAGTAATTTTATTGCCTGAAATTTTTCTACCATTTGAAATATTAACGGGTTTAATACTTGGAGCCACAGAGTCTGCTACAATATAAAATCCGCCAATAATTTTACTTCTGCCTTTCACAAATCCATTTTCGTAAAATCCACCAACTGCTCCTCTAAAAGTTTGAAAAATAATTGCTTTTGATTTTTGAAAATCAGTCATTGTTCTTTCAGGTTGAATGGAAATATCAAAAAAATCATTGAGGGCAATGTTTCTATTTCCTATCGTATGAATAGAAGAAAAGGCAGCGCTTGGTCCTTTGCTGTTTTCGTAATTTACAAAAGTTGTGTCGTAAAATGTATTTGGTTTAAATGTAAATTTAACATGAGGCCTTTCTAAAATATTTTTAATATCAAAAGGAAATAATTCGGGTGATGGTTTATTGCTGCTGAAATTAAAATTATAAGGATTTTTTTCTGGGCAATTAATCGTGAATTTTACGCTGGATGCATTGCCTACTGCATCTGTTACTATGTATTCCATGTTGTAAATATCTCCTGGCTCTAGCGCTATTCTGCCTCTATTTGTTAAGTCTTTATAAATTGTGAGTGGATTGCCTGCATCAACAAAACTTTTTTGCACCCATCTTCCTGTATTATTTCTTTCTTTATAATCACAATGTGAATTGATGGCTTTGGTGTCTTTGAAATTAAAACGCTCCATTTTAGAAAAGTAAATTCTTTCGCCATTTTGTTTAAGTTCAATCGAATAAACTCCATTTTGATTGGATGAATTCGATTGGTAATCTATGCATTCAACCCCGATCCCTATAGTACCCCAAGCATCTATGATTTCGTTGTTGTTAATGCTGTAATTGTTCTTCGAGCCATTTACAGGAAATCTGATTTTTTGTTTTTGAAGATGAACGGAACTGTTTTCGTCTAATGGGTAAACTTGAATGGCCTGAATGTTTGGTGCTACATTGTCTGCAACGTTTATTCCAAAAAGTAATGGGTTGATGGGTTCTTCAGTAATTTCATCCCTGATTTCAAAATGTAAATGAGGCCCACCCGAGCCACCAGAATTACCACTTAGCGCTATAAGATCACCTTTTTTTACAGGAATAATACTTGGAGCTAATAAAGTATCAAGTTCAAAAGATTGGTTTTCGTATTGTAATTTTTTAGCAAACTTAGCAATTGCGGGGCTGTACCTTTGAAGGTGTGCATACACACTCACATATCCATTAGGGTGAGTAACATAAATTGAGTTGCCAAAGCCTACAGCTTGAATCCTAACTCTAGACACATATCCATCCGCAACAGAATAAACAGGAAGCCCTTCTACTGAATTAGTTTTTATATCTATACCGGAATGTAAATGATTTGGTCGCATTTCGGCAAAAGTGCCTGATAAATACAATGGAATATCTAGTGGTGAACGAAAATAATTTTTAGGATAAGCTTTATCTGCATTATTTATTGCTGAAGGGTAACTATAATTAAAAGCAAAATTTGTCAGTAGAAAAAATGCAGCAATTAATGATATGATAAATTTAAAACTAAATGATTTTATTTTTTTTCTCATTATTATTTTATTGGCACGCTAAGCATTTTTCGATCGTTAATATAACCTTCAAATAAATCACCGATATTGATTTTTCCAACACCTGCAGGTGTTCCAGTGAAAATTAGGTCACCTTTTTTTAAGGTGAATATTTGTGAAACATAGGTAATAATTGTTTCAAAGTTGAAAATCATTTCTGATGAATTGCCTGTTTGTACGCGTGTATTATTTTTATTTAAGCTAAAAGAAATATTGTTTAGGTCATTGATTTCGTTAACAGGAATAAATTCTCCAATGGGAGCAGAATAGTCAAATGCTTTTGCAATTTCCCAGGGTAAACCTTTTTCTTTGCATTCTTGTTGAAGATCTCGTGCAGTAAAATCGATACCAAGGCCAATGGATTCTATGTAGTTTTTTGCAAACTTTGGCTGAATGTGTTTTCCTTCTTTCCCAATTTTGATGATCAATTCTACTTCATAATGAATGTCATTTGAAAATGCTGGATGAAAAAAAGCTTTACCTTCCTTAAGTAATGCGGTATCTGGTTTTAGAAAAACAACTGGTTTGCTAGGAACTGGATTGTTTAGTTCTTTTGCATGTTCTTGGTAATTCCTTCCGATTGCAATTATTTTCATTTCAAATTGGCTTTCTGCGAAGATATTAATTACTCTGTTGCTGATTCAAAAAAAAAGCAAAATTTAAAAAGGTATTTTTAAGAATTGTGGAAAACTGTTTATTGAATGCTAATGCGCCTAATGATTAACTCATTGCCAGCATTGACTTTGATAAAATAAACTCCCTTAGCCAGTTTAATTGGAATGTTAAAGATTCTTTTGAATTCGCCTGGTGCTATACTTTCGTTTAACAAAGCAAAAGGTTCATTGCCTAAGAGGTCTGTGATTTTAATATTTACAATACTTTGTCTTTCTAAGTTAAAGCTAATTTCAATTTTTTCATCACTGAAATCTAGATTGATTTTTAGGCTATTTTGAATACTTGTATTGGCTATGGTTTTTTTATGATCAAGCGATGATTGGGCATAAGTACTCATATGAATAGCAATCAACATAAAAACAACTAAAAGTAGTTTTGAATTCATTATTACAAATATAATATATATTGAATAACGGCAGGCTTAAAATACCTTAACCATTTAGATTTAAATCTATTTTATTTCCTTAAAATCAAGTATTTAATGGCATTTATTTTGTCAATTTCATTTCAAATCATACATTTGGCATCATATTCAAAAACAGTGAATCATAAAGCAACAAACAAATTATCTGCCGCTGGCATATTAATTACCCTAGGTATCATTTTTGGTGATATTGGTACATCTCCTTTATATGTGTTAAAAGCTATAATCGGAGAGGGGAAACAAATTCAAGCTTCAGTCATTTATGGAGGAATCTCTTGTATTTTCTGGACCTTAACTTTGCAGACAACCATAAAATATGTAATTATTACATTAAGAGCAGACAATAAAGGTGAAGGAGGAATTTTTTCTTTATATACCTTAGTCAGAAGAAAAGCAAAGTGGTTGATTATTCCGGCTGTAATTGGGGGAAGCACCTTGTTAGCGGATGGTATTATCACACCACCTATTTCCGTTTCTTCAGCAATTGAAGGCTTGAGAATTTTATATCCAGATATTGCTACCGTTCCAATTGTAATTTTAATTATTACAGGTATATTTTTCTTACAGCAGTTTGGTACGAACATTGTAGGCAAAGCATTTGGTCCTATTATGTTTGTTTGGTTTGCAATGCTAGGGGTGCTAGGTTTGTGTCAATTGATTGTACACCCTGCAATTTTACATGCGATCAATCCTGTTTATGCATTTGATTTATTAGCGCACCATCCTGGTGGTTTTTGGATATTAGGTTCTGTGTTTTTATGTACTACTGGAGCAGAAGCTTTGTACTCAGATCTAGGCCATTGCGGAAAAGACAATATTCGCATCAGTTGGACATTTGTGAAAATTACTTTGTTATTAAATTATTTTGGACAAGGTGCAATGTTGTTAACACAAGACGGTATGTTATTAGATAACAATCCATTCTATACCATCATGCCTTCATGGTTTATTATTTATGGAATCGGAATTGCAACAATTGCTACAATCATTGCTAGTCAAGCATTAATAAGCGGTTCTTTTACATTAATTTCTGAGGCAGTAAGGCTTAATATTTGGCCAAAAGTAAAAATCAATTATCCAACTGAAACGAAAGGACAATTATATGTACCAAGTATCAATTGGCTTTTGTGGGTGGGGTGTTTATTGGTTGTAATGTATTTCCAAGAGTCTACGAATATGGAAGCGGCCTATGGTCTGTCAATTACCTTAACCATGTTGATGACCACTGTATTGCTAATGATTTATCTATATAGTATTGGAACATCACTTTGGATAATTGGTGTATTAACTTTGCTTTATTCAAGCATTGAGTTGTCATTTTTAGTTGCGAACTTAAGTAAATTTAGCCACGGAGGTTGGGTTACTTTAGTAATTGGATTGGCATTATTTATTATTATGTGGTCTTGGATTAGGGCAAGAAAAATAAAAAATAGGTATGTAAAATATGCCGAATTAGATGATTACAAAGATTTGTTAAAAGAACTAAGTGAAGATCAAACCGTTCCTAAGTACGCGTCGCAATTGGTTTATTTAAGCGGATCGAATTTCACTTCAGAAATAGAATCTAAAATAATTTATTCTATTTTTCAAAAGCAACCCAAACGCGCTGATATGTACTGGTTCGTGCATGTGGATGTTCAAGACGAACCATATACATCAGAATATAAAGTGATTGAATTGGTCCCTGGTCATGCATTTAGAATTGAGTTTAAATTAGGCTTTAGGGTAGAGCAAAAGATAAATGTATTGTTTAGAAAAGTAGTAGAAGACTTAGTTAAAAATGGTGAAGTTGATATTACAAGTCAATACGAATCATTACATAAGCATAAAATCCCTGGTGATTTTAGATTCATTGTTTTAGAGAAAAAATTATCGGCAGACAATTCGTTGCCATTGCATGAAAAAATATTTATGCAAATCTATTTTATTTTGAAAAAGTTAAGTTTGTCTGAAGAGAAAGGCTTTGGTTTAGATCTTAGTTTTGTGACGGTAGAAACAGTTCCCTTACTTGTTTCGCCAGTTAAGAATTGTAAGTTAACTAGGATTCAATAGCAGAATTTATAAAATAAAAAAACCGCAACATTTGCGGTTTTTTTATTTTATTAAATATTTAGTTTGCTCTTTTTTCTACTATAACTAAAGTAAATTATTAAACCAATTAAAAGCCATATTCCAAACCCAATCCAATTGGAAATGCCTAGCTCTGACATCATGTAAAGGCAGCAGACTAAGCCAAGTAAGGGTATAAGAGAGTAATTATATTTAAAGCTTAGTAGGGCTAACACAATACAGCTAATAAAGAAAATCCAAAGTGGAATTTTATGCTTGAATAATTCCCAGCCAGATTCAGTATAAATCTGTTCGTTTAAACCAGCAGTTTTCAAAAAGGAATGGTATTTATTTTCAGGTAAAGATTCTAGGTAAGTAACCGCATCATGATTTGCAGCGTCGAAACCTTTAGCATCAAATAAATTAATTGTTAATTGTAATTTAGAAATACTTGCGGTATCTAAACTGGTGATTAGTTTTGTAGGACTAATTATTTTCGATTCATTTTTTATAAAAGCCATGGTGTTTGCTTTTTCATAAATGAAAGAATACATTAAGCCAATGATTAACGCAATTGTAAATATGTATTTGCCATTGATATAAGGTGTTTTAAATTTACCCCTTTGCACATTTGGATTGTTTTGTAATTTCAAAACGCCAGCACAAACTAAAACGAAAGCGAATAAAGTTCCAATGCTACAAAGATCTGTAACGATGGTAAGGTTCATGAAAAGAGAAGGGATAGCTACAACGAAACCTGTTACAATGGTAGCAAACGAAGGTGTTTGATAGGTTTTGTGAATTTTTGAAAATGCCTTTGGTAATAAGCCATCTCTACTCATGCTCATCCAAATTCTAGGTTGACCCATTTGAAAGACCAAGAGTACGCTAGCCATAGCGATGATTGCAGAAACAGCAATAATACCAGACAACCATTTTAAGTTTAATTTTTCAAAAACAAAGGCCAATGGATCACCGACTGCAAGCGCTTTGTAATTAACCATTCCAGTTAATACTAATGCGATGGCTATATATAAAACAGTGCAAATTAATATTGCCCACATCATGCTTTTTGGTAAATCTCTTTGTGGGTTTTTGCATTCTTCGGCAGTTGTAGAGATGGCATCAAAGCCAATATATGCAAAGAAAACAGCGGAGACTCCTTTTAAAATACCTGCAACTCCATTGGGTGCAAATGGATTCCAATTGTCTGTGTCAACATAAAAAACACCGACCGCAATAACTAATAAAATAATGGCAAGTTTAATGACTACCATGATATTGCTAGCGTTGCGTGATTCTTTCATCCCTCTATATACTAACCAAGTAATGAGTGTAATGATAAAAAGTGCAGGAATATCTAAAACAATATGATATCCGAACAGTGTTGGACTTAATTGAAATGCGTGGTAAGCATCTTGAAGTGTGCTATCAAGTTGCGTGAAATCTTTTCCGCTTTGTATGAGTTTATTTACAGCAGTAAAACCTTTACTAGCACTAAGGTAATCCATCGTCATCCATTCGGGTAAATGCACACCCATACTATGAAGAAATCCTGTAAAATAATCAGACCATGAAATTGCAACTGTTATATTTCCAATGGCATATTCCATAATTAAAGACCAGCCTATAATCCATGCTACTATTTCTCCAAATGCAACATAACTATATGTATATGCGCTTCCAGAAACAGGAACCATAGATGCAAATTCAGCATAAGCAAAGGCAGCAAATCCACATGCAATTGCTGTGAATAAAAATAAGTAGATAACCGCAGGACCTCCGTCTGCACTGGCTTTCCCGATGGTGCTAAAAATACCAGCGCCCACAATGGCAGCAATGCCGAAGGCAGTTAAATCCCTAACGCCTAAAGTTTTATTTAAAGTTTGATGTCCATCTGACAAGTTTTTGTCATTCATTTCTTGAAGGATGCCTGCAACAGACTTTTTTCTAAAAAGATTTTTCAAGATCAATGGATTTTAAATCGTTGGAACTAATTTATTTTTTAGGTTTTTTGAAAGCGTAATATTGAGCAGGTTTGTGCAATACGCCTTTTTGTTTTTCATCAAGTGTAATTAAGTATTCATTGTTCTTAATAGACTTTCTGAAATTTCTTTTGTCAAGCTCTTTGTTTTGGATAACCTCATACAAGTTTTGCAATTGACTGAGCGTAAATTTATTTGGAAGCAATTCTCTGCCTACAATATGTTGCTCGGGATGTTCTCGGATAATATCAAGTGCTTTGGCAACAATGGTGTTATGGTCAAAAGCCAATTTTGGTATTTTTTTAATACTTCTCCATACTGTTTGTTCCGCAAAATAACCAGCCGAAGGGTTGATTTGATCGATGCGAACCAATGCCAAATATGCCACGGTAATAACCCTAGCCAATGGATCTTTTCTTCTCGTGCTTAACCAATCTGCATCTTTTGGGTCTTTCACCCTGTCAGGATGTCCAAAAGTGTAAAATTGCTCAAGAAATAAGCCTTTTACGTTTGCTAAATCTTCTAAAATCCTAGCAGCAGCTTCGTCTAAGCTTTCTTCTTCTTTAATTAAGTCTCCGGGTATAGCAAATTGCGGTTTAAAAAGCTCAGAAGTATTGGGCGCGGGGCCTTTTTGCTTGATCAACAGAACTTGAAGCTTATTTTCTACTTCATTATAACCCAGAACTACACAGTCTACAGAAACATAGTTATTGTAATTCAGAAAATTATCCTTCATATTCAAATTTCATATAAAAATACTTATTGTATTTTGTACAATAAGTGATAAATTGCAATTTTTAGAATTATTTAAATTTAAACGTAAACATAACTAATTTTTATAATAATATAAATATGTATTTAATAGCAGAAAGTGGCTCGACAAAATGTGATTGGATGTTGGTTGATCAACAAGGGAATTACATGGATTTGTACAAAACAATTGGGTTCAATCCTTTTTTTCACAACAAAGAATTTATTTGTAATGAATTGAATGAAGAAAAAGCTTTGATGCATGTTGCGCCAAAAATAACAAGGGTTTATTTTTATGGTGCAGGTTGTTCGAGCGATCATTATACTGGAATTGTAAAATCTGCTTTAGCTGTTATTTTCCCAAATGCAACATTAGTGGTTGATCACGACATGTTATCTGCGGCGTTTTCAACTTACGATGGGGAGCCTTGTATCACATCAATTATTGGAACAGGTTCAAATTCTTGTTATTTTGATGGAATTGATGTTACAGAAGAAGTGCCTGCATTAGGATATATTTTAGGTGATGAAGGCAGTGGAAGTTATTTCGGAAAAAAATTATTAACAGCATTCCTTTATAAAAAATTGCCTGCAAATATTGCCAGTGATTTGGTTAAAGAATATAATATTTCTAAAGCAGCTATCTTCGAAAATGTATATGAGAAACCCAATGCAAACGTATACTTGGCAAGCTTTACAAGGTTTATTGGAAAATATAAAGAAGATCCATTTGTAAAAGAAATATTAATACAAGGAATGCGAGATTTTCTAATCAACCATGTTTGTTGTTTTGATAACTACAAAGAATTGCCAGTACATTTTATCGGATCTGTTGCTTTCCACTTCGAAGATGAATTGAGGATTGCAGCAGCAGAATTAAATGTTAAAATGGGAAGAATAATAAAACAGCCAATTAAAAATTTAGTTGATTATCATATTAAATATATTTTCCCTAAAGTTTCGTAATGTTAAAGGCTTGTATTTTTGATTTAGACGGTGTATTAGTTGACACTGCAAAATATCATTTTGTTGCATGGCAAAGATTAGCCAATCAGTTGGGAATAGCGTTTACCGAAACAGATAATGAACAATTGAAAGGATTAAGTAGAGATGCTTCCATTTCTTATATTTTAAAAAAAGGAAATATCGTTCTATCCGAATACGATAAGCAGCATTATATGGCAATGAAAAACGAGTGGTATTTAGCGTTAGTAAATACCATGGATGAATCAGAAGCCTTGCCAAATGCGAAGGAATTGCTAATTAATCTAAAAGACAACAACATAGCCATTGCACTGGGTTCTGCTAGTAAAAACGCAAGGTTAATACTTGAGCAAACAGCATTACTTCCTTTTTTTGACAGCATTGTAGATGGTACGCGTACCACCAAATCAAAGCCAGATCCAGAAGTTTTCTTAACTGCAGCAAACGATTTGTCCGTTCACCCAAAAGAAGCCATTGTTTTTGAAGATGCCATAAGCGGAATTCAAGCAGCAAATGTTGGCGGGTTTTTATCTTTGGGAATTGGCGAGCCAACCGTATTAACTGAAGCTGTTTGGGTATACCCTAATTTAACAAGTTTAAATTTTGAACAATTAATAAATTTATATAACAGTAAATTTTAAAGTGATATGAAAAAATATTTTTCTGAAAATGAATGGCAAATAATTGAGAATGGATTTGATCCACAATTTCATGAGTCAGCCGAAAGTATTTTCAGTATAGGGAATGGAAAGATGGGACAAAGAGGAATGTTTGAAGAGCAATATTCAGGCAAGTCCCTACAGGGGTCTTATGTAGCAGGCGTATATTATCCAGACAAAACAAGAGTTGGTTGGTGGAAAAATGGTTATCCAGAATATTTTGCAAAAGTATTGAACAGTCCAAATTGGATTGGAATGAATATTGAAATTGAAAATGAATGTTTGGATTTGGCAAAAGTTAAAGTATCCAACTTCAAGCGTGTGTTGGATATGCAGCATGGTTTATTGCAAAGAAGTTTTCATGCTGAGTTATCAGGAGGGAAGCAAATCGCAGTCAATGTAGAAAGATTTGTAAGTGCTACGCATGATGAAATTGCTTGTATTAGGTACCAAATTACCCCAATTAATTTTTCAGGAAAATTAAATTGGTCAAACTACGTCGATGGTTTAGTAAAGAATATGGATTCAAATTATGATGAAATATTCTGGGATCGCGTTGCTGAGGAAGCAATTGGCAATCATGTGGCGATTCAGGTTAAGACTAAAAAACTAGATTTTAGTGTTGCTGCAGGTTTCGAAATTAAATGTTTCGAAAACGATCAATTGCAAGAGCAAATTGCAATAAGCTCAAAGCCTTGGGTTGCATCGGCAGATTGGCAATTACAAATGAAGCAAGGAAATACCTATACGGTTGAAAGATTTGTAGGGGTAGTTTCTTCTTTAAATTATAGTAGTGATAGTTTACTAAAAGCATGTCGCAAAAACACCCAGCAAGCAGTTGCTTTGGGTTATGATGCATTGCGTCAAATGCAAATGGAATATTGGAAGAATATTTGGTCACATTGTGATATCAAAATTGACGGAGACGTTGCAGCGCAACAAGGTATTCGATTCAATATTTTTCAATTGAGTCAAACATATACAGGAGTAGATGAAAGATTAAATATTGGGCCTAAAGGATTTACCGGAGAAAAATATGGTGGATCTACGTATTGGGATACCGAAGCGTATTGTATCCCATTTTATTTAGGCACAAGCGATCCAAAAATTGCCAAACAATTATTGAATTACAGGTTCAAACAATTGCCTAAAGCTATTGAGAATGCGAGTAAGTTAGGCTTTGTGAAAGGCGCTGCTTTGTATCCAATGGTTACCATGAATGGCGAAGAATGTCACAACGAATGGGAAATTACTTTTGAAGAAATTCATAGAAATGGAGCCATCGCATTTGCAATTTATAATTACGAAAATTACACAGCAGACCTAAGCTATCGAGCAGAAGGTGGAGCGGAGGTGCTAACAGGAATTGCGCGGTTCTGGGCACAAAGAATTACTTGGTCTGAAAACAAAAAGCAATATGTTATGCTTGGTGTAACTGGTCCAAACGAATATGAAAATAACATTAACAACAATTGGTATACTAATTATATTGCATGTTGGTGTTTGAAATATACATCACAAGTTTTAGCAGAATGGAAACAGTCAGATGCGAGTGCATACAATGCTTTTGCAGCTAAGGTGGAATTTGATGAAGTAACCGAATTGACTAAATGGAAACACATTTTTGACAATATGTTTTTCCCTTTCGATGAAAATGCAAATGTGTTTTTACAACAAGAAGGGTACCTCGATAAAGAACAAATGCTTGCAAGTGATTTAAAACCATCTGAGCGCCCAATTAATCAGCATTGGAGTTGGGATAGAATTTTACGTTCTTGTTTTATTAAACAAGCAGATGTATTACAAGGATTATTTTTATTCGAAAATCATTTTGATTTGGCTACTTTGAAAAATAACTTCGATTTCTATGAACCAAGAACAGTTCATGAATCTTCGCTGTCGCCTTGTATACATGTTATTCAAGCAGCCAAATTGGGTTACCAAGAAAAAGCATACGAATTATATTTACGTACTTCAAGGTTAGATTTAGATGATTATAACCACGAAGTACATGAAGGTTTACACATTACCAGTATGGCAGGTACATGGATGGCTGTAGTGATGGGTTTTGGAGGAATGCGTGTGGTAGACGGAGCACTTTCATTTGCGCCAATGATGCCAAAACAATGGAAGGGGTTTTCATTCACGATTTGTTTCAAAGGTGCAGTCATTAAAGTACAAGTAAAAGATCAGAATGTAGATTTATCCCTTGTTTCTGGAAATCCTTTAACAGTGAAATTATTTGAAGAAAAAGTGCAGTTGAATTAATTAGTTATTTTATGAAATCATTTAAACTTTTATTATTTACTATTTTTTGTTTTGTTCAATATTCTTTTGCACAAAGCGACATTGTAGGTTTGGCTAGTCCAATTCAATTGCAGCCCGATAGTACAGTAATATTTGTTTCTGATTATTTCCCTTTTCAATCACAAATTGATTCAGTAAAAGTTGCTGACGGCTTAACTTTGAATTCATTTTCAAATGATGCAATCGTTTTAACGGGTAGTCTAGTTAATATTTACAGTACGATTTCAGTTTATATTGCACAAAAAAAATATGAAATTTTAGTGAAACAATCTGCAAAGAAAAGTTTCAAAATGAATTTTACATTGCCAGTTGCAGCTAATGACTTAGCTATAAAAGGCAGTTTCTCTGCTTGGGTTTTAGACAACAAGCACATGAGTCCTGTTGGTCCAAAGCCTACAAAAAACTGGGTTTGGGATGCGAAAAACATCAACCAAGGAGATCATCAATTAAAGTTAGTAGCCGATGGTCAAGAATTAGATCCAGTTGGAATGCAAACGGTGCCTAATGGTTTAGGAGGTACTAACATTCAAATTAAAGTAGGCGCTTTAGGTCTAGCAATGCCTAAAATTGCCACCGAAACTTTTGCAAAGAATAACATTATAATTGCTACTGAAAATTGTTCGCAAGTAATATGCCTTTGGCAAAACCAAGTGATCTACCGTTCCTCAAAAGTGAAGTCAACTTTTAAATTCGCAATTCCAAGTTTTGCGAATGAAATGGATAGGAGTTTTATAAGAATTTTTGCAGCCAATGAAAATGCTGCAGCCAATGATATTTTAATTCCATTGTCAAAAGGGCAGGTATTGACTACTACAGCTGGCTTAGACCGATCAGACCTACATGCTCAAATTTTATATTTCTTAATGGTAGATCGTTTTGCGGATGGGGATACTACTAATAATCCAAAAAAGTTAGCTGAAGTTTTGCCAAAAGCAGATTACATGGGCGGAGATTTACAAGGCGTTAATTTGAAAATCAAGCAAGGTTATTTTGATGAATTAGGAGTTAATGCAATTTGGTTATCTCCAATTTCTGAAAACCCTGCTGGAGCATTTGGTTATTGGAATAAGGGCGTTACAACTAAGTTTTCTGGATACCACGGTTATTGGCCAACCTCTTATTCAAAAGTTGATGCTAGGTTTGGAACCAATAATGGATTTGAAGCTTTAATTAATACGGCACATGAAAAACAATACAATGTAATTTTAGATTTTGTTGCTCACCACATTCACACCGACCATCCATTATATAAACAACACCCAGATTGGGTTACTCCATTGTATTTGCCAGATGGCAGTATGAATACAGAGCGCTGGGACGATTATCGCTTAACCACTTGGTTCGATACTTTTTTGCCAACCTTATTGATGGAAAAAGAAGCAGTAAGAGAAGTGGTGTCGGATTCTGTTTTATTCTGGGTGAAGAATTTTAACATAGATGGTTTTAGGCACGACGCTAGCAAGCACGTACCATCAGAGTTTTGGCGCTTGTTAACCAAAAAAATTAAAAATATTTCTGCGGCCAAAAACAGTAAAATGTTTTATCAAATTGGCGAAACATATGGAAGTCCGGAGTTGATTGGATCTTATGTTAACTCTGGTCAGATGGATGGGCAATTTGATTTTAATTTATATGATGCGGCAATCAATGCATTTGCAAACAATGGAAATGCTTCAAAAGATTTCGCTCAATTAGCATTGACTTTAAATCAAAGTTCGACCTATTATGGAAGTCATCATTTGATGGGAAATATTTCAGGCAATCAAGACAAACCTAGATTTATTTCTTTAGCCGATGGTTCTGTAAGTAATGCTGGCGATACAAAATTACAGGGTTGGACCAAAGACATTCAAAACAAAGGAAACTTAGGATTTGATAAATTGGCTCAAATGATGGCCTTTAATATGACTGTACCAGGGGTGCCTGTTATTTATTATGGCGACGAAATTGGCATGCCTGGAGCAAACGACCCAGACAATAGAAGAATGATGCAATTCAATAACTTGAATGCCAATCAATTAAAAATTAAAGAAACGGTTAAGCAATTGATTGATTTTAGAAGGAATAAGTTAGAGTTAATTTACGGAGAACTTAGTATATTGCCTATTAATGAAAATGTGTTTGCTTATGAAAGAAATTATTTCGGAAAGAAAACCATTGTTATATTTAGTAAAACAAAACAGCAAATAAAATTGCCTATCACTAAAAAAGAAAATTGGACAAGCCAATTAGAGCATCAATTGACTTTAGCGAAAGATGCGCTTATTATTTCTTTGAATGAAAACGATTTTGAAATTATCAGTAATTATTAATATGAAAAAAACACTAGTAGCTTTATTTTTATTAGGCATTATGAATATCATGAATGCCAATGTGTCGGCTCAATTAGTACATCCAAAATGGGCTCAAAATGCCGTTGTATATGAAATAAACGTAAGACAATTTTCCGAATCAGGAAAAATTACTGCTGTGATTGATCAATTAGATAGATTGAAAGGTTTAGGAATAGATATTTTATGGTTGATGCCTTTACATCCAATTGGGGAAGAAAATAGAAAAGGAAGTTTAGGTAGTTATTATAGTGTGAAAGATTATAAAGCTTTTAATCCTGAATTTGGAACGGAAGGTGAATTTGAAATGTTTGTAAAAAAAGCACATCAATTAGGTTTCAAAGTAATCATTGACTGGGTGGCGAATCATACCGCATGGGATAACGAATGGGTAAAAAAACATCCAGAATGGTATGTAAGAGATGCTTCGGGTAAAATTCAGACTCAATACGATTGGACCGATGTTGCAAAATTAAACTATGCTTCAAAGCCAATGAGAAATGCAATGACAGAAGCAATGAAACATTGGGTTACAAAATATGACATTGATGGTTTCAGATGTGATGTTGCATTTTTAGTGCCAGTAGATTTTTGGAATGAAAATAGAAAAGCATTAGAGAAAATTAAACCTATGTATATGCTTGCAGAAATGGAGGCGAATAATGACATCAATAAAACACCAGCAGCATATTACTCATATGCTTTTAATGCAGGATATGCTTGGACTTTTATGGGTGCAAGTGCAGATTTATCTGCAGGTAAAAAAACAGTTGCTGATTTTAAAACCATCATGCAAAAAAATTATGCGGAACTTCCTGCTAGTGTGCATAAAATGTTTTTCTTGACGAACCATGACGAAAACTCTTGGAATGCAACAATTCAAGAAAGGTATAGTGAAAATTGGAAGTCTATTGCTGCAATGGTTTATACCTTGCCACAAAGTTTACCATTAATATATACTGGTGAAGAAGCTGGTTTAGCAAGACGCTTAAAATTTTTCGAAAAAGATCCTGTTGTCTTTACAGAGTGGAATGATACAACAAGGTATTCGTTTTATAGAAGTCTAATAAATTTACACCATACACAACCTGCTTTGCAAAATAATCAAGCAGGCAGTAAATTTGAAGAGTACAGTTTAACTGACGAAAATTCAGGTATGGTCTATGCTTACAAGCGTACTTTAGGAAAGTCAGAAGTAATTGTGATTATTAATTTCGCACAAGAATCTGCTCATTTTAATATTCAAGGAGTTAAAATTGATCCAACCAAATACAAGTCGATTTCAAGTTTAGAAATAGGAGAGTTTCATTTCAATGAACAAATTGAAATGCCTGGATATTCTTTTGTCATTCTTTATAAATAATTCAAATGAATCAGCTTAAAGAAAAACCGCTATTAACAATTGCACAAATATTTTACATGAGTTTTGGATTCATGGGAATTCAATTTGGTTTTGCATTGCAAAATGGGAATGCCAGTGGGATATTACAAAATTATGGCGCACATGTAGAACAGCTTTCTTGGTTTTGGTTAGTGGCACCACTAACTGGAATGATTGTACAACCTATCATTGGTTATTATAGCGATAAAACATGGAATAGGTTAGGCAGAAGAAAACCTTTTATCTTAACAGGAACAATACTTTGCTGCATAGCATTATTAATGTTGCCTAATTCTGCTAATTTTTTCCAAGTAAAATCAGCTTTAATGATTGGAGCTGGAATGTTAATGGTGATGGATGCAAGTATCAATATAGCAATGGAACCGTTCAGGGCTTTAGTTGCAGATTGCTTGCCTGAATCACAAAATACTTTGGGTTTTTCTATTCAAACTTTTTTAATTGGAATTGGAGCAGTATTAGGTTCTTGGTTGCCATACATGATGCATGAGTTTTGGGGAGTGTCTGCATCTGCTCCACAAGGAATGGTTGCAGATAATGTTACCTATTCTTTTTATGTTGGTGCAGTTGTTTTTTTAGTTTGTATTTTAATTACAGTTTTATTCTCAAAAGAATATCCGCCTGCAGAATATGTTGCATACCACGGCGAGACTTCGGAAAAGGAAACAAAATTTTCACATATTTTTACTGACTTTAAAAATATGCCAAACACCATGAAGCAATTGGGTTTGGTTCAGTTTTTTAGTTGGTTTGCATTGTTCACGATGTGGGTATTTACTACGCCTGCTATTGCGCACCATGTTTTTAAATTACCTATTGAAGATACAAACAGTGATACTTTTAGGTCAGCGCAAACGTGGACAGGAATTATCTTTGGCGTTTACAATGGGGTCTCTGCAATTTATGCATTGATGTTGCCGCGTATTGCAAAGTTTTTCGGTAAGAAAAAAACACACGCCATCTCATTACTTGCAGGTGGTATTGGATTGTTGAGCATGTATTTTGCAGATAATAAATACGAATTATTATTAGCCATGGTTGGAGTTGGTTTTGCTTGGGCGTCAATTTTATCTATGCCTTATGCAATTCTTGCAGGAAAAATACCTTCAGGTAAAATGGGCGTTTACATGGGGATTTTTAATTTCTTTATCACCATTCCTCAAATTATAAATGGAATTGTTGGCGGACCAATTGTAAAATACTTTTACAACAATAATGCAATTTATGCAATTGTATTAGCAGGTGTATTTATGCTTTGCGCCTCGGTGTCTGTATTGTACGTCAATGACACAAGTTCAAGTAATTAATTTTTAATTTCTAAAATTATTAATTCTTTAGCGCCAAGTTTTAATTTATTGTTAAAACTACTTTGCTTTTGATGAATTACATCGTATGCTTTAAAGTTTGAATTGATTCTTTCTTTGAACCTGTTTAAATCGATGTTGGCTTCATTAGCATTGCTATTGTAAGAAACCATTACGGTATTGTTTTCAGTATACCTAAAATAAGTATACACTCCATCTTGCGGAACAAACTGCATGAATTTTCCATCTGCAATCGCGTTGTTATTTTTTCTCCAAGTAGCAATATTTTGAATGTAATTCCATAAATCGTTTTCAGCTGCGCTTCTTCCACTTGCTAGAAATTTATTATTTAAATCTCCAGGCCATCCTCCAGAAAAATCTTCTCTAATTACACCATGCGGACCTTTACCTTGCATTAAAACTTCTGTGCCATAAAACATACAAGGAATACCTCTCATGGTCAGCATAACGCCTAAGCCTGTCTTAAGTTTATTGATATCCCCACCAACTTGTGAAAGAAAACGATCCTGGTCGTGGTTGTCGATAAAGATTACATGGTGATAGGGGTCACGGTATAAATAATCTTGGCTTAATGAATAATATAATTTAGCAACACCTTCTGTCCAGCCATAGGGTTGTTGCACAAATTCATCCATGGCAAAACAAAATTGAAAGTCCAATACTTGTTGTAAGTCTTCTGATGGTTTTTTATCTTTTGGCGTAAAATAAGATTGAAGTGGAACAGCATGTTCCCAGATTTCTGCAAAGATGCTCATGTCTGGGTATTCTTTTCGAATGGCTTGATAGCAAGCCTTCATAAAGCTTTCTTCCGGATATGAATAAGTATCAATTCGAATGCCATCTACTTCTGCTTCATTCAACCACCATAAAGTTTGTTGAATCATATATTTAGCAATGAGTGAATCTTTTAAATTTAAATCTGGCATGTGTTTATCGAACCAACCTTCAGTAAATATTTTTTTATCTGCTGTAGAAGCATAAGGATCCATCAAGGTGTTTGCTCTGTAATTTGTTCTAGTAAAAGTGTCAAACTGATGAATAAAGCTTGGAAAGGGTTGATCTGTTTGCATCCAATGCCTATCACCAATGTGATTATACACTAAGTCAATAATCACTTTCTGGTTATTTTGATGACAAGCTTGCACTAAATTAAAATAATCTTGATTGCTACCATATCTTGGATCTGTTTGATAATGGTTAGTAATGGCATAGCCATGGTAAGATTGTGAGGCTTCGTTGTTTTCCTGAAAAGGAGTTAACCACAGTGTTGTAGCGCCAAGTGATTTAATGTAGTTTAAATTATTTTGAATTCCTTTTAAATCACCGCCATGCCTATCAAATGGTTCTTTTCTATTATGACTAGTTTCTGCATAATTTTTGATGACATCATTTTTAACATCTCCATTAGCAAAACGATCAGGCATCAGTAAATAAATAAAATCATTTTGTGCTAATGCATTAACCTTTCGATTATTTTTTTCTTTTAATTCAAAATCAATATTAATTTTTGAATTGCCTTTTCTGAAAATTAATTTTTTAAAACCAGGCTTTGCATTTTTTGTAATTTTTAAATTGACTAAAATATAATCAGGATGTTTACCTGCTATACTATTACTAACAAATATTTCATTTGAAACATTTGCCATCTGGTAATTGCTGATTCCTTTTGACTTTACAATAATTTGCAAAGTAGTATCTTGCATTTGAGTGTACCAATTTGGCGGAAATACTTCTATGTGTTGCGTTTTAGCGGTTATGCTAAATAGTAAAGAGCAGAATAATAGCCATGTGTTTTTCATCACCGATAATTTTTTATATGCTAAAATTACAAAATATTGAGCAATAAAAAAGCCCCATCGTTTGATAGGGCTTTTTTAAATTAAAATGGGTTTAATTACTTAACCGCTAATTTTACAATAGCTGTTTCGTTCATTTCATTAGTGATTTGAACAAAATATAAGCCAGTAGTATAGTTGTTAGAATTGATAGTCATTTGTTTTTCATTTACATTTCTGTAAGTGTCAATGATTCTACCAGTGATATCAGTTACTACAACTGTATGGTTTTTAGCTAAATCGTTGAATGCAATAATTGCATTTGATTCAGTAGGGTTTGGATATAATTTAATGTTGTTAGCGTTAAAGCTGTTGTTGATACCAACGCCAACTTGTACACAGCTATTGAAAACAAATCCAACTTCTTTTGCAGATGCATCAGAACGAGTGTAAACACGGTTAAATCCTCCAACACCACTTGGAACAGTACATCCTCTTTGAGTTGAATCAGGGAATGATTCACCGTTAGCGTCGTTACTTACTGGACCATTAGAAAATTTAAAGTAGAATGTACCTGGGCACATTAAGAAAGTTGTTTCGTACATACCAATTTGTCCAGTTACTGGAGTTAATTTGATAGCACCACCTTGCCAATTTGGTTCAGTGAAATTACCCATTACAAAAATATCACCATTTGCATTTGGAATTTCATTGCTTAAGTCAACCATGAAATGAACATTTGCTGGAGCTGGAACTGGAGTACAAGCTGTTTCTGAATCAAAACAAACAATACCTAAAACAGTATCTTTTTTCAACATGAATTTACGGTTGTTTAATCCTTCCCAACTTACGTTAGTTCCTTTAATTTTACGGAATTTGTATTCAACTTCACCAGAATCTAATAAGATGGTAACTGAATAAATACTAGAAGAACCAACTTGAGTCAATCTGTTTCCACCAGCCCATCCATTGATCACACCACCTGCAACGTCAACTGAGTCAAAAGAACAAACAGTTGCCATATCAACACGGAATGTAGCATTGAATTTAGGAATTGCACCTGCAGGACATGCAGTACATGAACCGAAACAAACTTTAGAGATAATAGTATCTGTAGTAATGTTTGATAAACCACGGTTGCCATTTACAACACATGCTGAAGGAACACTTTCTGCATCACCCCAAGTATTTCCGTTTACAAATTTGTATTCTGGACTTGCACCTGAATTTACATAAGCTAAATATTGGTAAACAGATCCTGACATCTCGCCATTACCTTTATAGTTTGCCATTTGGAATTTAGCTGGATCCCATTCAACAAGGTTACCTGCTAAATGAACACCGTTAGTGCTAACAGCAGTAACTTTTGCCATATCAACATTTAAGCGAACTAATTTTTTACCAGCTGGTGCATTACCACCAAACATAATTGGTGCTAACATTAATGTATCTGTTGCAGTTGAAGCAGGAATATAAACCCAACGGTTACTATTTCCACCACCAACTTGAGATGCAGTTGGAATGCTCTCTGCAGAACCCCAATCGTTACCATTGATGAATTTGAATTCGTATGGTAAACCAGCAGCTACATCTAATACATAAGTGTAAATGTTTCCATTTGCAGTTAATGCATAAGCAGCAGGATCCCAGCTAATTAAATTTGGGTTTTCATCAACACCAGTGTAGTCTATGTTTTTGAAGTTACCAGTGAAATGTACACCGTTTGCGCTTACAGTTTGTCCCGTCATATCAACACGGAATGCCACTTTACGCGCTTGAACACCTAAAGCAATGCTAAAAAGTGCTACTAAGAGTAAAAGTTTTTTCATTTGATTATTTATTATGGTTTTGGTTAAATTTTTCATGAAATTATAAAAATATTTCACAATTGTCAAGAATTAATGTGTAAAAAATACACTTTTACTTAGTGTATAAATTACACTTATTTAAACTTCTTACTTTGTGTAAAAAATACAATTACCATAAAAAAAATTAACAATAATTATTAGCTTGCAACAATTAATTAATTAATATGTGTCGAGCCATTTTTAAATATTTTTTACTGCTATTATTTTTTTTCAATAGTAATTTACATGCACAAATAGTTGCAATTACGCCTTCATTTGCAACGCAAAATGACCAAGTAACTATTTTGTATGATGCTACCAAGGGAAATAAAGCATTAATGGGTCAAACGGTTGTGTATGCTCATACAGGTGTGATTACCAATTTAAGTTCTTCTGCCACTTCATGGAAATATGTTCAAGGAAATTGGGGAACCGATGATTCAAAAGTGAAGATGACCAAAGTAGGAGCAAATTTGTTTTCTTTAACTTACACAATCAATACTTTCTATGGTGTTCCTAGTTCAGAAACTGTTTTAAAATTAGCTTTTGTTTTCAGAAATCAATCTGGAAGTATTGTTGGAAGAGAAGCCGATGGTACTGATATTTTTGTAGCAATAGGTTCGGGTGCATTTCAAGCAAGGTTTGATGTTGAAAAAGCACAATTGTTGAACATGTCAGATACATTAAGGATTAAAGCTGTTACATCAAAAAAGGCTAGTTTAAGAATATTACAAAACGGCAATGTTATTCAGACTATCAATAATGATTCAATTCTACAATTTACTGTTCCTGCGGCTACTTTAGGTTATGGTAAATTCAAGTATATATTTGAAGCAACATACAATGGTAATACAAAACGTGATACCATGTATGCTGTTGTTAGAAATTCACCGGCCGTTTCATTTCCACCCGCTGGAATAAAAGATGGAATCAATTACTTGTCTGATACTGCCATCATCTTACAAGTTTATGCACCTTATAAGAATTTTATTTATGTATGGGGTGATCATTCTAATTGGGAAATTGATCCCAAATTTTTAATGAACAAAACACCCGATGGAGCAAGGTTCTGGATACAATTAAACGGTTTGATTCCTGGCAAAGAATATAGATTTCAATACTTAATAGATCAAGTGCTTTTAAAGGTTGCAGATATTTATGCTGATAAATTGCTAGATGGAAATAATGATGTATTTATTCCTTCAATTACTTATCCGAATCTAATCCCTTATCCAAAAAATAATACTACAGAATATGTTTCTGTTTTTCAAACTGCACAGCCATTATTTAATTGGCAACACAGTTCAACTTTTCAAAAACCAGCGAAAGAAAAGTTATTTATATATGAATTGTTGTTACGTGATTTTATTGCAAGACATGATTTTCAAACGTTAAAAGATACTTTAGATTATTTACAAAAGTTAGGGGTGAATGCAATTGAATTAATGCCTATTTCTGAGTTTGAAGGAAACGAAAGTTGGGGCTACAATCCATCGTTTTATTTTGCAGTTGATAAATATTATGGAACTAAAAATGCCTATAAAACATTTGTAGACGAATGTCATCGAAGAGGAATTGCAGTAATCATGGATATGGTTTTAAATCATTCATTTGGTCAAAGCCCGATGGTGAGAATGTATGCAGATGCAACGGGCAGGCCAACGAGCATCAATCCTTGGTTTAATGTAAACGATAAACATCCATATGGGGTTGGATATGATTTTAATCATGAAAGTTTAGCCACCCAAAAATTTGTCGATTCGGTTTTACATTATTGGATTGCAGAATATAAAGTAGATGGTTTCCGTTTCGATTTGTCAAAAGGATTTACACAAAAAGATACCTACGGAAATGTAGCCGCTTGGGAAATGTATGATGCTACGCGAATTGCAATATGGAATCGTATTTATAATAAAGTAAGAAGCTACGATACTGATGCCTATTTGATTTTAGAGCATTTTGCAGACAATGCCGAAGAAAAAGAATTAGCACAAAAAGGATTTATGCTATGGGGTAATTTAAATGCAAAATTTAATGAAGCAACCATGGGTTATGTTAGCACCAGCGACTTAAGTTGGGGTAATTATAAAAGTAGAACTTGGGCTGTTCCTAATTTGGTAACATATGCGGAAAGCCACGATGAAGAAAGATTAATGTTTAAAAATTTAACATATGGAAATTCAGGTTTGAATTATTCTGTTAAAAATTTAAATACGGCGTTGAAAAGAAATGAAATGGCGATGTGTTTTTTAATTCCTTTGATTGGTCCGAAAATGATTTGGCAATTTGGAGAATTAGGCTACGATGTTTCTATTGATTTTAATGGTAGAATTGGAAATAAGCCAATTCGTTGGAATTATATAAATGATGCAGCTAGAAAAAGATTATATGAGGTAACTGCAATTTTAGGATACTTAAAAAACACGGAGCCGGCATTTAGTTCAAATAATTACACTTATCAGGTAAACGCTGGCATGAAAATTTATACAGTTACTGACTCAACTTTAAGTGCGGTACTTGTTGGTAATTTTGATATTAAAACAGATTCAACAAATACACTTTTCCCACATGCAGGTAAATGGTATTCGGTTTTTTCAGATGATTCAATATTTGTAACAAATTTGAATAAAAAAGTAGTTTTAGGTGCTGGTAATTATGCTTTTTGGTTGGATAAAAAGTTGAATAAGCCTTTTTTGATGACTAAAATTGACGAAAATAAGCTAGAAAACGATTTAGAAGTTATTATATATCCAAATCCTGCACATCAAAAAATATTTATTAATTTTAACAATGTTGTTAGGAATTTGGTGCAAGTAAAAATCGCAAATTCCCTTGGTAAAATAGTAATGGATAAGAAAATAGCATTCACCAATGAAGAAATAGCTTTAGATATTATGGATTTAACTCCAGGTGTTTATAATATTCAACTTTTCATTGGGTCGAACATATTGAATAAAAAAATAATAATTAATTAATACATATGATGAAAAAACTACTTTATCTAGTTTTACTTTTATCTTCTTTGTCTTCATTTGCACAGACAATTAAAGGGAAAGTACAAGACGGTCAAAGGCAACCAGTTATTGGTGCCAGTGTTTTTCTAGAAGGAACCAAGCAAGCTGTACAAACAGATGCAATGGGAATGTTTTCGTTTTCAGTAAGCGAAGCAGGAAAATACAAAGTGCGTGTTTCAATGGTAGGTTATAAAATGCTTACAAGAGATTTAATCGCAGGTACAACAGTTTATAACTTAACGATAGAAGAAGATTCTAAATCTTTAGAAGATGTGGTGGTTGTAGGTTACGGTACTAAGTTAAGACGTGAAGTTACTGGATCAATTTCTAAAATTTCTTCAAAGGAATTAAACGATTTGCCAGTGCAAAGTTTTGAAGGTGCATTGCAAGCAAAGCTGCCAGGTGTTCAAGTTACAACGGGTAGTGGTATTGCAGGTTCTGGTGCAGTGGTTAGAATTCGTGGTGTTGCATCTATCAGTGCTGGTGGTGATCCATTGTATGTGGTAGATGGTATTCCAATTACACAAGATTATTTCTTACAGGGAAATGGTGGTGCAATGAATAACAATCCTTTAGCAAGTATCAACCCAGACGATATTGAATCGATTGATGTATTAAAAGATGCAGCTGCAACTGCAATTTATGGTTCAAGGGGTTCTAACGGTGTGGTAATTATAACAACCAAGCGTGCAAATAAAAAAGGTGTACAAATTGGTTATACTGGAAGTGTGAGTACTTCGCAACCAACTGCTTTGCCAGATATGTTAGATAGTAAACAATATGTACAATTGTATCAAGAAGCATACGAAAACGATGGTGGAACTGGACAAGGTATTTATTGGGATGGTGTTACTAATACCGATTGGGTTGCTTTAACAACTCAAACAGGTATCAAGCATGCGCACAACGTTTCGGTAGCTAAAGGTGGAAAAGATTTTTCTATTTTAGGAAACGTATCTTATAATAAAAACGAAAGTTTTTTAGTTGGAAATAGTTACGATAGAACATCGATGAGATTAAATGCAGATTATGCAATTACATCAAAATTAAAAGCTAGTTTATCAACTTCATTTAGTAATGGTGTGAACCATCGTGTGAATACTGCTTGGGCAGGAGGTTTGGGTGCTGCTATGTCAACTTTATTACCAATCCAATCAGCTTATAATGCAGACGGAACGCTAGCAAATTCTCCTGTTAGAGATCAAGCATTAAGAAAATGGCAAACAGCAGAAAACAGATTCATCAATGGTTTAACATTAAATTACAAAATCGATGATAATTTTTCTGCCTTAGTAAAAGGTAGTAGTGATTATATGGTGTTATTGGATGATATTTATAATCCAAAAGAATTAATCAATACAACCCATGCGGGTAATGCAAATAGATACGGGACAACTGTAAATAATTATAATTACTACGCGCAATTAAATTTTACAAAAGAGATTAATTCAGATAATAAATTCAACGCAATGATTGCGAATGAATTTCAAAGTTCAACAACCAGCACCTATAATAAAAATGAAGATGACAGAACTGTTGGTTTCAATGTGAATCCAGATTCTACAAATGCTTCATATAAAAAATATACTAACGCAGACCAACAATGGGCTTTCTTGAGTTATTTCACTCGTTTAGGTTATTCATATAAAAACAAAATGTTTTTTGAGTCTACAGTTCGTATGGATGGTTCTTCAAAATTTGGTAAAAATTACCGTTATGGTATTTTCCCAGCTTTTTCTGCATCTTGGGTATTGAGCGAAGAATCATTTATCAAAGATTTAGGATTTGTAAGTTCATCAAAATTGAGAACAAGTTATGGAAAGAGTGGTAATGCAAATATTCCTAACTACCAAAATGTTGGTGTATTTCAAAATCCAAATAGTACACCAACCTATAATGGTAACCCAACAACTTTTCCAATTCAGTTAGAGAATCCAAACTTAAGATGGGAAACTTCTTGGTCTTATAACTTAGGTTTAGATATGGGATTTTTAAATGATCGTTTTACATTCTCATTTGAATACTATAATAAGAAATCAAGTGATGTATTGATGTCTTTAGCTGTACCTCCTTCAATCGGTTTTTCAAATTATTGGGATAACGTTGGTAAGATTACAAACACTGGTGTTGAATTATCTGTTACTTCTAGAAACATCAACAGAGATTTAAAGTGGACAACACAATTTAATATTTCAAGAAATAAGAACCAGATTACTAGCATTGGTGTATATACCGAAGATGCAGTAGGTGGTGGAACAAACGATACAAGGGTAGTAGTGGGTCAACCAGTTGGAACAAACTTCTTGGTGCGTTTTTCTCACGTAGATCCAGTTACAGGAAAGCCAGTTTATTTAGATATTAACGGAAATGAAACATTTACTTGGGATCCAAAAGACAGGGTTTCTGTAGGTTCTGTACTTCCAGATGCAATGGGTGGAATTACCAACTCTTTCTCTTACAAAAATTTCGATTTAAGTTTCTTATTTAATTTCGTTTTAGGTGGTGATATTTATAATTCATCTTCTAAGCGTCAGTTAGGAGTTGTAACCAACTGGAATATGACAACTGATATATTTGACCGTTGGCAAAAACCAGGTGATATTGCAAAATATCCTCGTTTAACATTAGATACCAGAACCTATGGATCTAGTACACCTTGGATCAACACTACTATGTGGTTACAAGACGGGACATTTGCTAGGTTGAGAAATGTAACATTAGGTTATACTTTACCTAAAACCATTACTAATAAATTGAAAATTCAATCATTTAGAATGAGTTTAATTGGCACTAACTTATTAACTTTTACTAAGTACACTGGTTTAGATCCAGAAATTGCGAGAGATTTCGAAAATGCAACTGATAGAAACATGAGTCCAAATATTACTTATTTGACTCCTCCGCAAGAGAAGACTTATACCTTACAACTTAATATTACTTTCTAAGCAAATGGATATGAAAAATTTTAAATTAACAATATTATCTGTGCTACTTACAAGTGTGTTTTTTGTAAGTTCATGCACATCAGAATTAGACATTAATCCGGAAGGAGTTATACTTGTTGATTCTGCATTAAAAACACCTGCAGACATGCAAAAGTTATTGAACTCTTGCTACGATGCATTAGCGAATCAATACAATGGAACAGTTCAAACCTATTCAGATTTAATGGGTGATGATATCGCAAAGCCTTTTCGTGATGACTTAGGTTTTAAAACTGAAATTTATAATCGCAGCACCAATTTCTTTAACTCAGATGTTGGTGGTTTATATGGAAGATTATATATTCCAGTTTACAGAGTGAATACAATGGAGCTGTATTATGATAAAATTGTAGGATTAACCGATGCAGAAAAAACCAGAATGCGTGCAGAAGGAAAATTCATTAGAGCACTTTGTCATTTTGATCTAGTTAGACTTTGGGCACAGCCTTATGGTTATACTCCTGATAACACACATTTAGGTGTACCTATCAGGGATAAGGCCACTAAAGATCCACTTCCAAGAGCTACCGTTGCACAAGTTTACGATTTTGTAATTTCAGATTTAAATTATGCAATTGAAAACTTGCCAGAATCGAACGGAAATTATGCAAATAAAGATGCTGCTAAATCTTTATTAGCAATCGTTTACTTTCAAATGAATAAATTTAATGAGGCTTTACCATTGTTAAATGGAATCATTAACAGTGGCGCATATGCTTTATCAGATTCATTAAACAGATTCAATAGCAATGCAGCTTCGCAAGAATATGTTTTTAAATTTGTGAGTACCGGATCAAACGATAACCGTGCTGCAGAATTTATCAATAGATTCCGAAGTGATAACAATCCTCAACCAGATTACAATGTTAGTAATGATATCTATAACTTAATTGCTGCAGATACAACAGATGCGCGTATTCAGTTTTTTGGAACAATGAACCCTGGTTCACCAAAACAATACCACGTGTTGAAAAAATTCAATGAGGATTATTTCCCTGTACCATTAATAAACATGACACAGTTAGTATTGACTCGTGCTGAGGTTTTAGCTGAATTGGGTCAAGACTTAGGTACTGCGGTATCAGATATCAACAAGATTATCAAAAGAGCGTATCCTGGAAATACCAATAAAGAAATAGCTTCAAATGCAGACGCTAGAACAATCTTATTGACTGTTCGCGCAGAACGCAGAAAAGAATTGTTCTGTGAGGGTGATCGTGTAAATTATTTGAAAAGAATCGGTGCGTTAGCTAATCCATTAGATGGAGCTACGACCATTCGTAATGCACCTTGGAACTGTCCAGGTTTAGCATTACAATTCCCTAGTTCAGAAAGAACTTCGATTTTTGTAATGAATGAAACTGGTGGATGTAATTAATTTTAAAAAGCAAGAAAATGAAAAATAGAAAAATCTTATTAGTGGGAATGTTAGCGATGCTGGCAATGTCTTGCAAAAAAGAGATCAAAGAAATTGGAGAGCCATCGAGTAAAGTTGATGGTATCATATCTGAATGGGCAATGGCGCGTGTTTTGATGACTGATAAAGTGCCTATTGTAGAAGAATCAATGGATATCACTGAATATTTTGCAAATGCTACAAAACAGCCAAACATTAAATTCTATATAGAAGGAACTGATACTTTGTTTAGCGTTGACACTGCTGGTCTTGAATTGAATTTCTTTAACGCTGTAAATGGTAAATGGAGGTTTGATAATCCTTTATACCCAAGTCAAGTTTTATTGTTTCCTGCTAACAGAACAGATACAGTGTTCATGAAATTGAATGGACCAATTAGAACAGTAGATAGCAAATTGAAAATCAGTAAACAAGTTTACGATTGTACTAATAAATTATTATTTAGATACGACCTTGAATTTATTAGAAAAGCAAACTAAGATTGATATGAAAAAAATATTACTAGTATTATCATTAATAGTTATTGGTATTACACAGTCTAAAGCTCAAGTTGCATGGGTAGAACCAGATCCAACCGATGTCACTAAACCTGTTAGGTTGTACGTCGATTTAGATAAATTAGATCCATCAAAAGCGCATAACGTATTATTACAAGCTGACCCTGGTCCGTTTTATATTTGGACTTGGAAACCATTTGAACATCCTGCATCGAGCCCTAAAGTAAATGGCTTAGGTGATAAGCCTTGGCAAAACTCAAATGACTTATTGCAAATGACCAAAGACGATACCAAGGGGGCAAAAGTATATTACTACGAAATGACACCAACGGAATTTTATGAAGTTCCGGCATCTAAAGTTTATACAGATGGCATCTCATTTTTAGTTAAACCTAAAAATGGTGGTGGATATGGTGCGCCAGATATTAAGTCTGAAGATCTTAATTTAACAATTAATGCACCACGTTTAGACAAAGGAACTTTATATACTTTTCCAAGCGTTTATTTACAAGATGAAATTACAACCATTATTTATGACAATGCCATTGAATTAAAAACAACAATGCAAGGTTTAAACGATGGTGATGCATTAATGTATGTTAAAGCAACAGTAGAAGATACAGCAACTGCTGTTAGGACCACAATTGAGCCCTCAAAATTTTTAAAGTTGCAAGACAACCCTAAATTAACCATGAAAAAAGATGCCACTGGCAAATTTAAAATCACGATGATTCCATCTAAATTTTTAAATATTCCATCTGGAAAGAAATTAATTGACATGGAAATTACAGTTAGAAAACGAGCGTATACTGGTGGTGGCGATCAAATTGATCAAAAAATCAAGATGAAAGCTGGTTGTCAGCAGTAGTAAAATATAAAAAAAAATGCCGGATTACATCCGGCATTTTTTTTGTCAAACGTTGTGCTTTAGTTTAAAATCTTTTATTTTTGGTTATGTACCTTCATAAGAAAGTAGTAGTAGTTTTGCCAGCCTATAATGCGGCTCAAACACTTTTAAAAACCTACCAAGAGATTCCTTTTGATATTGTTGACGAAGTGATTTTAGTTGATGATGCCAGTGCAGATGAAACAGCTGTTTTAGCAAAAGAGATTGGCATTACACATGTCATTAGGCATGAAGAAAACAAAGGCTATGGAGGAAACCAAAAGTCTTGTTACGATAAAGCATTAGCAGAAGGTGCTGATATTGTAATCATGCTGCATCCCGATTATCAGTATACTCCTAAATTAATTACTGCTATGGTGAGTATCATTGCCAATGGTTTGTATCCTGTAGTTTTTGGCTCTCGAATTTTAGGAAAAGGTGCCATCAAAGGTGGCATGCCATACTATAAGTATTTCTTCAATCGCATGCTAACGTTAGCGCAAAATATTTTAATGAATCAGAAATTATCTGAATATCATTCAGGCTATCGTGCTTTCGATGTATCTGTTTTAAATAAAATAAATTACCATGCAAATTCTGACGATTTTGTTTTTGACAATCAAATGATTGCCCAAATTTGTTTTGAAGGTTTTGAGATTGCAGAAGTTACTTGCCCAACAAAATATTTTGAAGAAGCATCCTCTATTAATTTTCGAAGAAGTGTAACCTATGGCTTAGGCGTATTAGGTGTTTCCTTTGGTTATTTTTTTCAAAAGATAGGCCTAAATCGTTCTAAAATTTATCAACAGAAGTAATTATTCTTCCGTTACTTTTTGTAGTTCTGTTGTTAGAAAATGCATAAGTTCCTTTATGTATGCTGCAGAAAAATTAAACTCAATGCCTGCTGTTTCATAAATTTCCTTCATCGATTTAGTATATCCTAATTTTAAAGCCGCTAAATATTGTTGTAATGTTTTCTCAGGATTAGCTAAGTAGTTCCTGTAAATTGCAATAGCGCCTAATTGAGCAATGGCATATTCTATGTAATAAAATGGCACTTCAAATAAATGCAATTGTTTTTGCCAAAGATTTTGTTTTTGAGCTGGATAGTTTGTCCAGTCTACAAAATTAGCGCCAAATCGATCAAAAATATTTTCCCAAGCTGCTGCTCTTTCTTCATTTGTATGTTTTGGATTTGTATAAATCCAATGTTGAAATGCATCAATGGTTGCAACCCAAGGGAGTGTTTTTAAGGTGTCTTTTAGTTGCTCAGCTTTAGCCGATTTCAAATCAGCTTCGTTGTCAAAAAATACATCCCAATGATTCATAGAAATTAATTCCATGCTCATCGAAGCTAATTCTGCAACTTCAGATGGTGTGTGTTTGAAATCATTTAGCAGTAAATTACTGCTAACAAATGTATGAATTGCATGTCCTCCTTCATGAACCATAGTGGTTAAGTCACGAACGGAGTTTGCTGAGTTCATAAAAATAAAAGGAGCACCTGTTTCTGCTAGTGGATAATTATAGCCACCTGGAGCTTTTCCTTTTCTAGCATCCAAATCCACAAGGTTGTTTGCTTTCATAATGGCTAAGTAATTACCAAGCTCAGGATTTATTTTTTTAAAACACAGAATGGTTTTGTCAATTAATTCATTGCCATTTGCAAATGGTTTTAGTGCAGCTTTCCCAGAAATATCCACTTCCGTATCAAATGGACTTAATGTTTCCAATCCCATTTTGGCAGCTCTCTTTATGCTATTTGCTTTCAAAATTGGCACTACTTCTTTTGCAATTGCATCATGAAACGTTATGCAATCAGCTGCATTATAATCAAACCTGCCTAATGCTTGAAATTGGTAATCTCTGAAGTTGTCAAATCCAGCGTTAGCAGCAACTTGGTGTCTAAGTTCAATGAGCTTATTGAATAATTCATCTAATTGTTGACGGTCTTGAAGTCTTCTTTGTTGAATGTTTTCATAAGCTGATTTCCTGATATTTCGATCTTGGTCTTTCAGGAAATTACTTGCTTGTTCTAAAGTATATTCTTGACCTTCAATGGTAACAGACATTGCACCGGCAATGCTTCCGTATTGTTGTTGGGCTAGTTGTAATGCAGTAAAAATAGGCACATTGACTGCTCTGAAAAGTGCCAATTGATTTTTTAAACTTCTGATATAAATTTCATATTCACTTATAGGAAGTTCATTTAAAAATTTGCAATCAACAATTTTTTGATTTAAAATATTTGAATAGGTTGCTAACTGTGGTTCAATGTTGGTTGCGAAATCTTCAAAAGATTTTAAAATTTCCTCATCTGTTGTATTGCAAGTCATTTTGATATATCGCCAAGCAAAATCTTCTTCTAATACAGCCTCTAGTTCACTTCTGTCTAACATCCATTTGTTAAGGTCTGAAACAGACGATATATTTCTTTTGACTAAATCTTCAAAGTAGGGATGGATATTATTCCAATTGATTTCAATAGTTGCAGGTAAAAAACATCTGGTTTTTTTTTGAATTGCGGTGTTGTTCATGAAATTATTTGGTGAAATAGTCTAAAAGAAAAAAAACTGCAAACGCAACACTGGCAATGCCATTTGTTGTCATGAATGCAAGGTTTACCTTGCTTAAATCATTTGGTTTTACTATGCTATGTTGGTAAACCAACATGCTTCCAAAAATGAAAAGCCCAATCCAATAAAACAATCCAAATGGATTGTAAAATACCGGTATTAAAATAAAAATGAATGACAGAATATGTAAAAGTGTAGAAAGTTTTAATGCTCGAACTTTTCCTAATGCGCTAGGTATTGAATTTAAAGAAAGTTCACTGTCAATAGATATATCTTGCATCGCATAAATAATATCGAAACCACTTACCCATGTTATAACTGAAAGGGAATACCAAATGGGTAACATATTAAAGGTGCCTGTAACGCTCAGGTATGCGCCTATGGGTGCAAGAGATAAGCCAAGTCCTAAAACGAAATGGCATAACGAAGTGAATCTTTTCGTAAAACTATAACCTAATATAATGAGCAATGCAATTGGTGATAAGTAAAAACAAATTGAATTAATGAAATAAGTTGCAATTACAAAAAGCAAACTGTTTATGATTACATAAAACAATGCGGTATTTGGACTGATAATTCCAGCGGGAATTTCTCTTGTTTTTGTTCTTGGATTTTTTTCGTCAAATGCCCTGTCTATGTATCTGTTAAAGGCCATTGCTGCGCTTCTTGCAAATACCATACAAGCTAACATCAATATAAATTTTTGAAAATTAAAAACACCGCTATGGTTTGAAATTCCTAAAAAGAAACCAATAATTGCAAATGGTAAAGCAAAAATAGTATGACTAAATTTTATAAGTGATAAATAATTTTTCATTAGAATGATGGGGTCGTATATTGACTATTGATTTCATCAATATAATTCAACAATTCGTCTTTTCCGGTAAGTTCTTCTGCGGAAGTAATAAAATGCGCTGGTAGTTCTTCCCATGTTTCTAATAGGTGTTTGGTGAAGAGTTCAACATTGGTTTGTGTTTTTAATTTTGATTGTTTATCTGCTTTAGTAAAAACAATTGAAAATGGAATGCCTTTGCTACCTAGCCAATTGATAAACTCAATGTCGTTTTTTTGTGGGCTTAACCTAGAATCAATTAAAACCATTACACATTGCAGATTTTCTCTGCTTTCTAAATAAGTTTTAATCATTCTTTCCCAAGCGCTTCTATTGGTTCTTGCAGTTTTTGCAAAGCCATAGCCAGGTAAATCCACTAAGTACCAATTGCTGTTGATTAAAAAGTGATTAATAACTTGCGTTTTACCAGGGTTCTGAGAAGTTTTTGCTAAGCCTTTTTTATTGCAGAGCATATTTATTAAAGAAGATTTACCAACATTAGAACGACCAATAAAGGCGTATTCAGGCATATTGGGAGCTGGTAATCGGTCTTGTTTGGTATTGCTAATTACAAACTCTGCGGTTCTAATATTCATCCTATAAATCTAAGCTTTCTTTGTGGTTATTTTAATAAGTTTTCCCAAGCAACTTGGTTTTGAATAATAGATTTTAAATCTTTAATAGCCACTCTTTCTTGTTGCATGCTGTCACGGTGTCTGATAGTTACCGTATCGTTTTCTAAAGAATCGTAATCTATTGTGATGCAGAATGGCGTGCCAATTGCATCCTGTCTTCTGTATCTTTTACCAATAGAATCTTTTTCATCGTATTGCATGTTGAAATCAAATTTCATGTCATCCATAATGGCTCTTGCTTTTTCTGGCAAACCATCTTTTTTAGTTAATGGCATAACAGTGGCCTTGATAGGAGCGAGTGCAGGGTGAAATTTCAATACAACACGGCTGTCAACTTTATCTCCTTCAGATAAATCTTCTTCGGCATATGCATTGCATAACGTTAATAAAAACATTCTATCTAAACCAATAGATGTTTCAATTACATAAGGAACATAATTTCCGTAAGGTTTACCTTGTTCGTCTAAATCGTTATCGAAATATTGTAATTTCTTTTTTGAATGTTCTTGGTGTTGTTTTAAATCAAAGTCTGTTCTGGAGTGAATTCCTTCTACTTCCTTGAACCCGAATGGAAATTCAAATTCAATATCGACAGCTGCATTTGCGTAATGTGCAAGTTTTGCATGGTCGTGGTAACGGTATTTCAAGTTTGAAGTTCCTAAGGCTAAGTGCCATTTCAAACGGGCTTCTTTCCAGTAAGCATACCATTGCATTTCAGTGCCTGGTCTTACAAAGAATTGCATTTCCATTTGTTCAAATTCACGCATTCGCATAATGAACTGTCTCGCAATTACTTCGTTTCGGAATGCTTTGCCAATTTGAGCAATTCCAAATGGTACTTTCATTCGCCCTGTTTTTTGAACATTTAAAAAGTTAACAAAAATACCCTGTGCTGTTTCTGGTCTCAAATAGACTGCGTCTGCTTCTTCTGCAATGGAACCAAATTGCGTGCTAAACATCAAATTAAATTGTCTTACTTCTGTCCAATTTGCGGTGCCAGAAATCGGGCATTTAATTTGATGGTCTATGATGAGTTGGCGTAATGCGACTAAGTCATCTGTTGCAAGTGCGGCGTCCATTGCGTTTTGCAATTCGCTGGCTTTTGTGTTTTCGCCTTCGTTTTCGTAAAAAGTAATTTTATCTTCTATTAAATTATCGGCACGATATCTTTTGTTAGAGTCTTTGTTGTCAATCATTGGATCGTTAAAACCATCTACGTGACCCGATGCTTTCCAAATTTTAGGGTGCATAAAAATTGCAGAATCTAAGCCCACAATATTTTCGTGCATTTGCACCATTGATTTCCACCAATAGGTTTTGATATTATTTTTTAACTCAACGCCTAATTGACCATAATCATAAACGGCACTTAAGCCATCATAAATTTCACTTGACTGGAATACAAACCCGTATTCTTTAGCATGTGAAGTAACATTCTTAAATAAATCTTCTTTCATTATACTCATCTTGCAAAGATAAGGGAATGCGCGAATTTTGAAAGGAATAAAGGCCTTAAATGGCCTCAATTTGCTAAAAAATCATTTTTTTTAGATTATCTTGCATATTGGCCATTACTTAGTAAATTCGCTTTCTTATTAAATGGCTTAGTTCAGAAATTTAAAATAAATAGCAGTGTCGGTAATCGTAGATCAATTAACAAAAGTATATGGATCGCAAATAGCGGTGAACCAAATTTCTTTTCAAGCTGAGCCAGGAAAAATTGTAGGTTTTTTAGGCCCTAATGGAGCAGGTAAATCAACCACCATGAAAATGATTACTGGTTTTATTCCTCCAAGTTCAGGTACCGCCAAGGTTTGTGGTTTTGATATTACCACACAGTCAATGGATGTTAGAAAATGCATTGGATACTTGCCAGAGAATAACCCATTATATTTGGATATGTATGTGAAAGAATTTCTTTCATTTATTGCAGGGCTTCAACACCTCGAAAACCCTACTATGCGCATCAAAGAAATGATTGAGCAAACAGGTTTGGAAAGAGAACAATTCAAAAAGATTTCACAATTATCAAAAGGATATCGTCAACGTGTAGGCCTTGCACAGGCCATGTTGCATGATCCAAAAGTTTTAATTCTAGATGAGCCAACAACAGGTTTGGATCCAAATCAATTGGTAGAAATTAGAAAATTAATAAAGCAATTGGGCAAGGAAAAAACCGTCATTCTTTCTACGCATATTATGCAAGAAGTAGAAGCTGTTTGCGATCAAGTAGTGATTATTAATAAGGGAGTGATTGTGGCCAATGATGAAACGAAAAACTTGCAAGTAACAGCAATAAAACAAGTTTCCTATATTGTTGAGTTTGATCAAAATGTACCTCAAAATAATTTATTAAAAATCCCTGGAGTGGTTGCTGCGCAAGCCTTAACAGATAAGTCGTGGGTTTTGCAAACGAATGTTCAATTAGATGTTCGTAAAAATATATTTGATTTTGCAGTCCAAAACAATCTGGTATTGTTGAGTATTCAAAAAGAAGAAGAAAAGTTAGAAGATATTTTCAGAAAACTAACTTCAAATTAATAGATCTATCAGATGTATACGATATTTAAAAAAGAAATTGCTGCCTTTTTGAGTTCATTAATAGCATACATTGCTATAGTGATTTTTCTAATTGTCATCGGGTTATTTGTGTGGGTTTTCCCCGATACAAGTGTGTTGGGTTATGGCTTTGCTACTTTAGATAGCTTGTTTAATATAGCACCTTGGGTATTCATGTTTTTAATACCGGCCATAACGATGCGTTCATTTTCAGAAGAACAAAAAACGGGAACAATAGAGTTGTTGACTACAAGGCCTTTAACGGATTTGCAAATAATTATTGGAAAATATTTCGCAGGTTTAGTGTTGGTTTTCTTCGCCATATTACCAACAGTCATTTATTATTTTTCAATTTATCAATTAGGTAGTATAAAAGGAAATATTGATTCCGGCGCGGTATTAGGCTCTTATATTGGTTTGTTGTTTTTAGGGGCTTGCTTTGTAGCAGTTGGAATTTTTTGTTCGGCAATGAGCGACAATCAAATTGTTGCTTTTATTATAGCAGTGTTTTTGTGCTTTATTTGTTACTCAGGATTCGAGTCGTTTAGTCAACTTGATTTGTTTGGTAAAGTAGATGATTTTGTAGCAAAGTTAGGCATTAACAACCATTACTTATCTATCAGTAGAGGTGTAATGGATTCAAGAGATGTGGTTTATTTTATGAGTTTTATTTTGGTATTTATACTTGGAACTAAAACAAAATTAGAAAGCAGAAAGTGGTAGAAGCGCAAAAAAATAACAAGAAACGTTCGTTAAAAAGCCAGGCTTTTTTTGAATTAAGTGTTTTTATTGCAGGAATTATATTGATTAATATGATTGCTGGGTTTTTATTTTTTCGTGTTGATTTCACTAAAGAAAAAAGATTCACACTATCTAATGCAAGTAAAAACTTAGTAAGCAATTTACAAGATGTTGTTTATGTAAAAGTTTATTTAGATGGAGAATTTCCGGCTGGTTTCAAAAGATTACGAAATGCAACCAAAGAAACACTAGACGACTTAAGGGCTTATGCAGGCGGCAATTTAGAATATGAATTCATTAACCCTACTGCTGATCCAGATTTAAAAGTTCGCGACGAGGTATTACAACAATTATTAAAAAAAGGACTCACGCCAATTAATGTTCAAGTTAGTGATGAAAATGGAGCAAGGCAGCAAATTGTAGTGCCAGGTGCTATTGTTTCATTCCGCGGAAAAGAAATTGCAATTCCATTATTGCAAAGTAATACTGTTGCAAATTCTGCAGATGAAGTATTGAATAACTCGGTGATGAATTTAGAGTTTCAATTAGTAAGTGCAATTAAAAAAGCAACTACTTTTGATAGACCTAAAATTGCATTTATATATGGTCATGGTGAATTAGACACGCTACAAACTGCTGATGTTATTAAGTCGCTAAGAGCATCATATCAAGTTGATTTTGTTTACTTGCCAGCAACCGCACCAAAAGATTTATTAGCATATAAGTCAATTATTATTGCTAAGCCTAAAACCGCATACAATGAAGGCGAAAAGTTCAACATTGATCAATACATAATGCAAGGAGGCAGGGTGTTGTGGATGGTAGAAAATTTGATGGCCGACATGGATAGTTTAGGTAAAGATGCAAGTATGATGACTAGCACCTTTAACCTTAATCTAGAAGATCAGTTATTTACTTATGGTGCAAGAATAAATAACGATTTAATTCAAGATGTTCAATGCGCACCAATTCCAGTAGTCACTGGTAATGTAGGTTCACAAACACAATCCGATTTAATGCCTTGGTTGTTTTATCCAATTTTTATTCCTAATTCTTCACATCCTGTTGTTAAAAATTTAGATGGGGTAAGAGCTGAGTTTGCAAATACCATAGATACCATTCAAGTAGCAGGAATTACAAAGACCGCTTTATTACAAAGCTCTAAATACACTAAAGTATTGAATGCGCCTGTTAGGGTGTCTTTAAATATGTTAGCAATTGAGCCTAACCCTTTACAATTCAATAAAAATGCAATGATGGCTGCAGTTGCATTGGAAGGTAAATTTAATTCGCTTTATAAAAATAGACTAGTTGTGAAAAATGATTCTATTAAATTTATTGAGCAGAGTAAGTCTACTCGCATGATTGTAGTTTCTGATGGAGACATCATTAAAAACTTTGTTGCTAAAAAAGACAGTGCTGTTTATCCTTTAGGTTATGATCGTTTTACAAAGCAAACTTTTGCTAACAAGAATTTTGTATTAAATGCCATCGACTATTTGTCCGATGATGATAATATTATTGATGCAAGAACTAAAGAAGTAAAACTCAGAACACTTGATAAAGGGAAAATAAAAAAGCAAAAATTAAATTGGCAAATAATGAATATTTTATTGCCTAATTTATTGGTTGTGTTAGTTGGAATAGTTTTATTCTATTCAAGAAAAAGAAAATATACACGTTAGAAAAATCGATGAAAAAAAATATTGTTTATCTTGTAATACTTGCATGCCTTGCATTTGCGGCTATCTATCTTTTTAAGTTTAAAGGCGATCGTTCTTCTATTTCTGCTCAATTAAAAGATTTTGCAATCGCCGATACCGCTCAAATTTCACGTATTGTTTTAACAGATAAGCAAGGAAGAATTTTAAATTTAACTAGACAAAAAACTGGTTGGTTTGCGAATGATTCTATTCCTGCTAGAAAAGATATTATTCAAGTCATATTGGAGACATTAAAGAGGGTTGAAGTGAAATCTCCTGTAAATAAACCAATGCGTGAAAATGTCATGAAGCAATTATCGACAGGTGCAATTAAAGTTCAGGTTTATGAAAATGAATCAATCAGCAAATGTTTTTTTGTAGGTGGTCCAACAATGGATGGCACAGGAACCTTTATGATATTAGAGGATGCAGATGAGCCGCTAATTACACATATACCTGGATTTGACGGTTATTTAACTGTTCGTTTCAATACGAATCCAGAAATATGGAGAGACCGTGAAATTTTCAGATATTATCCAAGTACAATAGATGTTATTGAAGTAAATTATCCAACAAGTCCGGCAGAATCATTTGTGTTGAAAGTTGCTAATAAAGATTATGTAAGCATTGCAAATGGATTAGGTGAAACGGTGAAAAGCAATGTGAATGCAGATTTCCTTCGTTCTTATTTAGAAGCATACATGGATATTCAGTATGAAAATTTAATTAAACTCGCACCAAGTACGCGCGATTCAGTTTTAGTTACACAAAACTTACTTGCTACAATCAGTGTAATCGATAAAGAAGGGGTGAAAAAAGAAGTGCAATTATTTAAAAGATATTGGAATGGACGTGCATTTGTAAATAAAGGCACAGATGTCGAATTCGACGAGGATAGGGTTTTTGTGGTAATCAATCATAAAGTAGTTGCTAATGGTCAATATCGTACTTTCAATAAGTTAATAGTGAGGTACCAAGATTTTACAAGTAAGGCGTCAACCGCGTCGAAAGTTAACAACTAACATTCATCCTTTTTTAGCGTTAAATTCGTTTTTTCTTGCAATAGATGCCCTTTTTATGGTTAAAATGCATCCTTGAAATTAAATTAATGTACTATATTTGTTTCGTACAAATTTAAATTGAGTCAAATGAAATTTATCGTTTCTTCGTCAGCGTTGTTAAAGCAATTGCAAGCAATTAGCGGAGCATTAAGTAGCAATACCGTTTTGCCAATTTTGGAGAATTTTTTATTCGAAATCAATTCCGGTGTGTTGACTATTTCTGCAACAGATTTGCAAACCACCATGAATACTACTTTAGCTGTAGAAGCTAAAGAAAATGGAAAAATTGCAGTGCCTTCAAAAATATTATTAGATACCCTAAAAACATTAGCCGATCAACCGGTTATTTTCAGTATCAACGATGAAAACTTTGCGATCGAAATGAGCGCAGGAGATGGTAAATATAAGTTAAGCGGAGAAAACGGAGAAGATTTCCCAAAAATCCCTAAAGTAGAAAATGCAGCGGCATTAGCGATTTCCGCTTCTACTTTAGCAGAAGCAATTAGCAAGACTTTATTTGCGGTTAGTACCGACGAATTAAGACCAGCAATGACAGGTGTTTATTGTCAGATGTCTGCAGAGAACATCACTTTTGTAGCAACTGATGCGCATAAATTGGTTCGTTATAGAAGAAGAGACGCACATGCAGATGTAGCTAGCTCATTCATTCTACCTAAAAAAGCCTTGAATTTATTAAAGTCTTCTTTACCGACAGAAGATGTTAATGTGAATATAGAATACAATGCAACTAACGCATTCTTCTCATTCAATAACATCAATTTAATTTGTCGTTTAATTGATGAAAAATACCCAGATTACGAAGCGGTAATTCCGGTAAATAATCCAAATAAATTAACGATTGATCGCTCGTTGTTTTTATCTTGCTTGCGTCGTGTTTCTATTTATTCAAATAAAACAACACACCAAGTTCGTTTAAAAATTACTGGATCTGAATTGCAAATTTCAGCAGAGGATTTAGACTTTGCAAATGAAGCATTTGAGCGTTTAAGTTGTCAATACGAAGGAGAGGATATTGAAATTGGATTCAATGCAAGATTCTTAGTAGAAATGTTATCTAATTTAGAAACAGAAGAAGTAGCATTAGAAATGTCTACGCCAAACAGAGCTGGTATTTTATTCCCAGTTAATGCAGACAATAGCGAAGATGTATTGATGTTAGTAATGCCTGTAATGCTTAATTCTTATGCATAATTAAAGTAATTTGTTATAAAAAAAAGGGACTGAATTTCAGTCCCTTTTTTTATAACTAAAAAATTAATTTTATTCAGCTCTTCCTAATGCTTTACCATTTTGAAAAGCATTTTCCTCTTGAAGTATTTGGTCTTTTTCTTCTTTGCTTTGCGTAGGGTTAATTAGTTTTTTCATGTTAGGCTGACCTGCATTAACCCATGCTGTATACCAATAACTACCAACCATCAAAATTGCAGTGCGCATTCTTCGCTCAACCATCCCGTTTAGTTTTTCGTGGTATGCTTTTGAGAACTCATAAGAAAAAACTTGCGCGTTTTTTTTACCTTTTTGCTCGTAGCTATATTTTTTATCTGCAGGAAAGGTAGCACTCAATTCTTTTTCAAAAATTAAAACAGAATCCATGGCCGCAAAACTACCTTTCAAAATGTCAAAAGAAGTTTTTAACGGATCTTCAATATACCTAGCCTTGCCAACAAAGAAGTTGTAATCATTTGAAAATAATTCAGGAAGTCTTGATTCCCAGAAACCATGAATCCCTTTTTGACCAGTCATTTGACCGTCGTAATTTTCGGTGCTGTGTAATGGAACACAGGCATCTGCCACATAATGGCCTAAATCTGCGGAGTAAAACACAATTTTAGCAGAATCGCGTTCCTTCATTGCTTTAGTAAGCTCCGCTAGGCGCATTTGGATGCGCCAAGGCACCGTTCCATATGCGTTTAAGGTATCTTCACTATATTTTGCCGCTGCGTCTTTCCAGCGCATTGGAATGCTGTCAAATGGACTCTTCCCATAATGGTCAGCATCTAAGTAATGTCTAGGTGCTTCATCTTTATCGGTATAACGGCGTTTATCTGGGCCAACAGCCATTTCTGTAATGGCGTTGATGTTGCTTTTATAAAAGCCCATCATTTCCTTAGGTAGGGTAAAAACGGCTAATCTGTTCACTCTTTTGTGAGCAAAGAAGCCCCAAGAAAATAAGTTTGCAGTGATCAAAAGTGCTGCTACGAGTATTAAAAAGGCGTATTTTTTCATATTTTATAAAGTAAAGGTAGAAATATTCAACGATTTTTACGCTTTATGTTTGGATTTTTCAATAACTGGCGTATATTTGCAGTCCTTTTGAAATAGAATAAGAGAAAATGGCAAATCATAAATCATCGATTAAAAGAATTAGAGCAAACGCTACTAAAAGACTTAGAAACAGATACCAAGCAAAAACTACCAGAAATGCGGTAAAGAAATTGCGTGGTACTTCAAGCAAAGCAGAAGCATCAGAGTTATTGAAAAAAGTAACTTCAATGATTGACCGTTTAGCTAAGAAAAATGTGATTCACAAGAATAAAGCGGCTAACAATAAGTCTAAATTAACGAAATTCGTTAATTCTTTAAAGTAGTCTGAAACATACTGATTATAAATCCTGCACTTATACGGTGCGGGATTTTTTATTTTAGGCCTACCTTATCCCTCAAAAAAAAAGATGAAAATAGGGATAAAGAATTGGTCTATTCAAGACATGCCTCGTGAGAAATTAATCAAAAATGGAAAGGCTACATTAACAGATTCGGAATTAGTTGCCATATTATTGGTAGCAGGTAGCAGGTCTGAATCAGCACTTACATTAGCGAATCGCTTATTAATTCATGTAGGGCATAATTTATCTGCACTTGCAAAACTAAGCATTGCAGAGCTCAAAGCCTTTCATGGTATTGGAGATGCAAAAGCAATTGCCATTGTAGCTGCTTTAGAGTTGGCAAATCGAAAAATAAATATCCCGCAGGTGCATGTGCATACGATCAATTCTAGCGAATCGGCATATCAAGAACTGAAGCTCCATTTTTTAGATTTAGCACACGAAGAGTTTTGGGTTTTGTATTTAAATAGGGCTAACAAAGTAATTGAAAAAAAATTCCATAGTAAAGGTGGAATCTCAGGAACAGTGGCAGATATTCGAATTATTTTAAAAGGTGCATTGTTGCATTCAGCTTCAAATTTGATTGTAGCTCATAATCATCCATCGGGCAAATTAGATCCAAGTCCACAGGATTTGAACCTTACTCAAAAACTAAAAGAATCTGCTGCTTTAATGGATATTCAGCTCATGGATCATTTAATTATTTACAATGAGCAGTATTTTAGTTTTGCAGACCAAGGTAAGCTTTAAGGGTTATAAATAATCCTGCATTTTATATACATTTGTATGTTTTAAAATGACGACCAATTTAATAAATAATGAAAATTTCTTATCAGTGGCTTAAAGATTTTATCGACATCAATCAATCTCCAGAAGAGTTGAGTGTTTTTTTAACTGATGTTGGTTTGGAAGTAGAAAGTTTAGAGAAAGTAGAGTCTATTAAAGGTGGCTTAGAAGGATTAGTTGTTGGGAAAGTAGTGGAAAGAATTCAGCATCCAAATGCAGATCGTTTAAGTATTACAAAAGTAGATGTTGGTGGTCCTGAATTGTTACAAATTGTTTGTGGAGCAGCAAACGTTGCCGCAGATCAAAAAGTAATTGTTGCAACAGTAGGTTGTACCGTTTATCCATTAACAGGGGAGCCATTTAAAATAAGCAAATCAAAAATACGAGGCGAAGTTTCTGAAGGAATGATTTGTGCCGAAGATGAAATTGGAATTGGAAATTCACATGATGGAATTTTGGTTTTGCCTGCTGAAGTACCAGTTGGAAAATTAGCAAAAGATTATTTTGATATTTCTGCAGATTACATTTTTGAAATTGGTTTAACTCCAAATCGTGCAGATGCCGCTTCACATTTAGGCGTGGCAAGAGATTTGGCAGCAATATTGAAAACCCCAATGCATTTTCAACAAACAGAAAATTTGAAAGTTGGAAATAACAATGGTATTTCAATTGAAGTGAAAGCGCCAATATCTTGTAAAAGATATGCAGGTATTTATTTAACTGATATTACCGTTTCGGACTCGCCAGATTGGTTAAAGCAAAAGTTGCAAGTGATAGGATTGAAGCCAATTAATAATGTGGTAGATATCACAAATTATATTTGTCATGGTTTGGGGCAGCCAATGCATGCATTTGATTTTGCAAAAATTCAAGGTGCACAAATCAATGTGCGTAATGCAAACGAAGGAGAAAGTATCGTAACGCTAGATGGCACTACACGCAAATTGTTTCCAACAGATTTAGTAATTGCAGATGCACAAAGCCCAATGTGTATTGCAGGTGTAATGGGTGGAATGAATGCATGTGTAGATGCAAACACAAAAGCTATATTTTTAGAATCAGCCTATTTTGATGCAGTAAGCGTTAGAAAATCTGCAAAAGTTCACAATTTAAAAACAGATAGTTCTTTCCGTTTTGAAAGGGGTACAGATCCAAACATGCCAATGTTGGCATTGTCTTTTGCGGTAAAATTATTACAAGAAATTGCTGGTGCAAAAGTTTCGGGTGAGGCCTTTGATTTTTATCCGACAATTATAGCGCCTGCCAAAGTTGAATTGTCATACCAAGAAATAAACAGGTTAATTGGCAAGGAAATTCCAGTTGCCCGTGTTAAAGAAATTTTAACAGGTTTGACTATTCAGATAGAAAAAGAACAAGATGGCGTTTTGTATTTAAGTGTTCCAACTGCTAAGGTTGATGTAACTCGTGCTTGCGATGTCATTGAAGAAATATTACGCATCTATGGATTGAATAATATAGAGATGCCAACGCAATTGCGTTCATCACTTTCATTCAGTAACCAACCAGATGAAGATGATCTTCAAAATACAGTGGCTGCTTTTTTATGTGCAAATGGTTTTACTGAAATTATGTCAAATTCATTGACAACTGCAGCATATCAGCAGCAATATGATTTACAAAACACGGTAAAAATTTTAAATCCCTTAAGTAATGAATTAGATGTGTTGAGGAATACTTTATATTTCTCCGCATTGGAAGCAATTGCTTATAATCAAAACAGAAAACAATCAGACTTAAAAATATTTGAATTCGGAAGTTCTTATCATTTAAAAGAAAAAGGTTATAAAGAAATTCCACATTTAACTTTAAGTATCACTGGCAATAAAACACCAGAATCTTGGAGCCAAAAACAAGAAAAGGTATCTGCCTATACCATCAAGTCGATTGTCGATAAATTGTTAGACAGGTTAGGGATAACTGGTTATAGTATCAAAGAATTTTCAGATAGTGTATTGGGATCTGGCTTTCAATATTTAACTAAAAATAACAACACTTTGGTTTTTGTTGGAACTGTACAAAAAGGAGTATTGAAAAAAATGGACATTGATCAACCTGTTTGGATAGCAGATTTTCAATGGAAGACTATATTCGATAGCGTGAAAGCTAGAAAGTCTAATTTCGAACCTTTAGCAAAATTCCCTGCTGTAAAAAGAGATTTATCAATGTTGATTGATAAAAGTATTCGTTTTGAAGATTTGAAGCGCATGGCTTTGCAATCTGAAAAGCATTTATTAAAAGAAGTATCGGTTTTTGACGTTTTTGAAGGAGATAAGTTGCCTGCAGGTAAAAAGTCTTATGCGCTAAGCTTTGTGCTTCAAGATGCCGAAAAAACACTTACAGACCAAGAAATCGACAAAGTGATGGACAAATTGATTAAGCAATTTGAAAAAGAAGCGGGAGCCGAAATTCGAAAAGCCTAATGTTTTTTTGTACCTTAGTATAGTTTAAGATAAACGCAATCAATAAATCCTCCAAAATGACAACTTTACCGAAAGGAATAGAGACCATTGAAAGAAAAGTAGACATGCTACTGGAGTATTGTGATGCTTTAAAAGAACAAAACGAACTTTTATTATCAGAAAACGAACAATTTAGAAAAAGCGCAACTGAGCTTAAAACGCAGTTAAATGAGCTAGATGAGAAGCATAGAATGCTCAAATTGGCCAAAACTGTAGCAGGTTCAGATGAAAAGACACTTGACATTAAAGCAAAAATTAACGATTTTGTGCGAGAAATAGATAAGTGTATAGCTATATTGAATAAATAATCAATAGCGAAACATCAGAAAAATGGGAGAAATCTCCATAAAAATTAATATTGCCGACAGGGTTTATCCTTTGAAAATAAATAGCGAGGATGAAGAAAATGTTCGGAAGGCTGCAAAGTTAGTGAATGACCGTTTAAAGGAATTTCAGGAAAACTATGCGGTACGTGATAAGCAAGACTTACTCTCGATGTGTGTTTTGCAAATTGCTACGGAACATTTAAATTTAGATAGACAACAAAGCTCCACTAGTTTGTCAGTGACTCAAAAAATTGAAGACATTGATAAAAAATTAACGGAGTATTTGTTTAAGCAATAAAAAATAATCTGATTACAAACCGTTAAAGGTTTTGTGAGTTTCGTATTGAAAATTCAATAGTAAACTATGCAAAATTTTTAACGGTTTTATATTTTAAATATGACAATAACATTAATAGTAGTAGGTATTGTGTCCTTGGTGATAGGTTTTTTAATTGCACGTGTTGTACTTAAAAAAGGCCTGAATGACCATGAGCAAATTTCTAAAGAAAAAGCAAGACAAATTTTAAAAGAAGCAGAAGCGCAAGGCGAAATTCTTAAAAAGAATAAAATGCTAGAAGCTAAAGAGAAGTTTTTACAATTGAAAGCTGAACACGAGCAAGAGATCAATAATAAAAACAATTTAGCTGCGCAAAGGGATAATTCTTTGAAGCAAAAAGAGCAATCATTAGGGCAAAAATTAGAGAATGCAACTCGCAAAGAAGCAGAGTTAGATAATCAACGTCAGCATTTGGCGCGTCAGCAAGAATTGTTAGACAAGAAAAAAGCAGAAGTGGAACAATCACATCAAATTCAAGTGAAGCAACTGGAAAAAATTTCCGGTTTATCGGTTGAAGAAGCAAAAACGCAACTTGTTGAAGCGCTTAAAGATGAAGCAAAAACAAATGCAATGTCTATGATTAAGGACATTGTTGAAGATGCTAAAATGACTGCTGCTAAAGAAGCAAAGAAAATTGTAATCCAAACAATTCAACGTTCAGCTACAGAAGCTGCAATCGAAAATACCGTTTCCGTATTTAATATTGAAAGTGATGAGGTAAAAGGTAGAATTATTGGACGCGAAGGTAGAAACATTAGAGCGTTAGAAGCGGCTACAGGAATTGAAATTATTGTAGATGATACGCCTGAAGCTATTATCTTATCTGGCTTTGATCCAGTGCGAAGAGAATTAGCGCGTTTGTCTTTACATCGCTTAGTAACCGACGGCCGTATACATCCTGCAAGAATTGAAGAAGTTGTTGCAAAAACACGCAAGCAATTAGAAGAAGAAATAATTGAAACAGGCGAGCGTACAGTAATCGATTTGGGTATTCATGGTTTACATCCTGAGTTAATACGTATGATCGGTCGTATGAAATACCGTTCATCATATGGTCAAAATTTATTACAACATTCAAGAGAAGTAGCTAATTTCTGTGCAATTATGGCAACAGAATTAGGCTTGAATGTAAAAATGGCAAAACGTGCGGGTTTATTGCATGATATTGGAAAAGTTTCCGAAGAAAATCCAGAAGTGCCGCATGCAATATTAGGTATGCAATTGGCGGAGAAATTCAAAGAACATCCAGAAGTGTGCAATGCAATTGGTGCCCATCATGACGAAATCGAGATGACCAGCATCTTGTCGCCAATCATTCAAGCATGTGATGCAATTTCAGGCGCTAGGCCAGGAGCAAGAAGAGAAGTGGTAGAAAGTTACATCAAACGTCTAAAAGATATGGAGAGCTTAGCTTTGTCTTATCCAGGCGTAGAGAAAACTTTTGCTATTCAAGCAGGTAGAGAGTTGCGTGTAATTGTAGAAGCAGAAAAAATTTCTGATAAAGATTCGGAATCGTTGGCATTTGATATTGCAGAGCGCATTCAAACAGAAATGACTTATCCGGGTCAAGTTAAGGTAACTGTTATTCGAGAAACAAGAGCAGTTTCTTACGCAAAATAATTCAAGCGGCTTAGTGTAAACTAAGCCGTTTTTGTTTCAACATAAAACAATTAAAAAAATGAGTGAGTTAGATCAACTTTTTGCAAAGTACAGCGAAAGCCATCAAAATAATATTAACAAGGCCATTCATTGGCTTGCTGTTCCAACTATTGTATTTAGTATATTGGGATTGATTTGGTCTATTCCTATGCCAGCATTTTTTGCTAGTTTCCCTTATTTTAATTGGGCTTCATTGGTTATTGCTTTTGCGCTTTACTATTATTATCAACTATCACCTATTCTAGCATTTGCAATGATTGTACTCATTGGTATTTTCTCTTATTTTATTGTGATGGTTGAAAT
>JAHEGO010000061.1 GCA_024645045.1 Sphingobacteriaceae bacterium
CTTTAAATGGAACTTCGTTTTTTGAATTTGATAATAGACTAGCCAAAACTTCTACTTCTTGTAAAGTCAGATTTCTCAATTGTCCAATTTTTAAATCGCCTAATTGAATATTCATCACCCTAATACGCTTCAACGATTTTACGTCAAAGTCAAGCGTAGCACACATTCTGCGAATTTGACGGTTCAAACCTTGGGTTAAAATTATTCTGAATTTTTTAGCGCCTTCTTGTTTTACAAAGCAAGGAAGGGTAGTGGTACTTGGGCCTATTGCCAAACCATTAGACATTCTATTGATAAAATCTTGAGTAATGGGTTTGTCTACACTTACAATGTATTCTTTTTCGTGTTGGTTTTCTGCTCTGAGAATTTTATTGACTACATCACCATCATTCGTCAGTAAAATCAAACCTTCCGAGTCTTTATCTAATCGACCAATTGGAAATATTCTTTGGTTATAATTGATGTAAGAAATGATATTTGTTTTGTCAGCTAAATCGGTTGTAGAGGTAATTCCAACAGGTTTGTGAAATGCTAAATAAACCATTTTAGAGATTTTTTGCTGTTTGATTTTTTCACCATCTACAGCAACTTGTTGACCTGCTTGAACCCTAGCCGTTGCACTTGCAATTCTTTCATTTATGGTTACCCTTCCTTGTGCAACTAATTGGTCTGCCTCTCTTCTAGAACAAAATCCCGAAGCACTGATAAATTTATTGATTTGAACACCTTCTTCAGATCGGTTATTGTTTTTAGGTGGATGGTTCTTTGACATGATTTTATTTAATATTAACTATAAATGCTTGCAACAGCATATAGAATTGCCTACTAAGGTAACAAAAAAGGGCTAAAAATATTTCTATCTTTAATCGTCAATTGTAAAACAATTTTGCTTTAAAATCATTTAGTAAATATGAATACAGAATTTCAAAGAATAGTAGAGTTTCGTAGATCAAACAGGGGTTTTGATCCGAAAGTAGCAGTACCAGACGAAGTCATCAAAATAAGTTTAGAAAGAGCCATATTATCGCCAAATAGCAGCAATATGCAGCTTTGGGAGTTTTATTGGTTGTCAACACCTGAAGCCATTGAAGCCATGACCCCAATTTGTTTGAACCAAAGAGCAGCATCAACTGCAAAGCAAATGGTTGTTTTTGTAACGAGAAAAGATAAATGGAAATCTCGTGCGCTGTGGAATTTAAATTTAATCAAACAAAACATTGTTGGTAAACCAGATAAAGGGCAAGAGAAAAGCTTGAATTATTATGGAAAAATAATGCCATTTGTTTATGCCAATGATCCATTTGGAATTTTAACTTTTGCTAGAAAAGTGATGAGTTTCTTCATGGGTTTAAGCAAACCTTTTTTTCGTTTAGGGGGCTCTGCTAGTCAAAGAATAACTGCACATAAATCTTGTGCTTTAGCTGCTCAAACTTTTATGTTATCAATTGCTGCTGAAGGATTTCATACTTGCCCAATGGAGGGCTTCGATGAATTACGCTTAAAGCGTTATTTAAAGCTCCCTAAAGGCGCTGAAATTAATATGGTTATATCTGTTGGTATGGGAACCGAAGCAGGCGTATGGGGCAAAAGAAATAGATTAGCATTTGACGAAGTAGTATTTAAACAGTAAATTTAATCGTTATAAATTTAACGATGAAAACAGCTAAACTTTTTTACTTATTTGTGATTATTCTTTTTGCTTTTCAATCTTGTATTTCGAATCGTGAAATAAAAGATCAGTCAGCTGGAATGAACGGAGGTTTTGAAATTGTTCGCAATCAATTACCTGTTAATTGGTATTTTACTAGATATAAAGAAACCATAGAGCAAAACGATCGTAGCATCAATGACTTTGATGTTATTTCAGATAGTAATGATGTAAAAGAAGGAAATCGTGCTTTAAAATTTGTAATTCGAAAATGCAGCGACAAAGGTGTGTTTCAATCACCTGGCTTGTTTGAAGAATTTGAAGTTAAAAGTGGTGCAAATTATCGCATGAGTTTTTGGGTTAAAAACAAAGGGGTAAACTTTAAAGTTGATATTTCTGCAATTACCTTGAAAGGTGGCTCTAAAGAACCAAATGAAGTTAAATCTATCTCGTCAAAAGAAGATATAACAGAGTGGAAACAATATGTAATTGAAAAACATATTCCATCAGATTTAGATCGAATAAGAATAGATTTAACATTATTGAGCCCTGGAATTTTTCAAATAGATGATGTGCAATTACAGGAAATAATGAGTAATGAATCGAAATAATCCGACTGTTACTTCATTATTCTTTCTACATATTCGCCTGTTTCCGTATTGATTTTTAGTTTATCACCAATTTCAACAAACAAAGGAACTTGAACATTAATATTGCCTTCTACTTGTGCTAATTTGAGTAGTTTTCCTTTGACACCAACTTCTGTATAAATGGTTTCTAACTCCACATGTTTAGGTAAATCGCCTGCTAATGGTTTTTCATTATCGTCAAAACGAATTCTTAAAATCATACCTTCTTTTAAAAATTGTATAGCTTCACCAAATATAGATTGAGGAACAGGTATTTGATCAAATGTTTCTTGATTCATACAAATAAGTGAATCACCCTCTAAATAGAGGTATTGCATTTCGTACTCGTCAACACGAATGATATCGACCTTTTCTCCAGAACGAAAACGAACTTCACTTTGTTTCCCAGTTTCTACGTTTCTACATTTTAAAGAATAGATTGCATTTCCTTTTCCTGGCGTTATATGATCGTATTCAATTACCTTTAATAATTCGTTATTGTAACGTATGAATGAGTTTTTGCTTAATTCTGAAGTCGTTGCCATTTGATTTATTTTTTTTAAAGGTAATAAAAAAGGGAAGGAATGGGGAACTGAGTCAAATAAAATTGCTGCAGCCGTCTGACGACGTCTGCATTTTACATATTTTGTTTTCTCGCTTATGCGAATGAATTCGCAACGCTTCTCGGATTACCTCCGCTTCGCTCCGGTGATCCCCAGAATGGGAAGCTGAGTCAAAGAAAATTGCCGCAGCCGTCTGACGACGTCTGCTTCTGCATTTTTTGTTTTCTCGCTTTTGCGAATGAATTCGCAACGCTTCTCGGATTACCTCCGCTTCGCTCCGGTGATCCCCAGAATGGGGAACTGAGTCAAAGAAAATTGCCGCAGCCGTCTGACGACGTCTGCTTCTGCATTTTTTGTTTCCTCGCTTATGCGAATGAATTCGCAACGCTTTAAAACAAAAAATGCCGTCCCTTACGGGCGGCATTTTTCTTTGGCGGAGAGTGGGG
>JAHEGO010000046.1 GCA_024645045.1 Sphingobacteriaceae bacterium
CTTCTGCTTCGTCTCTTTCTACACGGTAGTCGGTGTAATTACCATTGTAAACCCTTACATTTCCTTCACCTTCAAAAATAAATAATTGATCTGTCAGTTTATCTACCAAGTATCTATCGTGAGAAACTAGCAGTATACAGCCTTTAAAATTCAGTAAAAATTCTTCTAAAACATTAAGCGTGTCAATGTCTAAATCGTTGGTAGGCTCATCTAGGATTAAGAAATTGGGGTTTTTAATTAGCACACGCATTAAGTGAAGGCGTTTTCTTTCGCCACCGCTTAATTTATTGACCATGCCATATTGTTTAGCAGGAGGGAATAAAAACCTCGTTAATAATGCAGAAGCTGAAATAGTCGAACCATCAGCCATGGTAATGTATTCTGCAATGTTTTTAACAATATCAATGACGCGTTCGTTTTCGTCAAATTGCAATCCCTTTTGTTCATAATAACCAAACACAGTAGTTTCACCTACAATAACTTTTCCTTTGTCAGGTAATATTTGTTGGGTAACTAAATTTAAAAAAGTAGATTTTCCCATTCCATTTTTACCTGCAACACCTATTCTATCACCTTTTTTAAATACATAAGAAAAATCATTGATGATGTTTTTCTCTTCAAAACTTTTCCCTACATGGTGTAGTTCAATAATTTTATTTCCTTGAGTTGCAATTTTTACATTTAACTCAACTGAATTTTTACTAGGTCCATTTTTCGTTTTTTCAGATAAATCGTAAAATGAATCTATCCTCGATTTAGATTTGGTAGTTCGCGCTTTTGGCTGTCTGCGCATCCATTCTAATTCTTTTCTTAATAAATTTAAATTCTTTTCTAAACTTGAAGCATCCATGGCTTCTCGCTCTGCTTTCTTTTCTAGGTAATAGCTGTAATTCCCTTTATAATTAAATACTTTGCCGTTTTCAAGTTCTGCAATTTCATTACAAACATTATCAAGAAAATATCGGTCGTGGGTAACTAATAAAATAGTTTTATTTCCAATGCGTAAAAATTCTTCGAGCCACTCAATGGTGTCAATGTCTAAATGGTTGGTCGGCTCATCTAAAATATAAACATCGGGATCATCAATTAATAATTTAGCCAAAGCCAATCTTTTTCGCTGACCACCAGAAAGTGTTTTAATTTTTTGTTCGTAATGATGTATGCCTAATGTTCCAAGAATTTGACGAATGGTATGTTCGTATTCCCATGCATTGGCATTCGAAAGTTCATCGGTTAATTTACCAATTTCTGCTTCGTCTGCATTTGGGTCTTCGATGAGTTCTTCGTATCTTCTGATTAATTGTTGTTGAATATTATCCATAGAAAAGATAAATTCAGCAATGCTTTGTTCTTGGTCAAATAGTGGTTCTTGATCTAGATATCCAACCCTTAGTTCTTTATTGCAAACAACTTTACCTTCTTGTGGTTGAATTTTACCTGATAAGATTTTCATCAGCGTTGATTTTCCTGCACCATTTACGCCAACTAGCGCCATTCTTTGGCCAGCATTTAAGCCTAAATTAAGGCCTTTAAAAAGCCAATTATCTTGAAATGAATGCCCTAATTGTTCTGCTGATATAAAATTACTCATGCCGCAAAGATGCCTATTTGTTTTGATTTAGCGGCCTATTTTTAACAGAAAATCTTATTTGATGTATTGAATTTTACCATATACGCCTAGGGGTAATTTAGCACCTTTGCTTGCTTGTAAATATAGTTCACCAATACTGAGGTTGTCTGTTCTTTTAAACGATGATTTAATTAAATTTTCTACAATCAAAGAAGAAAATCCTAAAGAATAAGTATTCAAAATTAAAAAGAAATTATCAGGATCAGCAAGTTGCGCAACATCTTTCATGATTTCGTTGATGCTATCTTCTAATTTCCATTTTTCCCCATTCGGTCCATGACCAAAAGCAGGAGGATCTAAGATAATGCCGTTGTATTTTTTTCCGCGCTTCACTTCGCGTTTAACAAATTTCAATGCATCTTCCACCACCCATTTAATGTCTTTTAAATTAGATAATTCTTGGTTTTCATTTGCCCAGGTAACTACTTGTTTAATTGAATCAACGTGTGTGACCTCTGCACCTGCAGATCTAGCAGCAATGGAAGCTCCGCCAGTATAGGCAAATAAATTAAGCACTTTAGGCTCTTTTATTTTCATTGCTTTAATGGCTTTTGCGGCATAGTCCCAATTAGCTGCCTGTTCCGGAAAAATACCAACATGTTTAAAAGAAGTAAATGCCAATCTAAATTGAATGGAAATGTCTTTTGTTTGATATTTAATGTGCCATCTATCTGCTACCGGGTTTTTTAATTTAATCCATTCGCCAGTAGAGCTACTTTTCGATTTGAATTTAACATGAGCTATTTTTTCCCATTCTTTCATTGGCATAGCTGGATCCCAAATGGCTTGAGGCTCTGGTCTAATGGTAATGTACTTTCCAAATCTTTCTAATTTTTCGAAATTACCACAGTCAATTAATTCATAGTCTTCCCATTGGGTGGGGCTTAATAGCTCTATCATGCTTAATATTTTTTTATTGAAATTTTGATTTCATTAATTTACTTGCAAACACAAATTCATTTACTTCTTGATTTGCTGCTTTGATCAAATCGGTGTTAGCTCCTTCCCACCAGTTTTGACCTTGGTGAAGAAAAATAATATGATCACCAATTTCCATTACCGAATTCATATCATGGGAATTTATTACTGTCGTAATTTGGTATTCGATGGTAATTTCACGAATAAGATTATCAATGATGATGGATGTTTTAGGGTCTAATCCTGAATTGGGTTCATCGCAAAATAAGTATTTTGGCTGCATGGCAATGGCTCTAGCAATGCCAACTCTTTTTTTCATACCACCTGACAAATCAGAGATGCGAAGTTTATTGATGTTTTCTAGATTCACTCTTTTTAAACAGAAGTTCACTCGGTCAAGCTTTTCTTCCATCGACCAATCGCTAAACATATTAAGTGGAAATAAAACATTTTCTTCTACATTCATGGAATCAAAAAGGGCAGCACTTTGAAACAACATGCCTATTTCTTTTCTGATTGGAATTTTTTCTTTGAAATCTAATTTGCTAAAATCAACGCCATCATAGTTAATTTCTCCTGCATCAATATCATGCAAGCCAATCATGCATTTTAGTAGTGTCGTTTTCCCAGAGCCACTTCCACCAATAATCATGTTGGTGATGCCTGGTTTAAAAGTAGCGCTGATATTTTTTAATACCTGATTGCTATCAAAAGATTTGGATACATTTTTTAGTTCAATCATTATAATAATATTTGAGCAACTAAATAATCTGCGAATAATATTAAAACAGAGCTATAGACAACAGCTTTGGTGCTAGATTCACCAACTTCAAGTGCACCACCTTTAGTGTAAAAACCTTGGTAGGCAGAAACACTGGTCATTAAAAATGAAAACAACACTGTTTTAATGAGTGCTACTAAAATGATGAATGAATTCCAATCTCTTAATACACCTGAAATAAATTCTGTTCCAGAAATAACACCTGTAAGTGGACCTATAATATAAGCACCCATTAGTCCTAAAAACATAGAAATAATAACCAACATTGGAATGGTAATTACTGCTGCAACTATTTTAGGCAATACTAAAAAACCAGTAGAGTTAACACCCATTATTTCTAAGGCATCAATTTGTTCCGTAACACGCATGGTGCCTAATTGCGAGGAAATACTTCCACCAACCCTGCCCGATAAAACCAATAAAGAAATGGTTGGACTAAATTCTAAAATAACGGAGTCTCTTGTAATTACTCCAATTATGTCTCGAGGTATTAAATTGCTGACTAATTGATATGCTGTTTGAATACAAGTAACCGCTCCCAAAAAAATCGAAATAACAGCGATAATCCCTAAAGAGCCAACGCCTATAAGATTCATTTCTCGAATGATTTCTTTCCAGTAAACTTTAAAGTTTTCTGGTTTAGTAAATACATTCTTTAAGAAAAGCAGATATTTGCCGAAATGGTAGAAAAACATGCAGATTTTTATTTGTAAAAGTAAAGATTTTGATTGATTTTATCGCATAGAATAGCAATTGAAAATTCTTCTTTTTTAGGAAATATATTTAAACTTGTAAAAAGCAGATATGAGTATCATTATAACAGGTTCTACTAAAGGTATTGGGAATGCATTGGCACATCAATTTGCAGCCGAAGGCCACGATTTAATTACAGTAGCTAGAAATCAATCTGAATTAGATTTGCAGGCGAAGCAAATTCATCAACAATATGGTGTAACGGTTAATGCAATCGCCGCTGACTTATCCGACGAACTAGGTATTCAGTTTTTAATTTCCAGTATTTTATCGTTCAAAAAACCAATCGATGCGTTAATTAATAATGCTGGAAGCTATATCGCTGCCGATATTCATTCAGAGCCAGATAATGCTTTGCAAAAAATGCTGTCGATCAATTTAATATCTGCAGTAAATATAACCAAAGGTTTATTGCCTTTGTTTTTAGAGCAAAGGCATGGGCATATTTTTAACATGTGTTCTGTTGCAAATATTACGCCTATTCCGGCAGCAATTTCTTATACTGTAAGTAAATATGCTTTATATGGCTTTACTAAATGTTTGAGAGAAGATTTAATGACAAAGGGCATTAAAGTGACTGCTGTTATACCGGGTTCAACGCTTACGGCATCTTGGGAAGGAACCACATTGCCAGCAGATCGATTTATTCAACCAGAAGATGTTGCTTCTGCTATATTCAATGCATTTACACTTTCTTCTGGTGCGTGTATGGACGAAATTATCATAAGGCCACAACTAGGCACATTGTAATTTTTAAGATACTTAGCTGCTTACTAGTTAAAAAATATATTTCTTTGTATATCAAATTATTTATATGAACAACAGACAATTATTTAGGAATAAACAAAAAGGTAGAATTGGCGGCGTATGTGCAGGTTTGGGAGAGTATTTCGAAGTAGATATTACGCTAATTCGTGCATTGTTTTTAGTGGCATTATTGGGCTTCGGTTCAGGATTTTTAATGTATGTTATCCTTTGGATTGTGTTGCCAGAACGGACACAAAATTTTCAAGATGAGTCAAATGTAAATGATGCATATTATGCACCAGAGGACAATGCTAATTTCGCCAAAGGTGGAAAATTAAAAAAGGAAAATGTAATTGGCGGATTAGTGCTAATTACATTAGGCGTAATTTTTTTAGCAGATGAATTTATTCCTTGGATTTCATTTCAAAAACTTTGGCCATTGATTTTAATTTCTATTGGAATAGGAATGTTATATACTAATTCTAAAAAGAACAAGAACTAAGATGAATTCAAAAAATATTGGTTGGGGATTATTTTGGGTGGTGATCGGCACACTGTTGATCTTGAGAAATTTTGATCTGTTATGTTTCGAAATTAATTGGAATTTAATTTTAAGGTTTTGGCCAGTTATTTTAATTTTTGCAGGGGTAAATAGTTTATTGAAAAGCAGCGCTAATACTCGAATTCATTGGCTTATGCCTGTGTTGATTATTTTCTTGTTACTTTTGGTTTTAATGAAGGGATTAACTTGGAATAATAGATTTAAAACAACAGATTCAAGTTCAAAAATAAATACTTCCAAAGACTATTCATTTATAGTTGAAAATACTACGAATGTCAATTCGGCAAGCCTTCATTTTTCTGGCGGCGCAGCCCATTTCAGTATTTTAGATTCAACAAATTTATTGTTTGCAGCAAACTTGCCCATGAGTGGTAGTGGATATCATATGGAGCAGGAACAAACAGATTCCATTACAAATATTACTTTGCAAATGGATGGTGACGCAGATATTCATTTAGATGATAAAAAATGGAATGACAATCAAGTTACTTTGCAATTGAATAACAAACCAGTTTGGGATTTGGATTTCGAATTAGGTGCTGGTCAAGTGGACTTTGATTTATCAAATTATAAAATCCATCAACTAGACATTGATGCAGGTGCGGCATCTTTAGATCTTAAACTTCCAGGCAAAGAAAACGCAACCGTAAATATCAATGCTGGAGCCTCAAGTATCATAATTAGGGTGCCAAAAGAAATCAATTGTGAGCTTAACATTGATGCGGTGCTTTCATCTAAATCATTAGTCGGATTTGAAATGGTTGACGATAACTATTATGTTTCAAAATCAAACTTGCCCAATGCCAAGAAAATAAACCTCAATATTGATGCGGGTGTTTCTAGCGTAGAGATTATCAAATATTAATATTTAGCTAAAATTGACTTAAATGGCTAATAGAAAAACCTATTAGCCATTTTTTTGTTATTTTCGTGTGTAAAGCTTTAAAATATTTTGATTTTGAAAGACCTAAATGGCATCTATTGCCCAGATTTATTTTCTTATAAAAGGTACTTAACCAGAGAAGTTTTTATTGGTGATGTACCCATGGGTGGGCATCATCCAATTCGAATTCAATCGATGACAACAACCGATACCATGGATACCATGGCAACGGTAGCGCAAACCATTCGCATGGTGGAAGCGGGTTGCGAATATGTTCGTATTACAGCACCAAGTATTAAAGAAGCAAATAATTTAGCAGTCATTAAAAAAGAATTATTAGCCAGAGGTTGCCGAGTGCCTTTAGTAGCAGACATTCATTTCACTCCAAATGCAGCAGAAGCAGCAGCAAGGATTGTAGAAAAGGTGAGGGTTAATCCAGGCAATTATGTTGACAAAAAGAAATTCGAACAAATTACCTATACACAATTTGAATACGAAGAAGAAGTAGAACGCATTCGTAAAAGATTTTTACCGTTAATTAATATTTGTAAAGAATACGGAACGGCACTTAGGATTGGAACAAACCATGGTTCTTTATCAGATCGCATCATGAGTTGGCATGGTGATACGCCAATGGGTATGGTAGAATCTGCGATGGAATTTATAAGAATGTGTGAGGCAGAAAACTTTCACAACCTAGTGGTTTCGATGAAGTCGAGTAATACGCAGGTAATGGTTCAGGCTTATCGATTATTGGTAGCTACCATGACCAAAGAAAATATGAATTATCCATTACACCTTGGAGTTACCGAAGCAGGCGATGGAGAAGATGGCAGGATTAAATCTGCTGTTGGAATAGGCACTTTATTAGAAGATGGTTTAGGTGACACCATTCGTGTTTCCTTAACTGAAGAGCCTGAATTGGAAGCGCCTGTTGCAAAGGCTTTGGCTCAAAGGTATGAATCTAGGGCTAAAGAAAATAAACCAACAGCAAATCCGGTAGCAATACCAACAAAATACAATCCTTATATTCATCAAAGAAGAATAACTAATGCAGTAACAAATGTGGGTGCACACCATGTGCCGATTGTAATGGCAGATTTTTCAGAAGAACCATTAATTGCAGAATTACAATTGGCAAGTGTTGGTTATATTTATTCTGCGATTTTGGATAAATATTCCTTAACAGATTTAGCAGTCGATTGGATTTATTTAGGATCACATGTTCCGCAATTTAATTTACCAGGGAACTTAAGAAAAGTAGTTGATGTAAGTGCATTGGATAAATTTCAACACATGGAAAATGTCATTCCAATGTTACCTGTAAATGTATATTTAGCAGGTGTAAATTTTGAGACATCCATACATTTGATTTCTGGAACAGCGGCTGAATTTCAACCTGCAATTTTTGAAAAAATAAAAAATGATTCAAAAGCTATCATTTATTTGAAAGCCAATGAAAACGATACTTATGCAGATTTACGTGCTTTCTTTTTTGAGTTAGAAAATAAAAATATTCATTGCCCTGTAGTTGTGCACAGGACTTACGAAGAAAAAGATTTAACTAAATTGCAACTACATGCCGCAACAGATTTCGGCGCGTTATTTATAGATGGTTATGCCGATGGTTTAGCGATCACTTCCACTCAAAAAATTAATTCGAGGGCAATTAATTCAATTGCATTTGGATTATTGCAAGCGAGTAGAATGCGAATTTCTAAAACAGAATATATTTCTTGCCCTTCTTGTGGTCGCACACTTTTTGATTTGCAAGAAACCACACAATTGATTCGATCAAAAACAGATCATTTAAAAGGTATCAAAATTGGTATCATGGGTTGCATTGTCAATGGCCCAGGAGAAATGGCCGATGCCGATTATGGTTATGTAGGTGCAGGACCAGGAAAAATTACACTTTACCGAGGAATGGACGTGGTCCGTAAAAACGTCAATACCGCTGATGCGGTTGATGGATTAATCGAAATCATTAAAGAAGATAATTTATGGGTTGAAAAACCCTAATTAATTGAATGTTAATAATTTATTAGAGAATCATTTATTTTTAATTTGCTTAGTGTACTTTATACAATTATTAGTTATCTTTAGGTCTTAAATACAAACCATGTCAACAAATATCAAAAGAATTGCTGTACTAACATCTGGAGGAGATGCTCCAGGTATGAATGCTGCTATAAGAGCAGTAGTACGTGCCAGTATTTTTAATAATTTAGAAGTTTTTGGTGTGATGAGGGGTTACGAAGGTTTAATCAACGGAGATATTATTCCTTTGAATTCTAATTCAGTAAGTAATATTATTCAACGCGGCGGTACTATATTAAAATCTGCACGTAGTGAAAAGTTTAGAACTATAGAAGGAAGAAAACAAGCATTCGACAATTTAAAAAAGTTTGAAATTGATGCAGTTGTTTGTATAGGAGGTGATGGTACATTCAGTGGTGCATTGCAATTTAACAAAGAACACGATTTGCCATTCATTGGAATTCCGGGAACAATTGATTGTGATTTATATGGAACAGATTATACTTTAGGTTTCGACACTGCTTTAAACACAGCTGTTGAATCTATAGATAGAATAAGGGATACAGCCGATTCACATGATCGATTGTTTTTCGTAGAAGTGATGGGAAGAGATGCTGGTTTTATTGCATTGTATTCTGGAATTGCAGGCGGTGCAGAATCTATTTTAATTCCTGAATCGGTTACGGATGCAGCTCAATTAATGGAAACCTTAGAAAAAGGTTACCAAAGAAAAAAATCTTCTATGATTGTAGTAGTTGCAGAAGGAGAAGACTCTGGTGGTGCATATAAAGTAGCTGAAAAAGTTAAAGCAAAATTTGATCATTTCGATATCCGAGTAAGTATTTTAGGCCACATTCAAAGAGGAGGTAGTCCATCTTGTTCTGATAGGGTTTTGGGTAGTAGAATGGGTATAGCAGCGGTAGAATCGTTGTTGAAAGGGAAAAGAGAAGTGATGGTGGGAATCATAAACAATGAGGTGGTATTGACATCATTCCAAAAAGCAGTTAAACATAACCAAGAGATTGATTTGAATATGATGCGCATGGTGGAAATTTTGTCAGCATAACACATTCTTAAGTCCATTTTTTGCTTTTTTATTGCTATTTTCGATGAATTAAAATAGCTTTTAAACCGCATGCACAGGTTCAAAAAACCAATTACCATTTTTTATTTCTTAGTTTTTTATGCGCTAGCAGAATTAACTTGGTGGGGTTATTTACTCGTTGATTCCAATGCCAAACGAATGAATATGATATTAGGAGAGGGTGCGGTCTTTCTAATTATTTTAATTGTTGGTATTTATTTTTTTCAAAGAATCATCAAGAAAGAAAGTGCTATTCATCAACAGCAGCAAAATTTTTTACTCTCTGTTACCCATGAATTAAAATCTCCATTAGCTTCTATCAAATTGGTTTTACAAACCTTGGTTAAGAGAGATTTAACGAAAGAAAAAAGAGATGAGTTCATCAAAAGTTCAATAGACGATGTAGGTCGACTTGACGATTTAGTAGAAAACATGTTGTTAGCTACTCGTATAGAAAACAATTCCTATTCTTATCCAAAAGAGCAATTCGATTTTTCTGAATTACTAAATAGTATATTTGATCGTGCCATTATTACTTCAGAAAACAAAAGGCAGTTCGTCAATCAAATCCAAGCGGGCCTAGCAATACATGGGGATCGTTTTGCACTTGGTTCTTTGGTGAATAATTTAATCGAAAATGCCATTAAGTATTCCGATGAATCTTCAATTATTAATGTTCAATTAAATCAAATTCAAGATAAATTACATTTAATTATTTCCGATCAAGGTGTTGGTATTGCTGATCATGACTTGGATAAAATTTTTCAAAAATTTTACAGAGCAGGCAATGAAATGACAAGAAAAAATAAAGGTACCGGCTTAGGTTTGTTTATTGTAGCGCAAGTTGCAAAGCATCACCAAGCAAAAATAAATGTTTCTAAAAATAATCCAAAAGGAACAGTCTTTGAAATTATATTTAATGGTAACTAACAATGAACGAGTATCGAATTTTATTGGTAGAAGACGAAGCGCATTTATTAGCTGCTATTAAACTCAATTTAGAGTTGGAAGGCTATCATGTTTCAACAGCAACCGATGGGAAAAAAGCATTGAAGCTATTAAAAGAAGAACGCGTTAGTTTGGTCATTTTAGATGTAATGATGCCCGAAATGGATGGCTTTCAAGTAGTAGAAAACATTAGGTTAAATAATAATCCTGTGCCCGTTTTGTTTTTAACGGCACGCAATACCGCTGAAGATCGAGTGGCGGGCTTAAAAAAAGGAGCCGATGATTATTTGACAAAGCCTTTTAACTTAGAAGAATTAATTCTAAGAGTGGGAATTCTCATTAAACGAGGTACACAATCCGACAATCATAAATCATTTGATCATTATCAAATTTCAGGGCACACCATTTTGTTTTCGAGTTACGAAATCAAATGTGCGGATGGTTCCATTATCAATTTGACCAAAAAGGAAAGTATGTTGTTAAAGTTATTAATTGAACGAAAAGGAGAAGCTGTTTCAAGAGAAACTATTCTAGAAACTGTTTGGAATTATGACGTATATCCATCTACCAGAACCATTGATAACTTTATTTTATCATTTAGAAAATACTTCGAAACAGATATGAAAAATCCAAAACATTTTCATTCTATTAGAGGTGTTGGTTATAAATTTACCGATTAAAATATGAAGAAGAATTTTAAATATTTAATGATATGTATGTTTGCAGCTTTTTTGTTTTTTACAAATAAAGTAAATGCGCAAATTGACAATAGCTCATTAGTAAATGATTTTACAAACGTTAACAATGACAGAGGGCTTTATTTTAGGATGTATAATTTCAATTACATGAGAAATTATGAATACTTTAATAGAATTGCAGATGGCTTAACTTATTTTGGAAATATATTACAACCAGAAATAACATTTGTTCAGTCGCCTAATTTATCGATGTCTGCAGGTGTAAACCTTAGGAAAGACTTTGGCTCAAATGGTTTTCGTGTAAATCAACCTATCCTAAGGTTGGACTATCACCGAAATAATTTCAGATTAATCAATGGTGCATTATTGAGTAATGTAGCACACCGTTTACCTGAACCCATCTATAACTACGATCGAATCATTACAGATAATATAGAGTATGGCACACAGTTTTTATATGCAGATGCTAAAAATCAATTAGATGTTTGGATTAATTGGGAGAATATGATTTATAAAATTTCACCTGTACAAGAAAAAATATCTGGTGGGGTACATTTTCAAAAATCAATTCTAAAAAAAGGAAATTTAACAGTGACATTGCCAGTAGATTTACTTGTATTTCACCAGGGAGGTCAAATTGATACACCTGATCGTTCTTTGACAAGCATATTAAATGCCTCTTTTGGGTTAGTCTTAAAATATCAGTTACCTAAAAGCACTATTCATTCTGAAAATTATTTAATAACTTATAAAGATTTTTCATTTAACAAGCAAAACCCATACATACAAGGGCAAGGGCTTTACCTAAATTTAGGAGTTAAAACTAAAATTGCAGATTTTGTAGCGAGTTATTGGCAAGGTTCAGGTTTTCAATCTACCCATGGTGCGCCTTTGTTCTCTTCAGTTTCTACTCAAATAAATAATACAGGATTCAAAGAAGACAATCGTTCATTATTATTTTTAAGGATTATTTCTGAATTCCCTATTTCAGAAAATTTCAGTATATCCACTCGACTAGAACCTTATATCGATTTAAATAATCCAGCTTTTGAATTTTCGAATAGTTTGTTTTTAACATATCGAGAAAACTTTCAACTTTCAAAAAAATAAAATGGATTTTGCAAATGGTAAAGGTTACAATGCATACGGTGCTTATCTTAAAGAAAAGTACCAAGGGCAACGTGTATACAAAGTTATTGTAGATGGTAATTTCACTTGCCCTAACAGAGACGGTTCTAAAGGTTTTGGTGGCTGCACTTATTGTAATGTTGATTCATTTACGCCAGAATTATCACGCAAATTACCTTCCATGAAAGAGCAAGTTGCGCAAGGAATGGAAAGGGCTCGTGCCAATTATCGTGCAGAAAAGTTCATTATTTATTTTCAACCAAACACCAATACTTACGCGCCAGTTCATTATTTAAAAGCAATGTACGATGAAGCGCTATCTATCAATACAGAAGATATTTTAGGGCTATCAGTAGGTACACGTCCCGACTGTATTGACGAAGAAAAAATTAAACTATTGGAATCTTATACCGATCGTTTTGATGTTGACATTGAAATGGGCATGGAATCAATTTATGATGAAACGCTTTTACAAATAAACAGGGGTTGTTTACACGGTGAGTTTGAGCATGCGATGCAACTGTTAGAAAATTCAAAACTAGATGTTTGTGTACATACAATTTTTGGTTTCCCATGGGAAAGCAAAGAAATGATGTTGAAATATGCAGATGAAATAAATCGTTTTGAAAAAATTAAATTCGTTAAATTACATCATCTGCATATTGTGGAAGGCTCTGTAATGGGCGTTAAATATAAGCGAGAGCCATTTAAACTTTTCACAATCAATGAATATGCCGATTTTCTATGCGAATTCATTCCATTGTTAAGGCCAGATGTAATTATACAACGTTTGTTCGGTTTGTCTGATTTAGATTTATTGATCGCACCAAATTGGGGATTGAAAAAATCTGAAATTCAACACTTTTTTGACAAGCAAATTCAGGATAGAGGAATCATTCAGGGTTCGAAATACGTATTAAAATAATTCCTTGATTTTCTCTTTTCTAAATTCAAAAATTTCCTGAACAGCTTTTTTTACAATTAGCATATTGGCAATTGACCCAATAAATCCAAATGGAATTGCATAGTCAACAATGTCGGTCATCAATACTCCGCCTTCAACAGCTTTAAAATGGTGCTGGTGGTGCCACATAGCATAAGGGCCAAATCGTTGCTCGTCTACAAAATATACCATGTTTTCAACATGTGTAATTTCTGTACACCAGTCTAATTTAATGCCAAACAAAGGGCTTACTTTATAAGTAATTAACATGCCAGGATACATTTTACCAATATCATATTTGTTGGTTATTTTAAATCCCATGTGATGCGGAGTAATTCTCGCTAAATTTTTAGGTGAAGAAAAGAAGTCCCATGCAGTTGCTAAATCAACTGGTACAAACTGTTCGTATTTTACTGTGTGAATTTTCATAACCTTAAAACAAGCATTTTCAAGTTTTGTTTGCCAAAAAAAAGCCCGAAAATTCGGGCTTTTTTTAAGTTGTTAATTTTTTATATCGTATGCGTTTTGGAGCTTCATCGCCTAAGCGTTTCTTTTTGTTTTCTTCATATTCTGAATAATTTCCTTCAAAGAAATAAACTTGAGAGTTGCCTTCAAATGCAAGTATATGTGTACAAATTCTGTCTAAGAACCAACGGTCGTGGGAAATAACTACGGCACATCCACCAAATTCATCCAAAGCCTCTTCTAAGGCACGAAGTGTATTTACATCGATATCATTCGATGGCTCATCCAGTAAAATTACGTTTGCACCTTGTTTTAGCATCATAGCTAAATGCACACGGTTGCGCTCCCCTCCAGACAAAACTTCGATTTTCTTTTGCTGATCAGCACCAGAAAAATTAAACCTCGATACATAAGCTCTTGAATTGATTTGCTTGTTACCTAATAACATCGTATCAGTACCACCAGTAATTGTTTCAAAAACTGTTTTCGCAGGATCCATGTCTTTATGCAGCTGATCTACATATGCTAACTTTACAGTTTCTCCAATTTTAAAAGTACCTGCATCCGCTTTTTCTTCTCCAGTAATGAGTTTAAATAAAGTTGTTTTACCAGCACCATTTGGGCCAATAATTCCAACAATACCTGCAGGAGGCAAAGTCAATTCTAAATTTTCGTAAAGTAATTTATCTCCGTATGCTTTAGATACACCATGGGCTTCAATTACTACATTTCCTAATCTTGGTCCTGGTGGAATAAATAATTCTAAACGTTCTTCACGCTCTTTGGTTTCTTCACTTGCTAATTTTTCATAATTAGATAAACGCGCTTTCGACTTTGCTTGTCTAGCTTTCGGAGCCATGCGTACCCACTCTAATTCGCGCTCTAAAGTTTTTTGTCTTTTGCTTTCTGTTTTATCTTCTGATTGTAATCTTTTCGATTTTTGATCCAACCATGATGAATAATTTCCTTTCCAAGGAATACCTTCACCTCTGTCTAATTCTAAAATCCAACCTGCAACATTATCTAAGAAATAGCGATCATGCGTTACAGCAATTACGGTTCCTTTGTATTGTTGTAAATGTTGCTCTAACCAATCAATCGATTCTGCATCCAAATGGTTGGTTGGCTCATCTAATAATAATACATCTGGCTCTTGTAATAATAGCCTACAAAGCGCTACACGTCTGCGTTCTCCTCCAGATAATACGTTGATAGGTGTATCACCTTCTGGACATCGCAAAGCATCCATTGCACGTTCTAGTTTATTGTCTAATTCCCATCCATTAACCGCATCAATCAAGTCTTGCAATTCGCCTTGTCTAGCCATTAATTTTTCCATCTTGTCTGCATCTTCGTAATATTCTGGTAAGCCAAATTTTTCGTTGATGCTTTCGTATTCTTCTAAAATATCGGTTACTGACTTTACTCCTTCGCGCACTACTTCAATAACTGTTTTATTTTCGTCTAATTGAGGTTCTTGTTCGAGTAAACCAACGCTAAATCCTG
>JAHEGO010000058.1 GCA_024645045.1 Sphingobacteriaceae bacterium
GTTTACCATAAAGTTTGGAATAGGTTTAACAATAAACCTGAAGAAGTAAAACATACCGTTGTTCAGTATCCTTATTCTATTGAAGAGCAGAAAATATATGTGAGCCGTTTACTATTGAGTAACGATAAATTAAATTTCGAAACCATTCTAAAAGAAAGTAAAGACCGCGTACAATTGGTGTATTCTTTCTTAGCTATTTTAGAAATGTTGCAACAAGAAATGATCGATATTCAAGTTGGTTTAGGCTTCAATAATTTCTGGGTATCGAGGCGTGAAGCAGGTTCTGAGCCTGCATTTTACGGCGACGAAGAATAGCATTTGTTAAATAATTCATTTAGCGTTGTTAATTAATCTTTTTTAAATATATTTGTAATGTGCTGATAAATAGTGCTTTTTGTTTAAAAGTGTTAATTGTCTTTTCGGTGCTTGTTAAATGTTTTTTAAATAAATGCAGATGTCAGGAGCTAAATTTGTGAATTATAAGCTGAAATTAATAGAGCCTTCTTTTAGTTCTTCATTAACAGACTTAATTATCGAATTAGATTATTTAAGAAACAAACCATTAGTTGGTTCTACCCATCCAAAAGTGTTTTTTCAATTAAAACACATTTTTCATACTTTAGAAAGTATAGGTTCTGCAAGAATTGAAGGTAATAATACCACTATCGCTGAATATATTGAAACTAAATTAGAAGATAATAAGAACGTATCTTCAGATATCAAGGAAATTCAGAATATTGAAAAAGCTATGCAGTTTATAGAAGAAAATATTCATGATTTTCCTATAAATAAAATGTTTCTAAGCGAATTACATAAAATGATAGTTGATGGATTGTTGCCCCCTCCGAATGGTGAAGGAGATAACACACCAGGTTTATATAGAGGAATTAATTTAAAAATTAATAAATCTAATCATTTACCACCTGATTATTTAGTTGTGAATGATTATATGCTTGAGCTATTAGATTTCGTTGAAAGAAAAGATAGTTCAAAATATGATTTATTAAAGGCAGCAATTGCACATCATAGATTTGTTTGGATTCACCCATTTGGCAATGGTAATGGAAGAACTGTTCGTTTATTTACCTATGCTATGTTAGTCAAAACAGGCTTTAATGTTAATGTTGGAAGGATAATAAATCCAACTGCTGTTTTTTGTTCTAATAGAAATGATTATTACGAAAAACTATCAAAGGCAGATTTAGGAACTGATGAGGGAATTTTAGAATGGTGTGAATATGTGCTACGCGGATTAAAAGAAGAAATTGAAAAGGTTGATAAATTAAGTGATTATGATTATTTGAAAAAAGAGATTTTATTACCTTCCATAACTTATTCTTTGGAGAGAAAATATATTACAGCTATTGAGTCTAAAATTCTTAATAAAGCGATAGAACATCAAATAATACAAGCTTCAGATTTGAAGGATATTTTTTCAGGAAAAGTGAGTGCAGAAATATCTCGTCAAATAAAAAAACTGATTGATAAAAAAATGTTAATTCCTGAAGTTGAAGGAGGACGAAAATACGTTATTAGATTTGATAATAACTTTTTATTAAGAGGCGTTATTAAAACATTAGATATAAAGGGTTTTCTGCCTGTTAGAGATTGATTTTAACAGGCTGTATCCAACCAGAATCAATTTAAAGCTACAAACTATCTATCCCAATACAAATTCCTAAATCCTGTTTTGAGTGCCAGTGTAATTATGTTGGCTTTATTTGCTTGCCCTGCAGTTTGTTGGTTGCGGTATGCATAAGCCAGCTCTACACAAAAATTTACTTTTGGATTAATTACATAAGCTAGGCGCGCATCTACATATAATAAACTCGAATTTACCCCTTGCAATATTTTATTACCGTATTCTTGGTTGCGGGTATTGTAAGAAAGCAAAATATTGTTGCCGACATTTCCGCTTGCAGAATCGGCGCCATAGCGCGCATAATTTATTTGTAAATAGCCCCTGAAATTTTTCACTTGTTTTTCGATGCGCGTAACCGACTCGATGAAGTTCGCGCCCAGCGGGTGTGCCAGGGCATCGTTGAAATGCGAATAGCTGCGTTGCGAATTGCGATGCGAATACATGTATGGTTTTGCTAAATTAATTTCCGTAAAACCGCAGGTGTTTTTATAACCCAACACTTGATCGGATTTTATTCCCAATTGCAAGGCAAATTTATTAGCCCACCAACCTTTGTTAGCTCGATACTCCGACACCTTTAATTCGTCGAGCATCAGCTGTCCATAAATTTTAGTGTGTAAATTTAATTTGTATTTAGCATTCATGCCCACTAAGGCGTTGTCTGACGATGCGGTATTGTATTCAGCTGCGCGTAAAAATATAATGGGGTTGGCATAAGTAGCATCGAAGCCACGCTTGCCGCTCGAGTCGGCATCTTGCCAAACTACTGCATCAAATAAACCAATGGTTAATTTTTTGGTAATGTTCCAATCTAAATAATGCATTACCGACCATTTTTTTTGCAAGCCCAATACTTCTGAAAGTATCGGCGCTGTTGCATCGGTGTGCTGCATGTAAATGGCCGAATACTGTATTTTTTTCGAAGCATATGTAGCTTTGAAATATGGATAGGGCACTGCTACATCCGATAGTATGACCGAACGGTAACCGTCGCCAATAAATAATTTATCGTTGCCCAACACAAATGAAAAGTTTCCACTTTGGTAAGCTAAATGTGCTACGGAATATTGGTAATCGAAATTCTTTTGATAGTTTGATCCTCCTTTGGCCCAAACTTGCCCAAACACTACACCACGGGTTGTCATAGCCGAATCTAAATAGGATGGAAATAAAGTTTGGTTTTCAAATATTTGTAAATCGAAAGAAAAGTTTTCGTTGAGTGTGCCGTTTACTTGAAAGCCCCTGGTATTGTTCCACAAGTTACGGTTGTCTTTTGTAGCGCTGCTGCCCCACTGTTTTCCAATGCTAAAGGTCGGTAAGTAATTGATGTTTATTTTTGCTTGCTCCGAATTGAATGTTAAAAATGCATCGTCGAATAAAGCACGCTTCAACCATTTGTTTTTCGAATTGCTTGGCGTTGCTTTTTC
>JAHEGO010000063.1 GCA_024645045.1 Sphingobacteriaceae bacterium
CTAAGCTTTATTTTTTCTTATTTTTACGTCATTATAAACCATTCAAATGAAACATTTAATAGCACCTTCTATACTTTCGGCAGATTTCGCCAATTTACAATCTGACATTGAAATGATCAATCATTCTGATGCAGATTGGTTTCATGTTGATGTAATGGATGGTGTGTTTGTACCAAATATTTCATTTGGTTTTCCAGTAATTTCTGCAATTAATTTCCATGCTAAAAAACCATTAGATGTACATCTAATGATTATTGACCCTGATAGGTATTTGCAACAATTTAAAGATGCCGGTGCTGCTATATTAACAGTGCATTACGAAGCTTGTACACATCTACATAGAACCATTGCAGCCATTCACGAATTAGGAATGAAGGCAGGTGTTGCAATAAATCCTCATACTCCAATTAGTGTTTTAGAAGACATCTTGCCGCAATTGGATTTAGTTTGCATCATGAGTGTAAATCCTGGATTTGGTGGCCAAAAATTCATTGAAAATACCTATCAAAAAATTACCAAATTAAGAGCTTTGGCAAAACAATTGAATACCGAGGTGCTAATTGAGGTTGATGGTGGCGTTGGTCATCAAAATGCATTGGCTTTAATCAAAGCAGGTGCAGATGTATTAGTAGCTGGAAATGCAGTATTTGGGGCGCAAAACCCTAGTGAAATGATTACCACTTTAAAAAAAATACAGGTAGATAATCATTCAGCATAAGTTTCGTTAATCTTTCATGCAAAAACGTTTCCCATTATTATTGCTATTGTTATGTATTGTCAGTTTTGGCTTTGCACAACGCAGCGCTAATATTTTTGGAAATATTACCGATGATAAAGGCAAAACAATGCCCTTGGTTAATATATCAATTGTGGGTACTAATATTGGTACTAAAACCAATGATTTCGGACATTTTGAATTGAAAGTGCCTGCAGATTCAAATTTCACTTTACAGTTTAACTCATTAGGTTTTGAAGCTTATAAAATGGAATTAAAGCTTAAACCCGGCGAACAAAAAAAAATCAATTATCAATTTAAACAATCAAGTTTTGCAATTTCACAGGTTGTCATCAACAGTGATTTAGATAGAAGAGAGGGGATCTCTAAAATTGATGCGAAACTACTTTCAAGTTTACCATCAGCATCCGGAAATTTCGAAGCGATTTTAAAAACTTTACCAGGTGTTCAATCTAATAATGAATTGAGTTCGCAATACAATGTTAGGGGTGGAAATTTCGATGAAAACTTAGTATATGTTAATGATGTTGAAATTTATAGACCATTCTTAGTTCGCTCTGGACAGCAAGAAGGCTTGAGTTTTATCAATTCTGACATGGTAAAATCGGTTAACTTTTCTGCAGGAGGTTTTGATGCGAAATATGGTGATAAACTTTCTTCTGTATTAGATATTACCTATAAAAAACCTACTGAATTTGCAGGAACAGTTTCTGCCGGATTGTTAAATCAATCAATCAATTTAGAGGGTACTAGTCGAAACAGAAGGTTATCATATTTATTTGGTTATCGTAAAAAATCAACAAAATATGTGCTTGGTTCATTAGATACAGACGGCGACTATCAACCTAATTTTAGTGATTTGCAAACCTATATTAATTATAGTCTCTCGACCGATTGGGAGCTTTCTTTTATGGGTAATTATAATGCAAACAATTACATAGTTAAACCTCAAAGTAGAGAAACCACCTTTGGTACTTTTAATGAAGTATTAAGGCTATCAATCTTTTTCCAAGGTCAGGAAATAGACCAATACCAAAGCAACATGGGGGCTTTAACCGCAACATATAACCCCTCTGATTCTTTAAAAATAAAATTCATTGCTACACAATATCAATCATTTGAACAAGAAACATTTGACATTGAAGGGCAATATATTTTTGATGAAATTGAAAGTAATTTCGGTAAAGAAACGTTTGGACAAGTGAAAGCAAATAGGGGAGTTGGCGCATATTTAAATCATGCTAGAAATTTCTTAAGAGCAAACGTGAAGTCTATTGAAAATAAAGGTCGTTTGGTGCACAAGGGTAATTTGTTTTTATGGGGTTTGCGTTATCAAAATGAACAAATTAATGATCAATTGAGTGAATGGAATTTAATTGATTCTGCTGGTTACGCAATCTCAAATTCGAGTCAAATGATTCAACTGCACGATGTCATTCGAACTAAAATAAAATTGAATACGAATCGCATCAATGGTTTTATTCAAAACTCTTTTGCCTTCAATAGCGATCAAAGTTTAAAACTAACGGCAGGTATTCGTGCAACTTATTGGGACTACACCAATGAACTTAATTTAAGTCCAAGGGTAACTTTGTCTTATCACCCAAAATGGAAGCAGGACTGGGTGTTTAGGGCTTCTACAGGTTTGTATTACCAGCCACCTTTTTATAGAGAATTGAGAAATTACGATGGGACTTTATCTACCAATCCTGCTGCTCAAAAATCGATACATTATGTAATTGCAGCTGATAAACAATTTGTTTCTTTTGGTGGTAGAAAGTTCAAGTTTATTTCTGAAATGTACTACAAGCAAATGGATAATATCATTCCATATGAAGTAGACAATGTGCGTATCCGTTATTATGCAAATGACAAGGCTAAAGCCTATTCAAAAGGAATCGATTTTAAAGTGAATGGCGAATTTGTGAAAGACTTAGAGTCTTGGTTCAGCTTGTCTTTCATGAGTACTCAAGAAGACATTAAAAACGATCAAATAAACATAAAAGACATCAACGGAGTAGATTCAGCAAAAATATTTCCAGGTTATATTCCAAGGCCCACAGATCAACGATTTAATTTTTCCATATTTTTTCAGGATAACTTAAATAGCGATCCTAGTTTTAAAGTTCATTTGAATGTAGTATTTGGTTCTAGATTACCCTTTGGTCCACCAGATTTTGCTAGGTATAAAGATACGCTTCGTATGCCACCATATTGGAGAGCTGATGTTGGGTTTAGTAAAGAGTTTGTGAGTAAGAAAAATGGGGGTAA
>JAHEGO010000064.1 GCA_024645045.1 Sphingobacteriaceae bacterium
TTGCAGGCATAACTAAAGTTCCGTTTTTCATTCTATCATGTAAACGCAAAACTCCTGTTGTAGTTTCTTCTGACAATCCTTTGATGCCAGCTACTAATTGAGGGAATTTATCGAATACCATATTGGTTAAATCACCACCATCATCCAAAATCATGTTTAATGGCTCTTGAGCTTCGCCAAAATGTAAAGTTTGTTCAATACACCAGTCAAATTCTTGCTCATTCATGCCTTTCCAAGCATAAACTGAAATACCAGCAGCAGCAATTGCAGCAGCAGCATGATCTTGAGTAGAAAAGATATTACAAGATGACCAAGTAACTTCAGCACCTAATTCTACTAATGTTTCAATTAACACTGCAGTTTGGATTGTCATGTGTAAACAACCAGCAATACGAGCACCTTTTAATGGCTTAGATTGGCCATATTCAGCTCTTAATGCCATTAAACCTGGCATTTCTGCCTCAGCTAAACCTATTTCTTTACGACCCCATTCAGCTAATGAGATGTCTTTTACTTTGTACTTTACGAAAGTATCTACCATTTTGATTTATATTTTAGTGTATATTTTTTGAAATCAGAACGCAAAAATACCTTAAGTGTTTGCCAAAAACAAAAAAAATACTGGTTTTGTATAAGTATTATCGAAAAAGCTATTTTAAAGCGTTTTTTCTTTATAAATTTGTGTCTAAAATTATAAGAATATGTATCCAGAATATATGGTTGCGCCCATGCGCGAAGAATTAACAAATGTAGGTTTTGAGCAATTAATGACTGCAAATGAAGTAGATTCAGCAGTAAAATCAGAAGGAACTGTTTTGGTAATGGTGAATTCAGTTTGTGGCTGTGCGGCAGCTAATGCACGTCCAGGTGTTAGAATGGCTATTGAGGGTGCTAAAAAACCTAATAAATTAGTAACGGTATTTGCAGGAATGGAAAAAGAAGCGGTTGACACAGCGAGAGCTTACATGATGCCATATCCGCCATCATCACCTTCAATTGCATTATTTAAAGACGGCAAATTAGTTCATATGATAGAAAGACATCATATTGAAGGTAGACCTGCTCAATTAATTGCAGAAAATTTAAAAGCAGCTTTCGAAGAATTTTGCTAATCAGTAAAAAAAGATTTTTTATGAATCGGATGGTGAAAGCTATCCGATTTTTTTATGCCACATCTTTGTTAAGCAATCGATCAAGTTCTTGCAATGAAATATTAGTTCTAACTTTTCCTCTACTAGCATAAGATATAAATCCAGTTTCCTCTGAAACAATTACTGCAATGGCATCGCTTTGTTCAGTAATTCCAACTGCAGCCCTATGTCTTAATCCAAGTTGAGCTGGTATTTCACTGTTTTCAGTTAAGGGTAAAATGCAACTTGCAACACGAATCATTCCTTCAGAAATTACAACAGCACCATCATGAATCGGAGAGGTTTTTGCAAATATTGCTTCTAATAATCGTTTAGAAATTTTTCCATCAATTAGTTCGCCGTTGTTATTGAATATTTGTTCTTCGTAAGTCTTCGCAAAAACAATCAATGCGCCTGTCTTGCTCATCGACATTGACTTACAGGCGTCCACAACTTTTTGAATATAATTTGTTGAAAAGTCGTCACTATTGCTATTTGTAACTAATACTTTTCTCCAAAAACTATTCTTTTTAGAAACTGCATTTTTCCCAATTAATAATAAAAATCGTCTAATTTCTTGTTGAAATAAAATGAGTAAAGCAATTAAGCCTAATCCAATTACTTTATCTAAAATCCCAGAAAGTAATTGCATGTTGAGTGCTTTGACTCCAATCCATAAGGCGTAAATTAGTATTAATCCAATAAAAATATTTACTGCAATGGTTCCTCTTATTAAATTATAAATTTGATAAATGATAAAGGCTACCAATACAATGTCTATCACATCGAAGAGTCCAAGTTTTACTAATCCAAGATCAAAGACTTCCATATTTTTCTAATTTTTATTTAACAAATTGAATAAAGTTACACATTGCTTTGCGGCTAATACATCGTGAACTCTTAATATTTGAGTGCCAGCTTGCAGTGCTGTCATGTGCAATGCGGTGGTACCGTTGAGCGCTTCGTCGGCAGTTATATTCAACGATTTATATATCATTGATTTCCTAGAAAGACCTGCTAAAATTGGTTGTCCTAGACTTTTTAATTCAGCTAAGCGATGCAAAAGTTCAAAGTTTTGTGAAATGGTTTTTGCAAAGCCAAAGCCAGGGTCTATCACTATTTGATCGATTCCAATGGCTACTATTTTTTCACTAAAATAGGCTGTTATATCATTGACAATATCCTCGTAATGGCAATGATCCATCATGTTTTGCGGGGTGCCGCGCAGGTGCATCATAATGTAAACAGGTTTATACTGTTGAATGACACGGAACATATTTGTATCTAATTGCCCAGCTGAAATATCATTTATAATTTCTACTCCTTGGTCTAAATGGGCTAAAGCAACTTGACTTCTGAATGTATCAATACTAATCGGAATTTCAGGAAACTCCTTTTTAATTGCTTTCGATATAGCCAATGTTCTGTTAATTTCTTCAGTTTCTGATATATCTGATGCGCCGGGACGGGTCGAATAGCCGCCAATATCAATGATATCTGCGCCTTGTGCCACCATATCTGCGGCTTTTTTGAGTGCAATTTCGGTATTTGCGATGCGACTCCCTTCAAAAAATGAATCGGGGGTGCAATTGAGAATGCCCATTACCTTAGGTTTGCTAAGATCAATGAAATTCCCATTAGCAGAAATGGAGGTTTTTTGGTAAAAAGATGTATTTTTATCCACTAGGTAAAAATATAAAAAAATTGCAAACGAATACAACAAATCAATACGATGCGGTTATAAAAACCTGCAAAGATTTATTCTTGAAAAAAACCAAGGATTACGGAACAGCATGGCGTGTTTTACGCATTTCATCTATCACAGATCAAATATTTATCAAAGCGCAACGCATCAGAACGC
>JAHEGO010000062.1 GCA_024645045.1 Sphingobacteriaceae bacterium
AAGCCATGTATTATAAAACAAGAGGGACCAAAGCGGTTTAGAATAATTTTAACGCAAGGTCTTAATAGACAAATTAGAAGAATGTGCGCCATCTATGGATATACCGTTAAATCTTTAAAACGCATCCGAATCATGCACTTGCATTTAGATAATTTAAAAACAGGTGCTTGGAGAAACTTAACTACTCAAGAAATAAACTTATTAGAAAAACAATTAACTCATTCAAAAAAATAGCATGAAAAAAATTGGACTACTTGTATCTTCAATACTACTTTGTAATCTTGCAATAGCACAAGATTTAAGCATTCATAATCAAAATAATATTTACGAAGTAAATATTAGACAGATTACCCCAGAAGGCACCTTCAAAGCATTTGAGCAACATCTTACACGATTAAAAGAAATGGGAGTTAAAACATTATGGTTTATGCCCATTTACCCAATATCTGTAAAAGATAGAAAAGGAACATTAGGAAGTTATTATGCCATTCAAGACTACAAAAAAATAAATCCACAATTTGGAACATTACAAGATTGGAAACACCTTGTAAACGAAGCACATAAGAAAGGTTTTTTCGTCATTATAGATTGGGTTGCCAACCATACCGGAGCTGATCATCAATGGCTACAAACACATCCAGCATTTTATGTACAAGATAGCATAACACATCAACCCATAGCACCTTTCGATTGGACGGATGTTAGAAAATTAAATTATTCGAATTATGAACTGCGTGATTCTATGAGTGCATCTTTGCAATATTGGATAAAGGAAACAAATATCGATGGATTCCGTTGTGATGTAGCGGCAGAAGTTCCATCAAGTTTTTGGAGAAAAGCAATTAGTGGATTACGAAATTCGGTTAAAAAGCCATTATTTTTCTTGGCAGAAGCAGAAGATACAGCTATATACAATGCTGGTTTTGATGCTTGTTACATGTGGTCATCTTTTACTATAATGAAAGATATTGTATTAGGTAAAAAAAATGCAATTGATTTGAAAAATAACATGCTAGGCTCCAATAAACTATTTGGAAAGAAACTTCAAATGTATTTTACCTCTAATCATGATGAAAACAGTTGGAATAAAGCTGATTTTGGCACCATGCCTGGAGCAATTCATGAGGTTTTTGCTGCTTTAACCTTTACCTTGCCTAATACTATCCCATTAATTTATAATGGACAAGAAGAACCTACAAACAAAGCAATTTCATTTTTCGAAAAAGATACTATTATTATAAACAAATTACAACGTGCATCCTTTTATAAAAAAATGATAAGCTTTCGAAAAAATCCTTTATTTAGCAATAATGCTCAATTTGATTATTATACTTTTGATAATAAGAACCTTTTAGGATTTGAAAGAACAATAGGTGTTCATAAATTAATAGTTATTGCCAACCTTTCTAGCCAAACAATAAGTGGCAACTACCCTATTGTAATAAATAATCAATACAGAAATCTGAAAACAAATAAACCAATAACTACTATTAAAAATACCTATCAATTAGGACCTTGGGATTATTTAATTTATTATAAATAAATTAATGCCATAACTATATAAATTAAAAAAGCCTCTTTACAAAGAGGCTTTTTTTTAAAACTATTTAATGCTTATTCTTTAATGATTTTGAAAACTTCTTTCTTATCATTATCAATTGATAAAAAATAAATCCCTGAACTGAACATAGATAAATCTATTTCCGTATTCTCATCTTGGATAGTACCATTTTTTAGCGTTTTACCAATTTGATCTGATAATCTATAAACTGAACCAACAAATTTAGCATGTGTATGTATATTCAATTTGTTTTTTACTGGATTTGGAAAAAAATCTATAGTTGATGAGGCATTTACCAAATCAACACCAGCAGGTGCACCATTAAACAAACTAGTTATTTCTTCTTGTGACAATGCTCTATTCCAAATACCTATATCATCTATTTTACCATTCCAAAAATAACCATAAGGTGGCATACTTACATGAGGGAAATAACCAATAGATAAATCCGAATTATTTGTACTTGGCAATAAACCAACTACATTTTGATTGATAACAAGATTAGTATTAAAATATAATTTAGCAAATTGACCATCATATTCAAAAACAAGGTGGTTCCAATTATTTAGTGAAATAGTAGAAGATGATGTATAAACATAAAATACATTATTAACTCTAATTTCTAATTCTAATAAACCAGCACTTGTTATTCGAATCGACCAGCTTCTATTTACGTAAGTTGAATTCAAATCTTGTGATTTATCAATAATATACTGCCAACTATTTGTAAACATAGAAGGTTTAGTCCAAACACTTACAGAAATATAATTGGGGTTTAAATTACCTGCATTGGGTACTACAATTCTATTATTTCCTCCATTGAAAGAATAGGATGCATTACTAAGTCCAAAACGATCAGTTGTTAGAATGGAACCTGTAACAGATCCATGGTTAGCATTGCCACTAATATCATTTGCATTGCCGCTAAATGGATACCATGACACTAACCCATTTATTGGAACATAGGATGGTATTATTTGAGCAATAGTTACTTGATTTAGAGCAAAAACAATCAAGAAAAATAGAACATATTTTTTAAGCATAAAATAAGAATTAAAATATCTAATTTATATTAACAATAATTATGCCAAATATACAAAAATTAGATTAAATTTTATAAAGATTCAGATTGAGTATAAACTAAAAAAGCCTCAGATAAATCTGAGGCTTTTAAAATAAATATGGCAGCTACCTACTCTCCCGCATTGTTGTGCAGTACCATC
>JAHEGO010000004.1 GCA_024645045.1 Sphingobacteriaceae bacterium
ATGATGATTGGTGATGGCCTGAATGATGCTGGAGCATTAAGGCAGAGCGATGTTGGAATTGCAATAACAGACCAAGCAAATTATTTTTCACCTGCTAGTGATATCATCATGGATGGAAAGTCATTTGCAAATTTAGATTGTTATATCAAGTTTGCAAAACGAAGTAAAGTAATTATTGTAATGAGTTTTATAATTTCATTGTTGTATAATGCCATAGGGTTATACTATGCTGTTCAAGGAAATTTATCGCCAGTTATTGCGGCTATTTTAATGCCGATTAGTTCCGTATCAATTGTATTATTTACCACAGTGGCTACTGCTGTTTCTGCAAGATTTTTAAAGGCTCATTAAGTTAAACTAGGGTCGGTCTCTTCCTTATTGAGTCGCATAAAGTCTAATTTGTATTGAAAAATCGCACCTATACTTTCTGCACGTTGAATGGCCAATGCCGCTTTTTCTCCTTCAAAGTTTTCGTTTATTGTTTCTTTAAATAGGCTAATCCATCGCTGAAAATGTGCTGGAGAAATATGTTCAGCATGTTTAGCATGTGAATCAAATGGCCTACCTCTATATTCGCTGGTATCTAATAAAATTCCCGACCAAAATTGAACCATTTTAGGTAGGTGGCTTTCCCAATTAGTTTGTGCGTGTACATTGAAGACATCACTCAATAATTTATCCTGATTTACTTTGTCGTAAAATAGGCTTACCAAGCGTTCTACATCACCTAATTCCTCAATTTTCTTTTTCATACGCTGATTTTCAAGCAGATAATCAATTTTTTATTGCAAATATCATATAATAAAACTTATTAATTATATGATTTTAGTCATATTTTAATATTTTTTTAAGTGTTTATTTTACACCTAGAAATAATAGCAATGGCAGTATTAGTCCTTTTAATCGGTATCAGTTTATTAGTCGCAATTGGCTTTTTGATGTCCTTTTTCTGGTCCGTGAAAGACGGTCAATATGACGACGATTATACACCATCGGTTAGAGTGCTATTTGACGATGAATTATTAGAAAATCAATCAAAAAAATAAAAATTTCTATGCAACAAGAACAGTTTTATTATGACAACAAAGTTGTGCGCAATTTTGCTTACGCATCAATTATTTTTGGTTTAATAGGCATGACCGTTGGATTGCTAATCGCACTTCAATTGGTATTCCCTAATTTAAACTTTGGCATTCCTTATACTACCTTTGGTAGAATAAGACCTTTACACACCAATGCAGTAATTTTTGCATTCGTAGGAAATGGTTTATTTGCGGGTGTTTACTATTCATTACAAAGATTGTGTAAATCTAGAATGTATAGTGATGTGCTCAGTAATATTAATTTCTGGGGATGGCAAATAATTATTTTAGCAGCTGCAATCACTTTGCCACTGGGGCTTACATCAGGAAAAGAATATGCAGAATTAGAATGGCCAATTGATATTGCTATTGCATTAATTTGGGTGGTATTTGGATGGAACATGTTTGGAACAATTCTGAAAAGAAGAGAGCGCCATTTATATGTTGCCATTTGGTTTTTCATTGCCACATTTGTAACTGTTGCGGTATTACATATTGTTAATTCTTTTGAAATGCCAGTTTCGTTTTTCAAAAGTTATTCATGGTATGCTGGTGTTCAAGATGCATTAGTGCAATGGTGGTATGGTCACAATGCAGTTGCGTTTTTCTTAACTACACCTTATTTAGGTTTGATGTATTATTTCTTACCAAAAGCAGCAAACAGACCTGTTTATTCTTATAGACTTTCTATCATTCACTTTTGGGCTTTAATTTTCTTATACATTTGGGCTGGCCCTCACCATTTATTATATACTTCATTGCCAGATTGGGCGCAGTCTTTAGGCGTTGTGTTTTCCGTAATGTTAATCGCACCTTCTTGGGGTGGTATGATTAACGGTTTGTTAACGCTTAGAGGTGCTTGGGATAAAGTAAGAGAAGATGTTATTTTGAAATTCTTTGTTGTTGCAATTACTGCATATGGTATGTCAACATTTGAGGGCCCGATGTTATCTCTTAAAAATGTAAATGCCATTGCCCATTTTACCGATTGGATTATTGCACACGTACACATTGGTGCTTTGGGTTGGAATGGTTTCTTAACATTCGGTATGTTATACTGGTTATTTCCGCGCATCTATGGAAAAGAATTATATTCTAAAAAACTGGCAAACTTCCATTTTTGGATTGGCACATTAGGTATTTTATTTTATGCAATTCCGCTTTACTGGGCAGGTATTACACAAAGTTTAATGTGGAAAGAGTTTACAGTAGAAGGTTATTTAAAATATCCAAACTTCTTAGAAACGGTTACACAAATTATTCCAATGTATGCATTGAGAAGTGTAGGTGGATTGCTGTATTTAGTTGGTGTAATTGTAATGACTTACAACTTAGTAAAAACAGCATTATCTGGTAAATTAATTGCGAATGAATTGGCTCAAGCGCCTGCATTAACAAAAGAGTATGGCGTAGCTAAAAATGAACACTGGCATCGCTGGATTGAACGTCGTCCAGTTCAATTAATGGTGCTAAGTTTAATTGTTATTTTAATTGGAGGTGCTGCAGAAATTATTCCAACATTCTTAATTAAAAATAACATTCCAACCATTGCGAGTGTAAAACCATATACACCTTTAGAATTACAAGGAAGAGATATTTATATTAGAGAAGGATGTAATACTTGTCACTCGCAAATGGTCAGACCATTTAGATCAGAAACAGAGCGATATGGTGAATATTCAAAAGCTGGCGAATTCGTTTATGATCATCCATTCTTGTGGGGCTCAAAAAGAACAGGTCCAGATTTACATAGAGTTGGTGGTAAATACCCAGATTCATGGCACTACAACCATATGTTAGAACCTTCGTCGATGTCTCCTGGTTCTATTATGCCAACCTACCCTTGGTTGTTGGATGACAATTTAGATACTGCATCAACCGCAGCTAAAATTAGGGCTATGCAAACAGTAGGTGTTCCATATCCTCAAGGATACGATTTAATTGCAAACAATGATTTAATGCATCAAGCAGATTCTATAAAAAACACTTTAGCAGAATCGGGTATTAAAACAGCTTCTGATAAAGAAATAGTTGCATTGATAGCATACTTACAACGATTAGGTAAAGACATAAAATTAACAACTAAGGTTCAATAATTTTAGATAACGAAAATGAAATTTATAAATTATTTAACATCGATTGCAGGGGTATCAATTTTTCCTTTACTGTCACTTATGATTTTTGTAACATTTTTCGCAGTGCTTATCATTTATTTAATTAAATCAGATAAAGCATCGATGGAAAAATTGGGAAATATTCCTTTAGAAAAAAATGATGATCAATTAAATTTTAGCAAATATGAATAGTCTAAAAAAAATAACTAATAAAAAGCAAATACTCACTTTGCTATTTGCTTTTATAATTACCAATATAAATGCACAAAATACAGTGCAAACAGTTGCTGTAGCAACTGCACCTAGCATGTGGGCAAGTCCATTATTTTGGGTATTTGCTTTTGCAATTCTTGGCTTGTTGTTAGTTATTGTAGCAATAGGCGGAGTATTAGTTGGCTTGGTGAATAATAAAATCGCCAAACAATTTAAAAACACTTTGCCAATTTTTCTTTTTCTTTTCTTTTTTGGCATAGGAAATTCGAATGCACAAACGGTTACAGCAACTACTGCAGTTACACAATTAACTGGAGCACTTGACCCAAATACCATTATGATATTTTTGTTAGTCATTGGAATTGAACTTTTTGTCATTCTTTATTTATATGCCATATTAGAAAAAATGCTTATTGCACTTGGCTATAAAACAAAAGAAGAGTCTAAGTGGACCTATGCTGCAATCATGAAGCGCATGACCAAAGCAATACCATTAGATAGAGAAGCGGAAGTCGCAACCGATCACAATTATGATGGAATTGTAGAATTAGATAATAGTTTACCGCCTTGGTGGGTTTATTTGTTCTATGGTACCATAGCATTCGCAATGGTTTACTTAGTATATTTTAATTATTTCGATGGTCCAACCCAAAAGATGGAGTACGATACTGAAGTTGCGCAGGCATTGGTGAAGAAAAATGAATTGCTAAAAAAAGCTGCAGCAGCTGTAGATGAAACATCTGTTGTGGTGCTTTCCGACGATGCTTCGATAGCAAAAGGTAAGGGTAGTTTTGTAACCAAATGTGCTGCTTGTCATGGACAAAATGGAGAGGGATTGGTAGGCCCTAATTTAACAGATGAATATTGGATTCATGGAGGAGGAATTAAAGATATATTCAAAACTATAAAATATGGCTGGCCAGAAAAAGGAATGATTTCATGGGAAAGTCAAATTCAACCTTTGGAAATGCAACAGATTGCAAGTTTTATTTATTCATTGAAGGGAAGCAAACCTGCTAATGCAAAAGCCCCTCAAGGAACAATTTATATTGAAACAGCGGCTGTTGATACTACAGCAAAAACAGCTATAAGCGATAGCACGAAAGTGTTGTAAGAAAAATGAACGAAGAATTTAAGTACGAAGAAGAATTAGATCAACATTTTAGAGATAGGGTAGCAACTATTGATGAGAAGGGAAAACGTTTTTGGATTTTTGCAAAAAAACCAAAAGGTAAATTCACTAATTACAGAACGGTAGTTGCTACTTTTTTCTTGATATTATTAGCAGGCTTGCCATTTGTTAGAGTCAATGGTGAACCTTTCTTAATGCTCAATATTTTAGAACGAAAGTTTATTTTATTTAGCATCGTATTTGGTCCGCAAGACTTTTTCTTGTTAGGACTAACCATGATTACATTCATGGTATTTATTATTTTGTTCACGGTAGTTTTTGGAAGACTCTTCTGTGGTTGGGCGTGCCCTCAAACCATTTTCATGGAAATGGTATTTAGAAAAATTGAATATTTCATTGAAGGTGATGCGAACAAGCAAATTGCCTTAAACAAAGCGCCTTGGACGCTCGAGAAAATATTTAAAAAGTCTATCAAGCATTTTATTTTTTATGTCTTGTCTTTTATAATCGCCAATATTTTCTTGTCTTACATCATCAGCACCGATGAGTTATATAGATTGATTAGCGAGCCAGTTGCAATGCACAAAGGAGATTTAGCGGCATTGATTCTTTTTACATATGTTTTTTATTGGGTCTTTGCATTTTTTAGAGAACAAGTTTGTACGGTTGTTTGTCCATACGGAAGATTGCAAGGGGTTTTATTAGACAAGCAATCTATAGTAGTTGCATATGATTACAAAAGAGGTGAACCCCGCGGAAAAATAAGAAAAGGAGAAGAAAGAATAATTGGAGATTGCATCGATTGTCATCAATGTGTAGCAGTTTGCCCAACAGGAATTGACATTCGAAATGGCACGCAACTAGAATGTATAAATTGTACAGCTTGTATAGATGCATGTAATGAAATTATGGACCATGTTGGTTTGCCTCAAAACCTTATTAAGTATTCATCAGAAAAAGGAATTGCTGAAGGGACAAAACTTAAATTAAATGCTAGGATTATTGGGTATTCTGCAGTATTACTAATTTTAATATCAACTTTAACCTTTGCATTGTTAAGTAGAAGCGATACAGAGACAACAGTTTTAAGAACTCCTGGTATTTTATATCAAGAAAACAAAGACGGAACGATTAGTAATTTATATAACTTTAAAGTCAATAATAAAACCCATAGGGAGTTGAATATTCAATTTAAGATATTAGATTCCGAAGCAAAAATTAAATTGATTGGAGACGGAAAGGTTATTTGTAAAAGTGAAAATGCAGCGGTTGGCACAATGTTTATTTACATCGAACAAAAAAACATTGTTAAACGCAGCACTAAATTAAAAATTGGTATTTATGAAGGCGATAAATTATTGGAAACTACAAAGACCAGCTTCCTAGCGCCAGTAAACTAACACACATGAATTGGGGAAATCGCATTTTATTACTCTATTTAGCTTTTGTAGCACTGATCATTACATTGGTAGTAGTAAGTGTAAGGCAAAATATAGATCTGGTTGCGCCAGATTATTATGCTAAAGAATTGAATTTTGAAACAGATATTCAAAAAATGAAAAATGAAGCTGCTTTGGTTGAGAAGCCAAAAGTTTCATTAATTGATGGAAATATAAATATTGTTTTTCCTTCGATTTTTGCAAATAAAAACATAGAGGGGAAACTGCTCGTTTATAAACCTTCCGATGCCAAATCTGATTATACACAAACGATAGATTTAGCTAATGGTATGATCAACCTTCCTATAAAAGAATTTAGTGCCGGTATGCGAAAAGTAAAAATTGATTGGAAAGTAGATAGTATTTCTTATTTGACAGAAGCCGTAGTTGTAATCCCATAAATACTTATGCAATTAACCGCAGCATTGTTATTAGGTTTCTTGGGCAGCTTTCATTGTGTAGGTATGTGCGGCCCAATACTCATGTCTTTGCCGCAGAATCAAGAAAATAGCAGTACCAGATTTTGGAAGCAACTTTTATATCATAGCGGCAGAATATCTGTTTATTTTATTTTTGGGTTGTTAATAGGATTGCTTGGTAAAGGATTTTTAATGATTCAGATTCAGCAAGCCATGTCGATCGGATTTGGTATTATTTTATTATTAGTAACTGTATTTCCATTTGTTCTTCCAGATAAAATTAAGTCTTTTAACTTTTTTAAATTTTCTTGGTTTAGAAATAGCTTCACTCAATTAATCAATAGCAAAAAAACAATTGCTATTTATTTTCTTGGGTTCTTAAATGGATTACTACCGTGCGGATTTGTTTATGTGGCATTAGCTGCAGCGGCCGTTACTGCAAGTCCAATGAATGCTGCTGGGTTTATGGCTTTCTTTGGTATTGGTACGGCACCAGCTTTAATAATCTTAACTATGTTGGGAGCTATTGTTCAAGTTTCTATTCGAAATAAGCTCCGTAAAGTTTTGCCAGTTATTACCATTGTCGTTGCATTACTGTTAATCTTAAGAGGATTAAATTTGGGCATTCCAATGTTGAGCCCTAAAATTAGCCATCAACATTCAAGCCCTGCACTAGATTGTTGCCACCGACCTTAAAATCTATCAATTTTCGTTTTTTTCGCTATTTCTTTCTTAATTTGGCCTAAAATTTAAGAATATGAAATACGATGTAGTTGTGATTGGGTCAGGCCCAGGTGGATACGTTGCTGCTATCAGAGCAGCTCAATTAGGCTTAAAAACCGCAATCATTGAAAAATACGCAACCTTAGGTGGTACTTGTTTAAATGTTGGCTGTATTCCATCTAAAGCATTATTAGATTCTTCTGAGCATTATCATAATGCGGCACATACATTTAAAACACATGGTATCGAATTATCAAATCTAAAAGCGAATTTATCGCAAATGATTAATCGTAAGAATGAGGTGGTAAAACAAAACACCGACGGGATTAATTATTTGATGAAAAAAAATAAGATTGACACGTTTCAAGGTCACGCTAGTTTTGTAAATAAAAATACCATTTTAGTTGATGGTCTAAAAAAGGCAACCATTGAAACAGATAAAGTGATCATTGCTACTGGTTCTAAGCCTAGTTCATTGCCATTTATTGAAGTGGATAAAAAAAGAATTTTAACTTCAACTGAAGCGCTAAACTTAAAAGAAATTCCTAAAAATTTACTTTTAATTGGCGGTGGTGTTATTGGTTTAGAATTGGGATCGGTTTACGCAAGACTAGGTGCAAAGGTTACTGTTGTTGAGTTTGCGGATGGTATTATCCCAACAATGGATAAAGCATTAGGCAAAGAACTTCAAAAATCATTAAAGAAAATTGGCTTTGAATTTTTATTAAGTCATCAAGTTAAAAAAGTATCAAGCACTTCAAAAGAAGTAGTAGTTGAAGCGACAGATGCGACAGGTAAAACAATTTCAGTTAAAGGCGACTATTGCATTGTTGCTGTTGGAAGAACAGCTTATACCGAAGGATTAGGTTTAGAAAAAATCGGCATTAAATTAGAAGAACGTGGTAAAAAAATTCCAGTGAACGATCATTTGGAAACTATAGTGCCAGGTGTTTTTGCAATAGGTGATGTAGTGAAAGGCGCAATGCTTGCACACAAGGCAGAAGAAGAAGGTGTTTATGTTGCGGAATTAATTGCGGGTCAAAAACCACATATTAATTATAATTTAATACCAGGTGTTGTTTATACCTGGCCAGAGGTTGCAGCGGTGGGTCAAACAGAAGAGCAATTGAAAGCTGCTGGTATTGCATACAAAATAGGCTCATTCCCTTTCCTTGCAAGTGGTAGGGCGCGTGCCAGTATGGATACAGATGGTTTTGTGAAAGTGATTGTAGATGCAAAATCTGATGAGATTTTAGGCGTTCACATGATTGGCCCAAGAGTTGCAGACATGATTGCGGAAGCTGTTGTTGCGATGGAATTCAGAGCCAGTGCAGAAGACATTGCTAGAATGAGTCATGCGCATCCAACATATACAGAAGTATTCAAAGAAGCTTGCTTAGCTGCAACTGGAAATAGAGCTTTACATATTTAACATAAACTATGCAAATTCAAACTAATGTTTCTCTTTTACCATTTAATACATTTAGGATAAATGTAAATGCGAAATATTTTGTTGAGGTTAAAAGCATAGTTGAATTGCAAGAAGTTTTAGCTTCGGATATTTGTAAGGAAAACAAAATATTTGTGTTAGGCGGCGGAAGCAATTTGTTGCTAACAAAAGATTTCGATGGTTTAGTTATAAGATTAGGGATAAAAGGCATAACAGTCTGTGAGCAAGACGGGGAAGTATTCGTAGAGGGTGGTGCAGCAGAAGTGTGGAACGATTTTGTTTCCTATTGTGTAGAAAAAGAATTCGCCGGTTTAGAAAACTTAACATTAATACCAGGCACTGTAGGTGCAGCACCCGTACAAAATATTGGCGCATATGGTGTAGAAATTAAAGATACTTTTCATTCTTTATTAGCTGTTGAAATAAAAACAGGAATGTTAAAATCATTTAGTTTAGCAGAATGTAATTTTGAATACCGCGACAGTGTTTTTAAATCTGCTTTAAAAAATCAGTATATTATTGTTTCAGTAGTTTTTAAACTACAAAAAAATGCCGAGTTAAAATTAACTTATGGAGCCATACAAGATGAGTTAAAAAACAGAGGCATTGTAAATCCTACAATAAAAGATGTAAGTGAAGTTGTGGCCAGCATTCGTGTGGCAAAACTCCCTGACCCAAGCACCATTGGGAATTCGGGTTCATTCTTTAAAAATCCAGTTATCAGCAAGGATGCTTTTCAGCAATTAATTTTAGCGTTCCCTGAAATGGTGAATTTTGCGCTACCAAATGGAAACTATAAGCTAGCTGCTGGATGGTTAATTGAGCAATGTGGCTGGAAGGGAAAGCAAATTGGCAATGCCGGAACTTGGAAGAACCAAGCACTGGTGTTGGTAAATTGTGGTGGAGCAAGTGGACAAGAAATTTTTGACTTCTCCTCGCTTATAATTCAATCTGTAAAAGAAAAGTTTGGCGTTATACTCGAGCGCGAAGTTAATATTCTATAAAATTTTGGGCAAAAAAAAGCCCCGCATAAAGCAGGGCTGGAATAAAGTCTTTTCGTATATTAAGCTAACTTAACGTCTACTGCATTTAAACCTTTTTTTCCTTCTTTCAGTTCGAAAGTTACTTCGTCATTTTCTCTGATCTCATCGATCAAACCAGAAACGTGTACAAAGTACTCTTTTCCTGTTCCTTCTTCTTTAATAAATCCGAACCCTTTTGAGTCGTTGAAGAATTTTACTGTTCCGTTATTCATGATATTTTTAATAAAAATTTAATGTCACAAAGATACCATAATTATATTAGAAATGCGTTTTATTTTGCGCTTACAAGAATAAAGCCTACAAAACTATGTTTAAATAGCATTGTAGGCTGTTAATATATTTATTGAAATTGTGTTTTTTTAAGCAAAAATCGAGTCTTCCTCGATATTTGACTTATTTACATTTCTTTCATATGGTTTAAGATTCGCTTTTAATAGCTTTCTTGCCACATGAATTCTGGTTTTTACGGTACCGATTGGGATATTTAAGTAATCAGCTATTTCGTGGTATTTATAACCTTCAAAATACATGTTGAATGGGATTTTATAATCGTCACTCAAATGGTTTAATGCCCTTTGAATATCTTGCATGATGAACTTTCCAGTTGCATCATTAGCAGTAGAACTGAAATATAAATTAGCAGAACTAATTTCATCAGACTGTGTCACCAAAGTATTGATTTTAGTGATTCTGCGGTAGTTATTGATGAACGTGTTTTTCATGATGGTATATAACCATCCTTTCAAATTAGTGCCTTCAGCAAATTTATTATAATAGGTAATCGCTTTTAAAAGTGTGTCCTGAACTAAGTCGTCGGCATCATCTGCGTCATGCGTAAAATGATAGGCATAAGTTCTAAGAGAACTACTTTGTTTAATCACTAAAGAATCAAATTCTTGTTTGGTCATGTTGTTTGTTTTGCTAAACAAATGTAAGCATGCTTTTAGTCAATCCCAAGTTTTGTTTAACTTTTATTTAAAATAAATTAAACATCGTGTTTAAACATATATTAATGCCGTTTTAGGATATCCCTGATTGCTTTTTATTTCCTAAAATTTTTTTTACTATGCTCGATCGAGGTATTTTAAGGCTTCTTTAGCGGCAACTTGGCCAGAAATGATGCTCGGAGGAACCCCTGGACCAGGTACAGTGAGTTGTCCTGTATAAAAAAGGTTCTTCAATTTTGCAGAACGCATTTTAGGTTTTAAAAATGCTGTTTGTAAAAGCGTATTTGCTAACCCATATGCATTGCCTTTATGTGAATGGTAATCTTTTACGAAATCATTCATTGCATAACTTCGTTTAAATAAAATATTGTCAGCTATTTTTTCGCCCGTTATTTTTTCAAAACGATTTACCATCATTTGAAAATATTTTTCACGCATTGCATCTGAATCTTCAAGACCAGGGGCTAGTGGTATTAAGAAAAATAAATTCTCTCCGTTTTCAGGTGCGCAATTAGGATCTGAAATTGAAGCAACGCTGGCATAAAACAGTGGCTTCTTTGGCCAGTTTGGTTTGGTATAAATTTCATACGCATGCTCGTCAAATGGCGCATCAAAAAATAAATTATGATGGATTACATTTTTTAATTTTTTATTCAATCCAATATAAAAGAGTAAGCTAGAAGGGGAGAATGTTTTTTTGTCCCAATATTCAGCTGTATAGTTAGCGTCTTTTTTATCTAATAATTTTAAGTCGGTATGGGCATAATCTGCGCCCGAAACTACTGCATCTACTATATATTCAGCTTTGTTGCTAATTACTTTTGTGGCTTTAGATTTATTTGTTTCAATATGGATGATTTCTTCGTTCAAGTGAATAATTACACCTTGTTCCGTGGCAACTTGGGTCATTGCTTTTACAATTTCGTGCATGCCTCCTTTTGGAAACCAAGTGCCTAATACCAAATCTGCGTAGTTCATTAGACTATAAAGTCCGGGCGTATTTTGAGGTGTAGCCCCTAAAAATAAAACAGGGAATTCTAGCAATTGAATTAGTTTTTCATTTTTAAAAAGTGCACGAACCTCATTGCTAACCGAACCGAATAGATTGATATTGAAAATAGATTTTAAAATTCTGACATCAAAAAATTCTGTAATAGAATCTGACGGCTTCCAAACGAAATCGTTCATGCCAGTTTTATATTTGAAGGCTGCAACGTTTAAAAATTTTTCTAGTTTTTTACCACTCCCTTTTTCTATGCTTTCAAATAAATCTAATAACGATTGAAAGTTTGCGGGCACATCTAGTGCATCATTTTCTCCAAAATAGATTCTATAAGAAGGGTCTAATCTCTTTAATTCGTAAAAATCTGCTGTATTCTTGCCAAATTCTTTAAAAAAATTATCAAAGACTTCGGGCATCCAATACCAACTTGGTCCCATATCAAAGGTAAAGCCCTCATTTTTCCAAATTCTTGCCCGTCCACCAGTTTGGTCATTTTTTTCAATTAAATGCACTTCATGGCCCGCTTGCGCTAGCTTTGCAGCAGCAGCCAATCCGGCAAATCCTGCGCCAATTACTACAATCTTTTTCGAATTCTTCATTTATATATGGCTTAATATCGTATCCTTACGAATTTCTACAAAATTATACTATTTTTAGTTCCTTATAAAAGAAACCAAAATATCTTTTTTCTGTTTTCTTTATTTGATAATATTATGATGGAGCTATATAATACTACTTGTTTTGAATGTAGCAAATTAATCACGCATAGATACAGTACTTCTTTCAGTTTAGGGATTAAGGCTTTTGCTGAACCCATGCGCGACCCAATTTATGCTATATATGGCTTTGTTAGATATGCCGACGAAATAGTAGATACTTTTCATGGTTATGATAAAGAAACATTAATCGCAGATTTTAAAAGCCAGACTTTCACTGCTATTCAAAATCAAATTAGTTTAAATCCTGTAATACATTGTTTTCAAGCAGTTGTGAATCGCTATCAAATTCCTATAGAATTAATTGATGCTTTTTTTATAAGCATGGAAATGGATTTAACCGAGCAGGTTTATGATCAAGCGGCTTATGAAAAATATATTTATGGTTCTGCTGAAGTAATTGGGCTGATGTGCCTCATGGTATTTTGCAATGGCGATAAAATCAAATACAGCGAGCTTAAACCAGCGGCATGTAAATTAGGTGCAGCTTTTCAGAAAATTAATTTTTTAAGAGATATTAAGTCGGATTATGAAGAGCGAGGCAGAACGTATTTCCCAAATATTGATTTTTTAAATTTTAATAATCAAGATAAAATGAATATCGAGCAAGACATTCGAGCTGATTTTGAAGAAGGATTTAAAGGCATCATGTTATTGCCTGTTTCAAGCAGGCTAGGGGTTTATATTGCATATCAATATTACATTGCATTGTTTGAAAAAATTAAAAAGTTAGATGCAAGCGTAATTGCAAATAAAAGAATAAGGATTTCAGATACCCATAAATTTGGATTGCTTCTCAGTTCAGTAATTAAAACCAAATTAAACATCCTTAGCAGATCATAATGAGAAAAGGAATATTGTTTTTTTTATTGATGGCGCTATTTTCTATTGCAAAGGCTAATGTAAATTTAGAATTAGCTAGAAAGGAATTTAAAAATGCAGTTTACAACGACAAGTTAACAAATCAGTTATGTCAGGTATTAATAAGTAGCAAGCAGCAAGATGCGCTTACACAGGCTTACATTGCGTATTTCACAGCATTAAAAGCGAAACATGTAACTAACCCATACGCTAAAATCGAATATGTTCGCAATTTTGATAGAACGATTAAAAAAGCAATTGAATTAGCACCAGATAATTTAGAAATTAGGTTTTTGCGCTTCTCCGTTCAAGATAATATACCTTTATATTTAGGGTTTAGTAATGAATTAGAAGTAGACAAGAAAATTATTGTTCAGCAATTACAAAAAAATAGTACTGGGTTTTCAGGCACATTTAAACAAGATGTGAAAACAGTCTTGTTGAAATCAAAATCATTAAGTGTTTCAGAAAAAAAATTAATAGAAAAAAGTTAATGGAAAAGTATTATTATTTATTAATTGATTTTTTTACCATTTTATTTCCTCTTTTATATTCTTTTGACAAAAGGGCTAATTATTATCAATGGTGGCCAAGGTTGTTTCCTGCGTTACTCTTTGGAGGAATTCCATTTTTAATTTGGGATCATTATTTTACCGTTAAATCAATTTGGAGTTTCAACGAAAAATATATTACTGGCATTAAATTATTTGAATTGCCAATTGAAGAAATATTATTTTTTCTTGTAGTGCCTTATGCCTGCATATTTATTTATGCTTGTATGAAATACTATTTTCCAAAGGCGGAAAATTTCAAATGGTCAAAAACGGTATGGTTAATACTTGCAGTTTTTTCAGCTGGAATGATTGCGTTTTTTTACCAGCAAATTTATACACTGGTTACTTTTTCTCTCTTAATATTATTGGCAGCATATTATTATTTGAATGTTAAAAAATGGCACGGTTATTTTTTATTAGCCTATTTATTTTCATTGATTCCATTTTTCATTGTTAATGGTTTACTTACAGCAATTCCAATCGTGCAATATAATGATATAGAGAACACAGGCTTTCGTTGGGGGACAATTCCTTTTGAGGACTCTTTTTATGGTTTAGCATTACTCATGTTAATCATGATTGTGCTCGAACGAAAGAAAGATTAGTTTTTAGTGTTGTATCACAATTCTTTGATAGCGAACATTTGCTTTGTTTTTAACTATCAAGGTGTAAATTCCTTCTGGAATAAATTCAGTATTGATTAAATTCGAACTTGTTTTTACCACACAGTTGCCTAACAAATCTATTATATAAAATTCGCTGTTATTTTCAGTGCTTTGAATTTGTATAATTTGATTTGCAGGATTAGGATATGCAGTAAAATTATTTCCCTTAACGTTTATCCCCGTACTTGTATTGATAGCATATGAATAAGCAACTGTATTGTTTTTTCTACTTGTATTTTCTTCATTAGGCAAAAATGTTTTAACGTAATCTACTTTTGCACTATCTTGATTGATTTTAACTGAAATATAACCTCTGTTTCCTAAAAATACGCCATCTTTATAACCATAAGCAGCTGGTAAATTCGTGCTATTTATATTTTTTGCTGAAGGTTGCGGAACTTCCTGGTAAATAACCCCATCTTTTATTTGTTTACCATAAAAATGATCATGTCCATGAAAGAATATATTTACATGGTTATCAACCATAAGTTGGTGTATTGATTTTCCCCAATTTGGTCTGTTGGTATTGAATCCAAAAGTACTATCTAAATTATATCCTCCATTTTCATAAAGGTGAGCAAACTCGGTTCCGCCTCTGCCTTCATTTCCATCTCCACCAACAAGTTGGTGAGAAAATACAAATTTGTATTTTGCATTACTGGAGCTAATGGTGTTTTTAAACCAATCGTATTGTTCTTTCCCTAAAGTCCATCCCCATCCTGGTTTTTTCTTAGTATACCAATAAGGGTCTATCACTACAAATAATGCATTACCCCATTCCCAAGCATAATAATTCCTTCTTAATCCAACATACTTTTCAATACTATTATTTCCAGAGTAAAAAGCATTTGGCGAAGGATTAGGATAATAGAGGTTTCTGGTATTAGCAGACATTGTGCTTAAGCTATTAATTCCTGTGTCGTTGGTTCTCCAACCTAATTCGCCTTCGTGGTTTCCAAGTACTAAATAAAGTGGTGTAGACGGGCATGCTTCGTTAAAATAATTACGATATAATAAATGTCTTGCAGTAATTTCTGTTTGATTGATTACAGGTAATTTTTCTGACATGAAATTGTCACCTAAATCAATTAAGAAATCGTGTTTATTCGCGAGCATATTTTGAAGCGTAAGCGTATATGATGCATAAATAGTGTTTGTGTCTAAATGTGGATCTGCTTCTACTGCAAAGCTAAACGATTCATTTAATGATCGGTTAGTTCTAAAATGATTAAAATTACTATAATTAGTTTGACTAGGAATATTATACAATTTATATTTCAATCGATAGAAATATTCTGTATAAGCGTTTAGTCCTGTTAAATTTATTTCAATCGGAGTATCTATTCTGGTGATGTATGAAGCACTTGTGTTGATTAAGTTTGATGGGTCTGGACCATATTCAACACTCACTTCAACAGGCAAACTAAATAGTGCACTTATGGTAATGCTATTGTTTGTCGGTTTTCCGAGAACAATTGTATAAGATTGTGCAAATGCAAATAGCATTTGAAAAGTCAATATAAAACCTAAACTTATTTTTTTCATTTAATTCTGAATAATAACTTTTTTGAAATATGCTAAATTATCCAATTTTATTTTTAAAATGTAAACACCATTCGCTAAGAATTCAGTGTTAATATTTTTATCTTTCCCTGTTAAAATTTTTTCTCCGAATAAAGAAAAAATATTCCACTCTATTATTGTGCTATTGCATTGAATAGTTAAATTATCTTTAGCAGGATTAGGGTAAATACTTGGAACATCTTTAAACGATTCACTGATATTTGTATTTTTAGCATGCACAGTATAACTAAATGCAACTTCACCATTTTTATGTAATCCATTTAAAGTATCTGCAGGCAAATAAGCTCTTACATAATCTACTTTAACCTCTTGTGCGCTTACACTTACCCTAATGTGTCCAGTACCGTCAAGTGTATCTGATGTATATGCATCGGCATTGGCTAACTTTCCAATTTGATAAGTAGAGTCACTTGGCATCGGAACTGCTTGGTAGGTAATGCCATCTAGCACTTCATGAGCGAAAACATGGTCATGCCCTTGAAAGAAAATATTTACGCCATTATCTATAAATAACTGGTGAATTGGTTTTGCAAAATTAGGCCTATTGCTTGCAAAAGTATAGCTTGTTCCATTGGCTTCGTATCCGCCCCATTCAAATAGTTTTGCATTGGTAATGCCTCCTCTTCCCTGACCTCTGATATGATGCGCAAATACAAATTTATATTTCGCTTGACTATTTTCTAATGTATTTTTAAGCCAATTGTATTGGGGTAATCCTAAAGACCATTCCCAGTTTTTTGGTTTTGCAGAGGTGTCGCATTGGTCACGATAAACATCTAAAACAATAAATAAAGCATCGCCCCAATTCCAAGCATAATAATTTTCTGGCAAGCCAACCCCATAAGGTTCAACTTCGGTATTGCCAGTATAAAAATTATTTGGGAAGGGGTTTGGATAATAATATTTTCTAGCAAGAGTAGCATTAATACTTAAGTTGTTTGGTGGAGTTTTTAATTTGTAGAAGTCGTTTTCTCCTTCATGATTTCCAAGGCAAACATAAAATGGAACAGAGTGGCAAATGCTACCCAGATAAGGCCTATAATATTTGTGTAATTCATCTAGATCTGAAGCCGTGATGGTGTTTGGGTTATGGTCATCACCGAAAATATCACCAAGTGAGATCATAAAATCAGGTTTGTCTTTTGCTTGGTTTTTTAAGCAGAGATTATAAATACTTGGAATGCCTTTTTTATCATATAGGTGTTCGTCTGCTTCAATGGTAAATGTAAAACCATTGCCTTTTGCTTTTTGTGTACTAAAAGTATATTCTGGTGTAAAATTATAAAAACTAGCAATTGGCGATTTATATTTTACTCGATAAAAATATCTTGTATTAGCATTTAAAGAAATTAAATCTATTTCTTCTGGAATGTTAGCATTTGCTTGAAAGCTGACGGAATTAAATTGGTAAATACCTGCGCTAGTTCCATATTCAACAATAAATTCAGATGTTTCCCCAAATAGAATACTTAAAGTAATACTGCTGTCTGTTGGCCTTCCTAAAATAATATTTTGTGATTTGGCTGAAATGAAAATCACGGAAAGAAAAATTAAGAGAATGGTTTTTCTATACATTGCTTCGGGTTTTTATTACAAATAATTAGAAGACAAATTATTAAAAAACCCTCATTTAAAATGTTAAAATCTCGAAAAACAACGATTTTATTCTTTTCGTCCTATAAATCGTATAACAGAGCCTAATCCGACGTGAAAAGAGCCTTCAGAAAGTTCGACTTCTGTTTCGATTAATTCAATAATTTCAAAACCTTGGAAGTCTTTTTTAATTTCTTCCAATGAAAATAATTGATTGAAATCTTTTGGACCACCTACTTTAGGGTTTTCACTATTATGTTTAAGATGATTTTTACTAAATGCCTCAAAAATAATTATACCACCAGGTTTTAAATAGGTAATTAATTGTTGATGGCATTTTGATTTTATGGAAGAAGGGAAATGAGCATAAATCATAACTAATGCATCAAAACTATTTACGTCATATGCTAGCGTTTGAATATCTCCAACAGTATAATCAATACTAACTTGGTTTTTTTTAGCCAATTTTTCGGCTTTCATTTTTCCAAATTCACTTAAGTCAAATGCGGAAACATCCCATCCTAAACATGCAGCAAATACGGCATTTCTTCCTTCGCCTTCCGCTGCAAATAATGCTTTACCCGTATTAAACTGTGGCATTGTTTCTTTTAAAAAAACATTTGGATTTTCTCCGTAAGCAAAGTCTTCGCTGCTATAGCGTTCGTCCCAATGTGCTTTCATTTATTTCTTTTATAATTGGTGAAATTAATTCCGATTCATTTGTTCCGATTAAAATTTTACTGCCAGACTTTAAAGTTAATTGTATGCCCATATTTCCATACATATTATATGCCATGCCGTTCATTCCGAATCTAATTCCCCATCCACCATATTCTAGAATAGGTTTGTATTTTCGTATTTCACAGCTAGCTACATCTTCCCAGTTAATTGTCTTTTTGATTTTTTTAAAGTTATTTAATTGTATTGTAATCGAATGCTCACTGATAATTGTTGTAAGACAAATTCTACTAAATAAAAAACAAAAGACAAGGAAAAGTAAAGTGGAAATAATTAGTCCTTTGTCTCCTGTAGGATTATTACCGAACGGTATTTTAAAATACAATTGTTGAATGATGCCATAAAAAAACACCAGGTTAATAGCTCCGAGTAAAATCCAAACCCATTTTTGTTTAAACTTTTGTTTTTCGACAAATAAGACTTTTGTTTCCATAAAATAGTAATTCTAATATGTTCAAATTTAATCTTTTGTAAGAAAATAAATAGGAATTATTTTCCCTATTTAATATGGGCTAGCTAATTGGTTTAATGAATAAAAATTTTGGCATTATGTTAAACAATGATATTTATCAGGAAATTATATTATTTTAGACTTGGTATTTGAAACAATTTCTAGCCTATTAAATAAAGAAAAAATGAAAAGAAGGTTAATTTTTACGCTATTATTTATTTTAATTGTTAATGTAATTTTTGCACAAGGTATTTCTCCATCTAAGCTGGAAGAGCCAGGTTTTGCCATATATCTGAATGGACCAACGGGTTTTATTAGTAAAATTAGAGTTAAGGCAGAAATTCGAATGGATAACAAAACATCAATAATAGGTTCCTATTCTGATTATCATTTATGGGTTGGGAACCAGAGTTATTTAGAATTTAGAAAATACAAGTCAAAGGCAATGGGGGTGCAATCTTATCATTATGGTAAATTGGGAAGAGGTCAATCAAATGATGGTAGGTATATCTTAGCCGGATTTGGTTGGGGAACGCAAAGATTAATTGGCAAAGAAAAACGTTTTTTTATCGACTACTCACGTGGCTTTAAATTATGCCCAAAAATAAATAATGGTGACTTGGAAAGGGATATGAATGGAGGTTTCAGAGGCTTGTTTTATTTATTAGGTCCAGGTGCAATCTATGATGTTAACATAAACATTGGATATCGCTTTTAGCAATTTTGAATTACTAGAAAATATAGTGGCATTCCAATAGTTATGTTTACAGGAAAAGTTAAAGCGAGTGCCATTGGCAAATACAACCCTGGGTTAGCTTTAGGAACAGATATTTTCATGGCTGCTGGAACCGCAATATAAGAAGCACTAGCTGCTAAAATTGAAAACATAAACCTGTTTGTTACATCTGTAGTAATTAAAGAACTTATGAGTGCAATTACACAGCCATTAATCAATGGGATTAAAATCGCAAATAAAATTGGGAACCATCCAAATGAAAAGAATGACTTTAATTTTTTGCCACTTGTAATTCCCATATCTAATAGAAAAATTGCTAGAAATCCTTTAAATAGATCATTAGTAAATGGCTTTATTCCTTCTGCTTGTTTTGCATTTGCAACAAAACCGATGAATAAACTTCCAAGAATTAAAAGCACGCTGCCATTTGTAAATGAATGATGAATAGCATCTCGCTTTTTTATTATTTCATTTTCATCTTTATTAAATGTAGAGATGAGTAAAAGTCCCATGATTATAGCGGGTGATTCCATTAGCGCCATTATGGCAACCATTTGACCGTGAAGATTTAGTTGATGAGATTCGAGATATGAAACTGCGCTAACAAAAGTTACAGCGCTCACAGATCCATATGCGGCTGAGATTGCGCCTGAATCAAATACACTTAATTTTCTTTTTAAAATAAAGAAAGTATAAATTGGAATGATAAGTGAAATGAAAATTCCAAATAAAATTGACAAACCTGTTTCACTTGTAATCGTTTCATGAGAGAGTTCTTGCCCTCCTTTAAAACCAATAGCAAATAATAAATATAGCGAAATGAATTTTGAAGAGTTTGGAGGTATTTCTAAATCGCTTTTTAAGTATACCGCTATAATGCCAAGAATAAAAAAAAGTAAAGCGGGATTAGTTAAGTTATCAAGAAGCAAATTGTAATTCATATCTTATTTGAAATAATAAAACCTTTTTTCTTCGGCTTAAAAATAAATGTGTTTTTAAAGCAAGGGTTTTGTTTTTTTACATTTTAGTACCGGATAAAGATATTAGCAAATCTTTTATTAAATAAATTTTGTTAAAAAATAATTACAACTATTTGATATATAGTATTTTATATTTTTAATTTGCATTATAATAGTATTACTATTATATTTGTTAATATTACAATTACTAATGGAAGATTTATTATCAAATTTAAAGATCGTTGTGAATGAAGGTTTATTTCAAATAGAACCTTCAACAAGTAAAATTGGCAAGAAAATAGTGCTCAATTCTGTAGATATGATTGCAGAATTGGGTTTTGAAAAGTTTACTTTTAAAAAACTAGGTGAAGTAATTGGTTCGCCAGAAGCGTCTATTTACCGATATTTTAAAAGTAAAAATCAACTATTATCTTATTTGGTTTCTTGGTATTGGGCATGGATGGAGTACCAATTAGTGTTTGAAACCAAAAATATTGTTTCGCCAAATATTAGGTTAGAAAAATCTATTGCTTTAGTATTATCAAACACAACAGATAATTTTTCAGTTGAAGGTATTGATCTTAAAAAATTACATCAAATCATAATTTCAGAGTCTATTAAGTCATATTTAACTAAAGATGTAGACATTGCAAATAAAGAAGGTGCATTCCAAAATTACAAACAATTTGTAGAGCGAATTTCTAAAATTATTATAGAAATAAATCCAGACTACAAATATCCTCAAATGCTATTAACTACAATTATTGAAGGTGCTCATTTGCAGGTTTTCTTTGGCGAACATTTACCTCGACTTACAAACAGACAAAAATCTGCAAGTTATATAACTAAATTTTACACTAATCTTGTTCAACAATCTATTAAAGCTAAATAATGAAGACTTCATATCAAAGGTTATTATCATTGCTTAAACCAGACCGTAAAGAAATTTATCAAGTTTATACTTATGCATTCTTTAAAGGCATCATAGCCCTTTCTTTGCCATTGGGAATTCAATCAATAATTAATCTGATTCAAGGTGGAAGCGTTTCTGTTTCTTGGATTGTATTAGTATTTATTGTAATACTAGGCATTGCAATGGGTGGATATATTCAACTAATGCAAATGAGGATTACCGAAACAATTCAGCAAAATATTTTTACACGCGCTGCTTTTGATTTTACTTTTAGGATACCTAAAATTAAATTCGAGGAAATAAATAAATATTATGCACCAGAATTGATGAACCGTTTTTTTGATATATTAACACTTCAAAAAAGTTTATCTAAAGTTATAATTGATTTTTCAACTGCTATCTTACAAATTATTTTTGGGTTAATTTTATTATCTCTTTATCATTCTTTCTTTATTGTTTTTAGCTTTTTATTAGTTGTATTAGTTTATTTTATTATAAAACTAACAATAAAAAAAGGATTAGAAACAAGCCTAGCGGAGTCTAAATATAAGTATAAGGTTGTTTCTTGGTTTGAAGAATTAGCTAGAGCAAAAGATTCATTTAAACTAGCAGGTGAAACAAATTTACCAGAATTAAAAACAGATGAACGTGTTTTTGGATATCTAGAATCAAGAGAAAGCCATTTCCAAATTTTACAAAAACAATACAAACTACTTTTGTTTTTTAAAATTATAGTTGCTTTTGGATTGCTAATTGTTGGTGGGCTATTAGTATTGAATCAACAAATGAACATTGGACAGTTTGTTGCCGCTGAGATAATTATTCTTTTAGTAATTGATTCATCTGAAAAAATAATATTAAATCTAGAAAGCATATTTGATATTCTTTCTTCATTAGAGAAACTTGGACAGATTACAGATTTAGAATTAGATGGTCAATTCAACCATTCATCATTACAGAATGATATAACCAGCCCTATTCAAGTAGAATTAAAAAACCTAAACTTTACCTATCCAGGAAGGTCAAATGCAGTCATTAAAAACATAAATTATACTTTCGAGCCAAATAAAATTTATAGTATCACAGGCAAAAATGGATCTGGAAAATCTACACTTCTGCATTTGATAAGTGGATTGTATCGCGCTCAGTCAGGAAGCGTTTGTATAAATAACCTACCAATTTTAAATTATGACCTTTCAAAACTTTACAATGTAGTTGGTAATGCTTTGGAAGAAGAAACAATTTTTGAAGGAACATTTTTAGAAAACATCACATTAGGCAGATCGCATATTACAATTAATGATGTGATGTGGGCAATTGAAAATGTTTTTTTAAATGAATATGTCAAAGAGTTACCCAAAGGCTTAGATACCTTAATTGATGTTTCCGGGTCTAAGTTGTCTAAAAGTATCATTCAAAAAATAATTATTGCTAGAAGTATAGTGAATAAGCCTAAGTTGATTTTATTTGAAAACAACATAGACTTAATAGAAGAAAATGAACGAAATATTATTATTGATTTTTTAACAAATAAATCGAATGGATGGACTTTAATTAGCAATACAGGAAATAAGTACTTTCAAGAAAAATCAGATAAGGTTATTTACATGAATGAAGGAGAGATTGTAGATAACTAATCAATAAAAAATTATTTAATTACTTTAAAAAGAAATTTATTAAATGGAGAAATATAAGTCATTTCAATTATTAGCTGAGCGAGTAAATAGCAGAATTTTAATCAAATCTCTCTATTATTTATTAGCTATAATGCTTGTAATATTTTTTTTACCATGGACTCAAAATATTAGGTCTAATGCTAAAGTAACCTCTCTTCAACCAAGTCAAAGACCGCAAACCATTCATTCAATTATTGCTGGAAGAATTGAAAAGTGGTATGTACAAGAGGGGCAATTTGTGAAGCAAGGAGATACAATTCTATTTATCAGTGAGGTAAAAGCAGAATACCTAGATCCTAATTTAATTGAAAATACAGATCAGCAGCTGAAGTCGAAAGAGTTTGCAGTAAAATCTTATATGGAAAAAATCAAATCGACAGACGTTCAAATCGATGCGATTATCAATTCAAGAAAGTTAAAACTTGAACAAGCAGAAAATAAATTAATTCAAGCAAAATTAAAGGTTCAAAATGATAGCGTTAAATTATCTGCATCAATTATAAATAATAAAATTGCTAAAGAACAATTGATTCGGATGGAGGAACTTTATAAGGAAGGTTTGAAATCACTAACAGATTTAGAAGCAAGGAAACTGAAATTTCAAGAGACACAAGCAAAAGTTATTTCTGACGAAACAGTTTTAATTAGCAGTAAAAATGAAATATTGAATGCGAAGTTAGAGTTGCAGAGTATAAATGCTGATTTTCGAGATAAAATTGCAAAATCAGAATCAGATAAGTTTGCAACATTGTCTAATATGTATGATGCGGAAGCAGTTGTTTCTAAGCTGCAGAATCAATTTGTAAATTATAGTATACGCTCAGGTATGTATTATATTTTAGCTCCACAAGATGGGTATATTACTCAAGCAATTCAATCTGGAATTGGTGAAACGATTAAGGAAGGTGCCGAAATAGTAAGTATCATGCCAGCAGATTACGAATTAGCAATTGAAATGTTTGTAAATCCAATGGATATTCCATTGCTTGAGAAAGGGCAACATGTGCAAGTTCAATTTGATGGGTGGCCTTCAGTGATATTTTCAGGATGGCCTGGTATTTCATATGGAACATATGGAGGTAAGATTGTAGCTATTGATAATTTTATAAATGAAAGTGGAAAATATAGGGTACTTGTCTCACATGATAAGAACTACCCAAATTGGCCAAAAGAATTAAGACTAGGTGCAGGTGCTAGTGCAATGTCGTTGTTGAAAGAGGTTCCTATTTGGTATGAACTTTGGAGGCAGGTAAATGGATTTCCACCTGATTACTATAAAAATCAAACTTCAGATATTAAATTAAAAAAAGGAACTGATGATAAGAAGTAAACAGCTTTTTGTTTTTATAATTTTGTTGATTCCATTTATTTGTGCTGGCCAATCTAGTAGCACAAACATGTTGAGTTATGCTAATTTTCTACAATTAGTAAAACAAAATCACCCATTGGCTAAAAAAGCAAATTTAATTATACAATCAGCAGATGCTAATACACTTATTGCACGAGGCAGTTTCGATCCAAAAATATTTTATGAGTTTAATAATAAGTTTTATAATGCTAAAAATTATTACCAATTAGGTGAAGGAGGTTTTAAGATACCAACATGGTTTGGTATAGAATTAAAAGGAGGCTTCGAACAAAATCAAGGGGAATTGTTAAATCCTGAAAACTTAACTCCTAAAAACGGTTTGGTTTATTCTCAAATTTCTTTACCCTTAATGCAAGGATTTGTAATTGATGAGAGAAGAGCTACACTTAAACAAGCGAAATTATTCCAAGAACTTTCAAATTATGAAAAAATAAATGCCATAAACGAATTGCTTTATAACGCAGGAAAAGCTTATTGGGATTGGCAATTGTCATATTCAAATTTACAAATATATCAAATGGCTGTTTCCTTGGCAAAGGAAAGGTATGATGCCAATGTTAGATCATCTGCATTAGGAGATAAACCTGCAATTGATACAGTTGAAGCTGTCATCCAGCTTCAGGATAGAATTTTAAATATGCAACAAGCATTAATGGAATATAAAACAAAAACATTGTTTTTGTCTGGTTTTCTATGGTTAGAAAATGACACACCAATTGAGCTAACTGAAAATACTATACCGGATAGGTCTATTGAAGAAATTGAAAGTGGTAGCATTTCTTTTACTAATTATCAATTGCTAGATAGTTTGATTAATAATCATCCTAGTTTAAAAATATATGATTTTAAGCTTAAGCAGTTAGCCATTGAAAAAAAATTCAAAAGCGACAAGTTAAAACCAATTTTAAATATTAATTATAATCCAATCTATAATGCAGATAACATAATATTAAATTTTCAAAATAATTATAAGTGGGGTTTAGCAGTTGGATTTCCTATCTTCTTAAGAAAAGAAAGAGGTGATTTGCAATTAACTAAAATTAAAATTAATAATACGATGTATGAAAATGCAAATAAGCGTAATGAGCTAGTTGTTAAAGCAAAAGCAACTGTTAATGAACTAAATACTTACAATAATCAAATTGAGACGTACATTAAGAATGTTAATAATTATGAGAGATTATGGAAATATGAAAAGCGATTATTTTCATTAGGAGAAAGTTCTTTATTCATGATCAATGCTAGAGAAGTAAGTTATTTAAATGCTAAAATTAAATACAATGATATTATATATAAAAATAATAAAGCAGTATTAGATGCAGAATACACATTAGGACTACTTAATTCATTATATTAAAACTATAATATTCCAATTAAATTGATAATTGTAATTAGCTTAAAATCCAGTATATAATTTTTCGATTTTAGAAGTTGTCAGCTACAAATGCAGTGCAATAATCTTCAATCATTTTACGTACGCGTGCAAATTCTATTTTAACATCTTCTGCTGTACCTATTGCTTTTGCTGGGTCAGGGAAGTTTTGGTGAAACTTTATTGCATTGGAAGGGAAGTATGGACAACTTTCTTTTGCATGGTCACATACAGTAATGATAAAATCAAAATTAATGTTTTCGTATTCTGAAATATGATTTGATGTATGATTGCTTATGTCTATTCCTGCCTCTTTCATTGTTTCAATTGCTTTAGGGTTGACGCCATGAATTTCAACGCCTGCACTATAAACAACCGCTTTATCTTTTAGCATTTTTCTTAAAAATCCTTCGGCAAGTTGACTTCTGCAACTATTACCTGTACACAATACTAAAACGTTTTTCATGAATGATATAATTTTGCTTTTAACCAGAACGCTACGTTTACTAAAATTATTAAGGCAGGTACTTCAACCAATGGTCCTATTACGCCAGCAAATGCTTGCCCACTGTTTATTCCAAATACGCCAATTGCAACAGCTATAGCCAATTCAAAATTATTTCCTGCAGCAGTAAATGCAATGGATGTATTTGTTGCATAATCTGCACCTAATTTTTTTCCAAGTAAAAAACTAATAAAAAACATAATGGCAAAATAGATTGCTAATGGTATTGCAATTCGAATTACATCAAACGGAATACTCACAATTAATTTACCTTTCAGGCTAAACATAAATACGATTGTAAATAATAGTGCAATTAATGTAATTGGGCTTATAAATGGAATGAAACGATTATTGTACCATTCTTCTCCTTTGATTTTTATTAATGATAATCTAGATATATATCCTGCTGCAAATGGGATTCCTAAGTATATTCCAACGCTTTCTGCAATTGATTGAATAGATATTGCAACGATTTTACCTTCAAAACCAAACAGTGGTGGTAATACAGTTACAAATAAATAGGCGTATACACTATAAAGTAGCACTTGAAAAATGCTATTTAGTGCAACTAATCCTGCAGCATACTCTCTGCTTCCATCGGCTAAGTCATTCCATACAATTACCATGGCAATGCACCTTGCTAAGCCTATCAAAATCAATCCTACCATATATTCTGGCTGATTGTGTAAAAATACAATCGCTAATAAAAACATGAGTATTGGACCAACAATCCAGTTTAAAAACAAAGACATTCCCAGTACTTTGGCGTTGCTAAAAACTTCTTTTATTTTATCGTATCGTACTTTTGCAAATGGTGGATACATCATTAAAATTAAACCAATTGCTAATGGAATATTTGTTGTTCCTACAGACATTGATTGTGTTACAGCAAAATTGCTAAAATAACCTATGCATACGCCTGTTAGCATTGCGATAAAAATCCATAGCGTTAAATTGCGATCTAAAAAAGATAGTTGTTTTTTTCTTGTCATGGTTTCATTTTTTTAGCAGCATCCGCCACCTGGTATACATGTTTTTGAATTTAATGGTTTCTCCGCATACACAGTGATACTAAAAATGCCAGTATCACCATTTAAAAAATTAATAATTTCTGCAGGGCTTAAATAGTTTTTCAAGATATCTTCGGGTATGATGATGGGTTTTTCTTTTTGAACAACAATATTTTCGAACCCATTTTTTTGAATAAATTCGAGGTATTCTGTTTTTTGTATTGCTCCAGATACACATCCTGCATACATTTCGGCATCTTTTGCCAAGCCTTCAGGCAAAGCACCTACAATTACAACATCTGAAATACTAAAATGTCCTCCAGGTTTTAACACCCTGAAAATATCTTTAATAACATTGTCTTTATTTGGCACTAGATTTAATACACAGTTACTGACAACTACATCGGCAATGTTAGCCGATACTGGCATGTTTTCAATATCCCCTTGTCTAAATTCTACATTGTGAAAACCCCTTATTTCAGCATTTGCTCTTGCTTTTTCAATCATAGCAGGGGTGAAGTCTATTCCAATGACTTTTCCTGTTTCGCCAGTTTCGTGTCTTGCTATAAAACAGTCGTTACCTGCGCCACTGCCGAGGTCAATTACCACATCTCCTTTTTTAATTTTTGCAAATTGTGTAGGTAGTCCGCAACCTAAGCCCAAGTCTGCATCAGCATGGTAGCCGTCTAAGCTTGAATAATCATCAGACATGATATTGTATATTTCAGTTGAACAACCTCCAGCACCACAGCAGCTAGACATATTTGTTTCTTTGTCTTGCAATGCAATTTCTGCATATTTTTGTTTTACAATTTCTTTTAATTCTATATCTGTTTTCATGTTTTTTTTATTTAGCAACATATATTTATAATAGGTTGATTTTTTTCAAATTGTTTAGAAAATAGTTGTTGTGCAAGTGCCCAATTCTTTTCGTCGATACAATAACAAACTGAAACGCCAGTTGTATTTCCTTTAATTAAACCGGCAGATTTTAATTCTTTTAAATGTTGTGATACGGTGCTTTGCGCAATTGGCAGCTCATCAACAATACTGCCGCAAATACAAGATTTTTTCTTAATCAATAGGTTGATGATCGCAATTCTTGCAGGATGGCCAAGTGCTTTGGCGAATTTAGCTAGCAAAATTTCCGATTTACTATAGTCGTTTTGAATGGCTTCTTTCATATTAATCGTAAAATTACGATTAATATATTGATTTGCAAATAAATTTCTTAAAGCAAATTATCGATCAAATGTTTATTTTTGGGGATTGACATATAAATTATGAATAAATCAATTTATCCGTGCCTTTGGTTTGATGGCCAGGCATTATCTGCAGCTGAGTTTTATTGCAGTGTACATCCAAATTCGAAGATTTTATCTGCAAATCCAATGGCAGTGGTCTTTGAATTAAATGGTGCAAAATTTATGGCATTGAATGGTGGTCCTGAATTTCATTTTACAGAAGCGACTTCATTTGTTATTACTTGTGAAACGCAAGAAGAAATTGACCACTATTGGGATAAATTAACCGAAGGTGGGTCTGAAGGCAAGTGTGGTTGGCTTAAAGATAAGTTTGGCGTTTCTTGGCAAGTAGTTCCTAGCATTTTAGGAAAGCTAATGAGTGATCCTGAAAAAGCACCCAAAGTGATGTATGCATTTATGCAAATGAAAAAGTTTAATATAGCAATGTTGTTACAAGCATAGTAATTATTGTTTTTTTAAAATATTGCAATTTTCAATTTGTATATTTGTGGCATGAGAATATTTTTATTTTTCTGTATAAGTATATTCATGGCTGTGCTTCAGCCTTCTATATCTGGTGCAAAGCCAATTGATTTCTCTATTTCGCATGAAGTCATTCAGACTTCCCATGCAGAATTTTTACCAGCAACTCATTATCAATTACAAGATTATGTATTAAATTTTGTAATCAATGAAGACGATTTTAGTGATTCAGACAATAGAGATATTCAGTCTGAAATTCAAAAGTCTAACTTTAGTAAATTTTTATTTTTAGAAGCTCCTTCTAAAAATTTGACAGCAAAATGGAGTGCTTTTAATTTTTCAAAGCATTCACTTTTTGTGCTGTATCGTGTGTTTAGAATCTGAAACACAAAATATCTGAAACACTATAGTTTTCCTTGTAAATAAATACCAAACAATAATTAAGTATTTATATACATCATGTTTTGCCATTTCGGCATAATTAATCATTTGTTACAATTTAAGAATATGAATAAATCAATTTTATCGTTGAGCATTTTTGCTAGTTTATTGCTTTCTGCATGCGGTGCAAAGAAAGAAGAGAAAGAAGAAGTGGGTAAGTATACCGTAACCAATCCTCTTTTGATTGATACCACTTATACAAAAGAGTATGTGGCACAAATTCAGTCAATCCAAAATATTGAAATCAGGGCAAAGGTTGAGGGTTTCGTTGAGACTATTAATGTTGATGAAGGGCAGCAAGTAAAAGCAGGGCAGCTGATGTTTACAATAAGGCCAAGAGAATATGAAGCAGAGTTACAAATTGCAAGTGCAAAGGTGAAAACTGCCGAATTGGAAATGCAAAATGTTAAAACTTTAGCAGATAAGGGAATTGTTTCAAAAACAGAATTAGCATTATCAGTTGCAAAATTAAACGAAGTAAAAGCGGATGCCGCACTTGCCGAATTGCATGTAAGTTATACAAAAGTTTTCGCACCTTTTAATGGGGTGGTAGATCGTTTGAAGTTTAAAGTAGGGAGTTTAATTGATGAGGGCACTTTGCTTACTTCATTATCAAATAACAAAGAAGTATATGCTTATTTTAATGTATCTGAGCAAGAGTATTTGGATTTTAAAAGTCGTAAAAACAATAACTCAGAAGTGAGTTTAGTATTAGCTAATGGACAATTACATCAATTCAAAGGTAAAATTGAAACCATAGAAGGAGAATTCGATAATAGCACTGGAAGTATTGCTTTTCGTGCAAAATTTCCTAATCCGAATTTGTTGTTGAGACATGGTGAAACTGGTAAAATACAATTGAAATTTAATTTAGATCATGCTATCATTATTCCTCAAAGAGCAACCTACGAGATTCAAGATAAAACATATGTATATGTTGTAGATGATAAAAATAAAGTGAGTAGTAGGTGTATTACTTTAAAACAAAAACTTGCAAATATATACGTCATTGAGTCGGGTTTATCGGTTAATGATAAAATTTTACTAGAAGGAATTCAATCGGTAAAAGAAGATGATGAAATCCAAACAATCTTTGTTCCTGCAAAAGAATCTTTGCAGGCATTCAATAAATAATTTCAAACACATCATTTATAATTTAATTCATGTTTACAAAATTCATTAAAAGACCAGTATTGTCGATTGTAATTTCCATTATGATCTTATTATTGGGTGTGTTGGCATTGGTGAAATTGCCTGTTACGCAATTCCCATCAATATCGCCTCCGAAAGTTAATATTTCTGCTGAGTATCCAGGGGCCAACGGCGAACTAATGATTAAAGCGGTTGTGATTCCACTTGAAAGGGCAATTAACGGTGTGCCAGGAATGAAGTACATTGCCTCAGATGCAGGTAACGACGGCGTGTGTATGATACAAGTTGTTTTCGAACTTGGAACGGACCCTAATATAGCTGCAATTAATGTTCAGAATAGAGTAGCTGCTGTTATTAATAAATTACCTCCACTAGTTGTAAAAGAAGGAGTGAAAATCACAAGGGAAGAATCTAATATGTTAATGTACGTTAACTTGTATAGTAAAGACCCAAACTTAGATGTTAACTTCTTATATAATTTTGCAGATATAAATATCCTTTCTGATATCAAAAGAATTGATGGTGTTGGTGTAGCAGATATATTAGGAGACAGAGAATATGCGATGAGAATTTGGTTGAAACCGGATAGGATGTTAGCATATAATATTTCATCCGAAGAAGTATTAAAAGCACTTGATGAGCAAAACTTAGAAGCAGCGCCTGGTAAAACGGGAGAGAGTTCAGGTAAAAGACCCCAATCGTTCGAATATGTTCTAAAATATCCTGGAAGATATAATTCAAAAGAAGGTTACGAGAATATTGTTTTAAAAGCAAGTCCGGATGGTCAAATATTAAGAGTAAAAGATGTGGCCGATGTAGAATTTGGAAGTACCTATTACGATTTATATTCTAAATTAAATGGAAAACCTGCTGCATCTATTATGGTAAAGCAATCTTATGGTAGTGACGCTACTGAAGTTATTGCGAATATCAAAAAGAAGATGGAGGAAATTAAAGCAACAAGTTTTCCTAAAGGCATGGATTATGAAATCAGTTATGACGTTTCAAAATTTTTAGATGCATCTATTGAAAAAGTAATACACACTTTAATAGAAGCATTTATTTTAGTGAGTTTGGTGGTGTTTTTGTTTTTAGGTGATTGGAGGTCGACTCTTATTCCAGCATTTGCAGTTCCTGTTTCCTTAATTGGCACTTTCTTTTTCATGCAATTTTTTGGCATCTCGTTAAATCTAATTACCCTTTTCGCATTAGTATTGGCTATCGGAATTGTAGTAGATGACGCTATTGTTGTAGTGGAAGCCGTTCATGCTAAAATGGGTGATAAAAATTTACCTCCTAGGCAAGCAACTATTGAAGTGATGCACGAAATTAGCGGTGCTATTATTGCTATAAGTTTAGTAATGTCTGCAGTGTTTATTCCTGCAGCATTTATGACTGGTCCAGTCGGTATATTTTATAGGCAGTTTTCAGTTACAATGGCAACTTCAATTATATTATCATGTATAGTTGCCTTAACATTGACTCCTGCTTTGTGTGCAATAATGCTAAAAAATACGCACGGATTACCTGTAAAAAACACACCTGTTAATCGTTTTTTAACAGGATTTAATAATTGGTTTAACCGCGTTCTTGGAAAGTATAAAAAGAATTTAGCTTTAATAATTAACAGAAGGGTCGTTACATTTTTGACTTTAATTTTATTTTGTATTGGTACTTGGTTCTTAAGTGGAAGAGTCCCTTCTGGCTTTATACCTAACGAGGATCAAGGCGTGTTTTATGCAATTGTATTAACGCCACCTGGATCAACTCTTGAACGAACAGATGCAATCTTATCAAAAATTCAAAAAGTAGCTAACTCTATGGATGAAATTCAATCGGTGTCATCTATTGCCGGTTTTGAAATTTTAACGGAGGGCACAATGGCTTGTTCAGGAACTTGCTTGATTAATTTGAAAGGTTGGGATGAAAGGAAGCATTCGGTCGAAGAGGTAATGAAAGAATTAGAGGAGAAAACTAAGGACATCAAAGGAGCGACAATTGAATTTTTCCCACCTCCTGCAGTGCCAGGATATGGTGCTGCTGGCGGATTTGAGCTAAGGTTATTAGATAAATCTGGTAGCGGAGATTATAAAAAAATGGAAACTGTTAGTAAAGAATTTACAAAGGAATTAAATAAAAGACCAGAGCTAACATCCGTATTTACATTTTATAATGCAAGTTTCCCGCAATATATGTTACGTGTGGATAACGATAAAGCTCAACAAAAAGGTGTAAGTATAGAAAATGCAATGGATAACCTATCCACTTTAATCGGAAGCAACTATGCTACTAGTTTTATAAAGTATGATCGTCAATATAAAGTAATGGTTCAGGCTTTACCTCAATATAGGGCTTTACCACAAGACATTTTGAAACTATATGTTAAAAATGATCGAGGAGAGATGGTGCCATACGGCGCATTTATGACAATAGACAAAGTTTATGGGTTAGAAGAAATTACTAGGCATAATTTATATAACTCATCAGAAGTGAGTGGTGGAGCTGCTCCTGGCTATAGTAGTGGTAAGGCATTAGAAGTAATTACAAATGTTGCTAAAGCAAAATTGCCAAAAGGATTTGGAATAGATTGGGCGGGAATTTCTAAAGATGAAATACGAAGTGGAAACCAAGCGCTATATATATTTATTATTTGTTTCGTATTTGTTTATTTAGTGTTGGCAGCTCAATACGAGAGTTTTATTTTACCGTTCCCAATTTTAATGTCATTGCCAATTGGAATTTTTGGCGCATTCTTTTTATTAGCCACCTTAGGATTAGAAAATAATATTTATGCTCAAATTGCGATGTTAATGTTAGTAGGTTTATTAAGTAAGAATGCAGTTTTGATTGTCGAATTTGCTGTGCAAAGACATCGTTCTGGGGCGACCGTTTTGGAAGCTGCAATTGAAGGTGCCGCTGTTAGGCTTAGGCCAATATTAATGACGTCGTTTGCATTTATTGCAGGGCTTATTCCACTTGTATTAGCAACTGGTCCAGGGGCAATAGGCAATAGGACCATTGGCGCTGCTGCAGCAGGAGGTATGTTGTTTGGTACGCTATTTGGCGTATTGATTATACCTGGTTTGTATTATGTTTTTGCAAGTATTTCTGAAAAGCATATCATAATTGAAGATGAAGACGAAAATCCAATTACAGAAGAAATAGATCATCACAATGAAAAATAAAAATCAAATAATTATAATATCAATGTTGTTTAGTCTAGTTTATAGTAGTTGCAAAATTCCTGCAACTACTGTAAACATAAATTCAAAAACATTGCCAAGTACATATGCAGTAGTTGGAGACTCAGTAAATAGTGCGAAAATAAAATGGACAGATTTTTTCGCAGATAAATATTTGTCAAGTTTAATTGATACGGCAATAAAAAATAATTTAGAAGCATTAATTGTTGCGCAAGAAATACAAATTGCGAAAAATGATTTAAGGCTTAGGAAAGGCATGCTTTTTCCAAAAGTAAATATTGCGGGTGGAGCTGGTGTAGATAAAGTCGCTAGATATACTTCAACCGGAGCTGGAGATGCTTCTACAGAGATGACGCCAGGCCATATTGTTCCTGAAGTGCTACCAGATTTTAACGTTGGATTTCATGCAAGTTGGGAAGCAGATGTTTGGGGTAAACTTAGAAATGCAAAACGAGCTGCATATGCTAGGTATTTATCCAGTGTTGAAGGTAGAAATTTTGTCATTACAAATTTAGTTGCAGAAGTTGCAAATGCCTATTATGAATTGCTTTCTTTAGACAATCAGTTGGCAATTATAAATGCAAATATACAGCTGCAAGAAAATTGTTTGCAAATTGTGAGAATACAAAAAGAAGCATCAATTGTAACCGATTTGGCAGTAAAGCAATTCGAGGCACAATTGTATAAATCTAAAAGCTTTGCGTTTGAAACGCAGCAAAAAATTTCAATAACTGAAAATGAAATTAATTTTTTGCTTGGAAGATTGCCGCAACATATTAACAGGGATTCTATTGGCATTACAGAACTTTCTTTGCCTAATGTTAGTTTAGGATTACCTGCACAATTATTAAATAATAGGCCTGATATTAAACAAGCAGAGTACGATTTAATAGCTGCTAAATGTGATGTAAAAGTAGCTAGAATGGAATTTTATCCTTCACTTGGAATAGGTGCGGCTATTGGTTTTCAAGCATTTAAGAAATCATATCTTTTTACAACTCCAGAATCTTTAGCGTATTCGTTATTAGGAGATTTAACAGCTCCCGCAATTAATAGATCGGCTATTAAAGCTGAATTTAAAAATGCAAATGCAAGGCAAGTTCAAATGATGTATCAATACCAAAAAGTAACTTTGAATGCATTTGTTGAAGTATCAAACGAACTTTCAAATCTTAAAAATCTTTCAGAGTCAACTCAATTAAAGGCAAAAGAAGTTTCAACGCTTAATGAATCTATAATGGTAGCGAATGATTTATTTAAAGCTGCCAGAGCAAATTATTTAGAAGTATTAATGACACAGAGAGAAGCATTGTCTGCTAAGTTAGAATTAGTAGAATTGAAGAAGCAACAATTTTCCGCTATCACTAATATGTATAGGGCTTTGGGAGGTGGTTGGAATTAGTAAAAAATCAAGTTTTTGTTTTTTTTATTTTTTCATTAAATTTGATAAGTTAATGACCACAAATGAAAAAAATCAGATTTATTTTAATTGCTTTTTTTATTACTTCTTTTGCTTTTGCGCAACTCCCTACTATAGGATTAAAAGCGCATTTTAAGTTTAATTATAATTTAATAGACTCTAGTGGAAATAATGTTTTAATAACAAATGCGCCAGGCACTACTCATGGCGGTGATCGTGCAAATAAAGTGAATAGCAGTTTATATTTCACCGGCACGAATTCTTATGCTACAATAAATAATTTATTTGATTACAAGCAGAAGACAGTTAGTTTATGGTTAAGGCCATCAACAAATACCAACACGCAAATGTTAGTGGTTGCAGATAGATCTTCGCTGGTAAATGGTTTGTTTTACCTTTCGCTAATTGAAAATACAACTGGTCAAATGCGATTTGCGACAGGGAATGTTTCAGACACTATACAATTAGGCTCTGATGTATGGAATCATTTGGTTGTTACATTGGACACTATGAAGTATAAAATTTATGTAAATGGTGCATTGAAAAAGTCCGGTGTAAAAACGGCAAATATTACATCTGCAAGTGGAATCAACGGAACTGTTTTAGGCTCTGATAGGATTGCATCGGGAAGCTTTTATAGAGGGAATATGGACGATTTTAGGGTTTATAATAGGGTATTAAATAATTCTGAAATTTCGCAATTAGCTGCTGAAAATGGGGTGCCATTTGATACAACAATTGTGACTTCTTATGATACCATTCGTACCAATATTATTGACACCACATATTCTATTATATACGATACAGTAATTACAAATATTATAGATACAAATTTTGTTTCTGTTGCAGATACTTTATTTATTAAAGCACAAATTTCTAATATTGTTAATCCAATTTTTGCAGATATTAAAGTGTATCCAAATCCAACAAGTAGCGATATTTTTGTTGAAGTTAATGATTTAGCTTTGTTGCAAGGTTCAACTTTTAAATTAATTGCGATGAACGGCGCTACTGTTTATAACGGTAATTTCACTCAATTAAAATCTACTATTTCATTGAGTAGCTTAATGGGTTATGGGACTTATCAGTTACTTATTCTGAATGCCCAGCAGCAAGTAGTATCAAATAAAAAAATAGTATTAGTCAAATAAAATAGTTGTATAATAAAAAACCCCGCAAGCACAACTTGCGGGGTTTTTTATTGAGTATTAATTAGCTATTTGATCAGCAATTTAGCAGTAACTCGTTCATTGATTACAGTAACTTCAATGAAATACATGCCTGGTTCAATATTTGTTAAATCAAGCTTTAGTGTATGCTCGCCTTGCATTAATTCTTCATTCCATTTTGAAATCAATCGACCGTCTATCGAATATATTTTAACATTTGCAACCGCTGCTGACTTGCTGTTCAGCGTCATGTAGCTGATTCCTTTTGTGGGATTTGGGAATAGGTTTTTAATGTTTATATTTTTTGAATTATCTAAACCTAAAATTTTCATTCCACCATTAATAATTTCTACACGCTTACAAACTGTATCGCTACAATTTTGAGCGAAATCGTAAATTGTTAGGCATACATCAAAAACTCCTGTGCCATTAAATATATGTGTTGTGAATTGATTTGATGCGTATGTACCATCTCCGAAATCCCAAAAGTAACTCGAAGTTGGACTTTGGTATAAACTAGAAAAATACACAACATTTGCGCCCAATGTTACAGAATCTGGAATCATGAATAATTTATATTCAGCATTACAATTAGGTGTCACTCCTGAACCTACATAAACAACATCACAAAAAGTAGTAAAGCAATTTTTAATAATATCAAAGTAGCCTAAGCATACATTATAAATTCCAGGTTGTGCGTAAATATGTGTGGTATAATTACTACCGGTATATACTAGCCCATCGCCAAAGTCCCATGTGATAATACTTCCAGGCGCATTTAAAGTTTGTCCTGTGAAATATAACATATTCGCATTCGTACTATCTTGGTAGTAGCTATAAGTTGCATAGCATTGAATAATTGCATTGCTTACTAATACAGAATCGCAATAAGTATATGTGCATGCACCTAATGAATCGGAAGTGGTTAGGCAAACAGTGTAAGAACCGGGGTTTGTATATACGTGGTCTACATAGGAACCCGTGCCTGAAGTCCCATCGCCAAATGTCCATAGGTAATTAGCAGCAGCGCTTACTTTGGTAGCTTTAAATTTAGCCATTAATCCAATACCAGGTATAGAATCAACGGATGCTGCAAAAGAATTTAGGCATACATTTACACATTCTATATTTACAATTAAGTTGTAAAAACCTGGAAGGAATACGCCATAAACTTCTTGGGTAGCACCATAGCAATCGCTTGCTTTAACAATTACATATCCGTTGAAATTTGCAGCTGATAGGGTTGTGTTAAATGAATAGTACCCAAGATTATCAGTAAGGGTAGTGTCGCGCCCAATTATCGGGCTTAAAGAGTCTATTGAATGATAAGTAATGGTAACCTGTTGGTTAGTAACAGGAATTGCTTGATTCATGAAATTACCACTCACCGTTAATGTTTGCTGCCCTTTAGCTATCCAAGAGGAAGCCACGAAAAGCATTAGAAATAAAACTTTCTTCATAGTTTGATGATTTTTGTTTTTCATCCATTAAACAATTGGAATATATTTTAGTTTTGGAAAAAATAAAAAGCCCCGAAAAAATCATTTCGGGGCTTTTAATTCAAGACTTAATAAAACCTCTATTTTAAAGGCGTGTTAAACTATTTTAAATCAAATCGATCTAAGTTCATTACTTTAGTCCAAGTTGCGACGAAGTCTGTAACAAATTTTGATTTTGCATCATCCGAAGCATAAACTTCTGCGATGGCTCTCAATTCTGAATTAGATCCAAAAATTAAATCAACTCTTGAACCGGTCCATTTTAATTCGCCATTTTTTCTATCTCTACCTTCAAATGCATCTTCGGTCGCAGTGTTCGCTTTCCAAGTAATGTTCATGTCTAATAAATTTACAAAGAAATCATTCGATAATGAACCAACATTTTTTGTAAATACACCATGATTTGAATGATCGAAATTGGTACCTAAAACTCTTAAACCACCAATTAAAACAGTCATTTCAGGCGCAGTTAAAGTAAGAAGTTGCGCACGATCAATTAATAATTCTTCTGCAGATGCTTTTAAATTACTTTGTTTGTAATTTCTAAAACCGTCTGCTTTTGGTTCTAAAAATGCAAATGAATCTACATCTGTTTGTTCTTGAGTTGCGTCTCCTCTTCCTGGTGTAAATGGAACTGTAATTTTATGACCAGCATGATGAGCAGCTTTTTCAATTGCTGCACTACCTGCAAGTACAATTAAGTCAGCCATTGAAACATGTTTCCCGTTTGCGTTAAAAGCATTTTGAATGGTTGTTAAAGCAGCTAAAACTTTAGTCAATTGCTTAGGATTATTTACAGCCCAATCTTTTTGTGGAGCTAAACGAATGCGTGCGCCATTGGCACCACCGCGTTTATCAGACCCACGGAAAGTAGAAGCGGAAGCCCATGCAGTGCTTACCAATTCTGCAGTTGATAATCCTGAAGCAAGAATGCTTGCTTTCAATGATGTAATATCTGCATCGCTTAATTTATGTTCATTTGCTGGAATTGGATCTTGCCAAATTAATTCCTCTTTCGGTACTTCAGGACCTAAGTGTAAAGCGCGAGGTCCCATGTCACGGTGAGTTAATTTATACCATGCTCTTGCAAAAGCATCTGCAAATTGGTCAGGGTTTTCGTAAAAGCGTCTAGAAATTGGTTCGTAAATCGGATCCATTCTTAAAGCTAAATCACTGGTCAACATCATTGGCGCATGTGATTTTGTTTTATTGTGTGCATCCGGAACGGTGCCAGCACCTCCGTCATTTTTAGGCTTCCATTGGTGCGCACCTGCAGGACTTTTTGTTAATTCCCATTCGTAACCAAATAAGTTCTCGAAATAATTATTACTCCATTTTGTTGGAGTTGTTGTCCATGCACCTTCAAGTCCACTGGTAATGGTGTTTTCACCGTTACCAGATCCTAATGTGTTTTTCCAACCTAAACCTTGTTCTGTAATATCTGCACCCGCTGGTTCTGGTCCAACGTATTTGCTTGGATCAGCAGCACCATGTGTTTTTCCGAAGGTATGTCCTCCTGCAATTAATGCAACTGTTTCTTCATCGTTCATTGCCATTCTACCAAATGTTTCACGAATATCTTTTGCAGAGGCCAATGGATCAGGTACACCATTAGGACCTTGTGGATTCACATAAATCAATCCCATTTGAACAGCTGCTAATGGATTTTCTAAATCTCTTTCGCCACTGTATCTTTTTTCTGCTAACCATTCTGCTTCAGAACCCCAATAAATATCTTCTTCAGGTTCCCATACATCTGCACGACCACCAGCGAAACCAAAAGTTTCAAAGCCCATCGATTCCAAAGCGCAGTTGCCTGCTAAAATCATAAGGTCAGCCCATGAAATATTTTTACCATATTTTTGTTTGATTGGCCAAAGTAATAATCTTGCTTTGTCTAAATTGGCATTATCTGGCCAGCTATTTAAAGGCGCGAATCTTTGTGTTCCAGCACCAGCACCACCTCTACCATCACTGGTACGATAGGTTCCCGCACTATGCCAAGCCATACGAATAAACAATGGTCCGTAATGTCCATAATCTGCAGGCCACCAATCTTGTGATTGAACCATCAATTCATTGATTTCATTTTTTAGTGTTTTTAAATCTAATGCGTTGAATGCTTTTGCGTAGTCAAAATTTTCACCCATTGGGTTGGATAAACTGCTGTGCATGCGAAGCACATTCAAGTTTAATAAATTTGGCCACCAGTCGCGATTTCTAGTTCCGCCACCTGCACTTTTTTTCACTTCTCCGTGGTTAAACGGGCATTTGTTTTCAGTACTCATATCGGTATTATTATAATGTTTGCTATTTTTGAATGTTATATAAATTGAAACAATAAAAATACAATAATGTTTGTTAAAAAAGCCACTTTGATAATCGTTTTTGGCTTGTTTTCATTAAAATTAAGTGCGCAAGACTGGAATATTTTACCCAAGTTTAAATTTACAGTTTCAGGGTATTCAGAAGCCTATTTTGTTTCGGATTTTAATCGCAGTCAAAAAGGAGATAGGCAAAGCTTTTATTTTAATTATAATAGAAATAAACAGCTTGAATTTAATCAATCAATCCTTAAGTTTAATTTAAGTAATCCAAAAATTGAAATGAATTTTGCTGTTCATACTGGAACGTATGTACAAGATAATTATGCAATAGAGTCAAAATTTTCAAAACATATATTGGAAGCAAATTTAAATGTTGCGTTGAATAATAATAAAACAGTTTATTTTTCAGTAGGCGTTATGCCATCTCATATTGGATTTGAAAGCACTGTTGCTTTTGATAATTGGAATTTAACCCGATCCTTATTAGCAGAGCAATCGCCATATTATGAAACGGGATTTAAATTAACTTATCGACCAAATCAGAAATACGAATTTGCTACACTTTTTTTGAATGGTTGGCAGAAAATAAATCCACTAAACTTCAAGGCTGTTAGGTCTTTCGGCACGCAGTTAAAATTTATTCCTAACGCGAATGTAAGTTTTAATTGGAGTCTATATGCTGGTAGCGAAAGCCGCGGTGTATCATCAGAATTTAGGTTGTTTAATAATTTCTATAGCCAAATTACGTTAAATAAAAAATGGCGAATGTTAGCAGGGTTTGATTTAGGTATGCAACAAAAATACCCAAAGGCCAATGCTTATAATTTCTGGTTTAGTCCGATTTTAATTTCTCAATATTCATTTAATGACAAATTAAAAACTGCAATAAGGTTCGAACATTATCAAGATAAAAAGAATGTAATTGTTTCAACCTTAGGAAGCAGTCCTTTTATAGTTAGTGGTTTATCTTTAAATGCTGACTATTTTATATTGCCTAATTTCCTATTTAGAATGGAATTAAGAGGTCTTTACGGTTCTTCGAATGTTTTTCAATCAGATGCAAATCTGCTGAAGAATAATAGGTTCTTTGCCACTTCAATGGCCTATAAATTTTAATCCTACATTTGAAAGTATTGAAATTTCTGAAGAATTAGTACATTTAGATGTCTTTGGCTTTAAATTTTGAAGCAATATTTAAAAATGAAAATTAACAAGGCATTATTTCTGGCTATTTATTTAATCATGAATATCTTTCTTAACAAGAGAGATGCGCATGCTTCGGTAACTATTGCACCAAGTTCATTATCACTTTGTCAGAATACCAGTGGCTTTTTTAGTGTTATCAATTCACAACCCGCAAGTTCAAATTATATTTGGCAAGATTCTACCACTTCAGGTTGGGTGAATATTACGAACAATACTTTTATTCAAGCAAACAGCGACACGCTTTATTTAAAAAATATCTCTACTGCATATAGTAATAAAAAATTTAGGTGTATAGTTGATTCCGCTGGAATGGGTTTGAAAAAAGACACAAGTGCGGCGGTTGTTCTAATTGTTTTTCCTGTTATGCCACATGGTTTATTAAATGGATCACAAACGATATGCTATAACACAGCACCAGATACCATTCGCGCACTTAATTATCCAGTAAACGGATTGGGTTGGTATACATATCAATGGCAGATTTCAACAGATAGTCTTACCTGGACAAATATTTCTGGACAAACAACTGTAAAATTAAAATTAAATAAATTAACGCAAGATCAATTTATCAGAATACTAGCAACTACAATTACAGGTTGCAAAAACGATACAAGCGATGTTATAAAATTAAATGTACTTGGTGTTTTAGTAAAGCCAATTATTAATGCTAGTCAAAGTATATGTTATAATAGTATTGCAGATACAATTCGAGTGCAATCTTTAGCACAAGGTGGTGGAAATGTCTTTACTTACCAGTGGCAAAAATCGCTAAATGGCAGCACTTGGTCCGATGTGGTTGCTGCTACAGGTTTAAAGTATGCCCCTGGAATTTTACTATCCACAACTTATTTTCGCTTGAAAGCAATAGGAACAAAGGGTTGTGGTATACTTATATCTGATTCAATTAAAGTAACTGTTTTCGGTGTTTTTAACCCTGGTGAGCTTAATGGGAATCAAACCATATGTTACAATACAATTCCAAATGCGATTCAGTTTTTTACATTGCCAACTGGAGCGGGAACAAATTATACTTATCAATGGCAAGTTTCTACCGATTCCGTTAATTTTGTTGATTTTGCAAATTCAAATGTTTTTTCATTTCAACCGAATAATTTAGCACAAACATTTTATTATCGTGTCCATGTGATTCCAAATACATCATGTGCTAACGGTTATACCAATATCATTCGTATAAAAGTTTATCCTTTATTTATTGGAGCCAGCATCAGCAAAAGTCAAATCATTTGCTACAATACATCTCCAGATACTATACGTATGTCAACCGTTCCTGTTGGCGGTAGTGGTGTTTACACATACCAGTGGCAACAATCTACAGACAGTATTAATTGGATCAATATCAATGGTCAAAATACCGCAAAATTAAAATTGCCTAATTTATTCCAAACAACTTACATCCGTTTATTTAATCAATGTAATGTTGGTTGTGGCATGCAAATTAGCAACGCAATCAAGATTAAAGTTTTCAGTTCGGTTTATACTAAACCAAGAATTACCCAAACGCAAAGTATTTGTTATAATACTATTCCAGATACATTAAGACTTCAAGCATATGCATCTGGTGCGGACAACAAGTTTGTTTACCAATGGCAAAGTTCTATCAATGGTACTACTTGGATAGACGTAGCTGGTGCAACAGGATTATCTTATAAACCCGGTGTTTTAAAACAATCTACATTTTATAGAATCAACGCCATTGCTACATTTGGCTGTAGGTCTATTGCTTCAGACTCCATTAAAATAACCGTTTATGATCAACTAGCAGCTGGGCAATTAAATAATAATCAGTCTATTTGTTATAATGGTTTTCCTGCCAGATTGCAATTTGCAATACCTCCATCTGGTGGCGGTGATGTATATGCATATCAATGGCAAATTTCCAGCGACTCTATTAATTATGTAAATATTAATGGAGCGCTTTTCGATAATTATCAACCTGGAAAATTAATACAAACTAATTTTTATCGGGTAAAAATAACTTCCATTAATGGTTGTGGAGAAGTCATCAGTGCAGCATTAAAGATTAAAGTATATCCAGTTTATAAAGGAGCTGAAATAAATGCTTCACAAAATATTTGTTATAATTTAAGACCTAATAATTTAACACTTCGAACAGTACCTAGTGGAGGAGATGGCTATTATTTTTATCAATGGCAAATTGGGAAGTATGGCATTTGGTCAAATATAGATTCTGCAACAAAAGAAGTTTACATGCCTGAGCAAGTTAAAATGGAAACTTATTATCGCTTAATTAATTACGCAGGTTCAGGTTGCGGAAGAGATACTTCTAATGTTGTAAAAATAAGCGTATTGCCTTTGCCTGATACCACTCAAATTCTTGGAGTGACTACTGTATGCAGAAACCAACAAGAGGTAAGGTATGGTATGGCTCAAAGCAATTCTAATTATACTTATTTCTGGAGTACAAGTGGTGGTAAAATTGTCTCAAATCCAAGTGATCATGTTGTATATATTAATTGGGGTTTGAGAGATGGTATAGATACCTTACGGTTAACTCAAATTAATAAATTGACTGGATGTTTGAATATAATAAAATTGCCCGTAAGAATCAAGTTTGGTCAAGCACCAACAAAATCTAAAATTCTTAGAAAAGAAAATTCTAATATTTTATTTTGTAGCGATTCTACTTTTGGTGTCGTATACCAATGGGGCTTCCTTACTAAAAGTAATAATATAGAAACAGACATTCCAAATGCTAATTTACGTTATGTAATGTTGCCGCATAATTTTGATACTACCTTATATGAATATTATTTAAAAACCAGTTTAGGTGATTGCGAAACAAAAAGTTATTATAACAAAGCTAGTTTAACTGGAGTAGAGCTTACTAAATTTAATGGATTAGCGTTGTATCCTAATCCAACAACAGGCTTGTTAAATATTAGAAGTAATAGCGATGAAATTGAGACCATTAAGGTTTACGATCAACAGCTGCGCTTGTTAAGTATAAGAAATGCAATAGCTGCAAATAGTTATCAATTATCATTGGATTATTCTCCTGGCGTTTATTTTGTTGAGGTCAAGAATAAGCAATTGAGCAGTTTTTGGGCAAAAGTAATTTTAACGGGTAATTAGCATTTATGAGAAAGTTTAAATCAATCTGCCTGTTATTTATTTTAAATCTGTTTTTGTATCAATTAGCAATTGCGCAAACCAATAGTGAATTGAAATTGAAAGCCATGCGATTCATTGATTATTATTCGGCTATAAATATCATTGAAGATAATGATGGTTTTAGGGCGTGTTTTAAAAACAGTCAAGTAACTATGCCCAATTTTATTATTCAACAAAACGCATATCAAGAAACCTTAACTCTTGACGAATATGTTTTCAAATACAATAATTTTGTTTATACAAAAGGTAATGCACCAACATTGCTGTCAGCTGTTCCTTTTGCTATTCGAATAGACACAGTCGATGCACAGAATTTAAGTTTTTCAATTGACGTTCAATTATACATAAGCGCTTTTAACAGCGATAAGCTAAAACTTACAGATACACTTGATATAAATTTTTCTTTAGATTATTTAATACAATCAGATGTTTTTAAAATATCTTCTATAACTCAAAATGTTGCAAGAGGAAAGTATTTAATTGTGAAAGCAATTCGAAAAAGGAATATATTCGATGGTTTTAAAAATCCTTCAGATACCTCTATCAATCAATTGTCACATTATGATTTATTGATTAATGGTAATATTTATAAAACAGATAGTAACGGAGCTGTTTATTTACGAGACATTCATTTGGCGAAAAAGCAAAGCATCAATATCAATACAGCAAATTTCGCAGACTTTGGAGGTCAGCGTTTTAGGTCAAATAGACTCAGAAGAATTTATTCAAAGCCTAAACTGAACAACACTCAAGCTATTTTCTTTAGGAAACCAATATTTTTCTTAGAAAGTTATTTTGGGTTTAATTATTTTGTAGGTAGCAATGCTATTCAAAGTGCAAATTCAAGCATTGAAAATATTAATTTAAAAATAAATACAAAAGGGTTTGGTTTGGGTTTATTCCTATTTAATAAGAAAAAATGGGACATGACCTTATCGGCGGGTTACGCAAATTATGCAATCGAAAATGCGAGTTATTTAAAAGAAGACATTAAGGTGGTTAATGCAATAGATCCAGATGGATCAAATTATGTTCGAATAAATACAATTTCAGAAATCAATGAATTTCAGCATTTAAGTTTCAACGCCATTGCTAGTAAATGGACTGTTGGCTTTAAGTTTAACAATAAAACAAAATTAAACTTTAGTGTAAAAGCTGCGAAGAAAACCAGTGGTAATTTAGCTAGAGAAACAACTGCAAATGCACAATATAGTGGTTTCTATAAAGATTATTTTAATGTTACAATAAGCGAAAATGGAGTATACGATTTTGGTAAGTTTCAATTAGAAGACACATCAAATTTAAGCCTCAATCAAGCTATTTCTTTCTATGGAATTGGCATAGGCGTAGAGCAAAATGTAACTAAAAAAATAGCAGTAAATGTTGGATTAGAATGGTTGAAATCTAAAAGTGATTTGTTGATGCCTGAAAATAGATTATTGAGCATTAGAAACGATCAATTGCAAAGTTTATTAACGATCAATGAAATTAGACATTATATTGCCTTTACAACTTTTCAAATTTCTTTAAAATATAAACTTTAAGTAATGGGCAAAAAAGTTATATTATTTTTTACAATATTTTTTTGTTTAGCAAATTTGACAGTGAAATCGCAGACTGCAATTTATTATTTGGATCAATCCAATTTATCAGATAGCATTTCGATTAAAAATTATTTCAATGAAATAGGAAGCAGGATTAAGCAAGATGCACATTTGTTTACTAGTTTGACAAATAGACCTCAGTATTGTCAGGGCGCAGGCATTGACAGGTGTTTAGCGAGTCAACTTACTTTAAATAACTCAAATTCTTTCGGTGCAGACTCTTTTGCTTTGAATTTAATGGTAAAAAAAGTAAATGAACTTATTAATCCAATCAACAATATTGATTTTTATTTTTTCCTGAATGCAGCGTCATTGAAAGACAATCGACTCAATCAATTTATCAATCAATTGTTATTGGCTACGGATTTGTATGCAAACCCAAATACAACAGTTTATTTTTTATTAAAAGATCAAAAGCTTCAACAACAATTAACTTTTTTAAAGACTAATAAAAACCACAAACAGTACCAGGTTAAATTTTATTGAAATGTTAAAGGTATTAGTTAAAACCATCTTATATTTTGAGGCATTATTGTTGTTGCCTTTTATAGCTAGTTTTCTTACTAAAGAGATTAATTGGTCGCTATTGGATTACATCATGATGGCATTACTTTTGGCTTTTTTTGCAACTGCAATTGTTTTCATTAAAAGTAAATTTGAAAATTTACTTGCAAGAAAAATTGCTATCATTATTATATTTTTAGTCTTTTTATTAATTTGGGCTGAATTGGCAGTCGGAATATTTTAACATATACATATGAAAAGAATAGTTGTAAAATCATTAATCAAGTCTAGTATTGCCCAGGTATGGGAGTGTTGGACAAATCCAGAACATGTAATGAACTGGAATTTTGCTTCTCCAGATTGGTGTTGTCCCGAGGCAACTAACAATTTGCAGGAAGGTTCGGAATTTCATTATACCATGGCTGCTAAAGATCAATCAATGAGTTTTGATTTTTGGGGCACTTATCAGGAAATTTTAAAGCACCAAAATATTGAAATTATTTTAGGTGATGGCAGAAAAATGACGGTAACTTTTGAGTCTACAAACGATGGTGTAATAGTTACAGAATTGTTTGAACCTGAGTCTCAAAATCCAATTGAAATGCAACAAGCAGGATGGCAAATGATTTTGGATAATTTTACAAAATACGTAGCGGGATTATCAGTTTAATATGAATTCAATATTACAACCAGCAGATAATTTAGAGTTGTTTGTCAGCTATCTTAATCTTGTAACTATCGTATTAGGTAGCCTTGCTTTTTTTGATTTTTTAATAAAATTCAGAAGACCCTTAACTTTTAAGATATGCTATATTATATTAATTTCAAGTTTGCTTTATCTTGATATTTTATTTTGGTTGGACTTTACTTTTGCTGACATTTTGCAATATTCACCATTTATTAATTTTGGTATTTGGGGAGCGGGCTTGTATGCTTTGTCAATATTAAATTCAGGTAAAATTGAAAAGTGGGTATGGTGGAGCAGTGGTTTTATTTTTATACTCAATTTGAATAACTATTTCACGTTAACTTCATTGAATACTACTAGCCATAATGGATATGTAGTTTTTTCGCTTCGATTAAAAGATCATTTAGATTTAATTAATATTACAAGGTATTTGCAGCGTTTTATCTTAATTTTTTCATTGTTTAAGCTGATAAAAACAATTAGGATTAATAAAGCTTTTAATAACTTATACCAATCTAAATTAGTTAATTGGGTAACGCTATTTGTTGTGTTTACCTGTTGCTCAATTATTTTGAATGCAGTTATAACTAATTTGTTTTTTGCGAACAGTCATTATTTAAGCTTCTTATTTGTTTTGTACAACTTGTTTTGCATTTCAGTTTTCTTATTGACCATTTATAGGCCTGCTTTTTTAAACAACCATGATATAGCAAAATTTGATTGGAAGAAGTTTAGCCAACAAGATGCTCTTAAATTAGATGACCATAACTTTTACGCTCCTTTTTTTAGTAAATTTTATTATTTGAATAAAGAGGCTACCATTGAACATTTTTGTAAAGAAAATAACATTGAAGAAAAAGACATGTTCAATGAGCAAATCTTTAAATTATATCAAATGAATTTCAGTAATTTGATTAATAAAAAGAGGGTAGAATATTTTGTAGAGATTGCAAAAAACCCAAAATATGCACAATATTCAATTGAAGGGTTAGCTTTAGAAGCTGGTTTTAATTCTAGAACAGCACTATATAAGCCATTTAAAAAGTTTCATGGAGGTACGCCAATAGATTTAATTGAGTCTATAAGGCGTTGATAATCAATTGTCTCATTTTCTTAGACATCTTATTTATTTGTTAGACACCCCATTTTAGCTTAACGCTTCTTTGTTGATTAAATTCATGAAAATTTAATCAACATGAAAAAACTATTCTTCATTGTATTTTTTGCGCTTATTATTTCCAACGCTCAATCTCAAATAATAACCACTTTTGCTGGAAATGGCAGTAGTGGATTTAGTGGTGACAACGGACTTGCAACTGCAGCAAAAATTGGATTTCCTGGTAGAATTGCCATAGATGACACTGCCAATGTATATTTTGCAGATACCTATAACAATAGAATTCGCAAAATAAGTGCTGCTACAGGAATAATTACGACTGTAGCAGGTACAGGAACGGCTGGTTATAATGGAGATGGAGCTCTTGCTACTGCCTCACAATTAAATTACCCTTTTGGAGTAGCAGTTGACCATTCAGGAAATATATACATTGCAGATACCTATAACAATAGAATTCGTAAAATTTCTGCTACTACAAAATTAATTTCTACAATAGCAGGAACAACGTCATCTGGCTATAATGGTGACAATATTTCGGCTATTACTGCGCAATTAAATCAGCCTAACTCAGTTTGTTTAGATAATGCAGGAAACATTTATTTTACCGACCAGAGTAATAACCGAGTAAGAAAGGTTACAATTTCAACAGGAAACATTTCAACTGTTGCGGGAAGTGGTACTTCGGGTTATATGGGAGATAATGGCACTGCAATTTATGCACAATTAAATTCGCCATCCGGAATTGCATTAGATGCCAATAATAACATTTACATCGCTGATTTAAATAACCATCGCATTAGGAAAGTTACCGTATCTACAGGGGTCATCACAACTATTGCAGGTAATGGAACGGGAGCTTATGTTGAAGACGGAGTTGCCGCAACGTTAACAAGTTTAAGTTTGCCGCAGGATGTTTTTGTGACAACTGCAGGCCATGTTTTTATTGCTGATTATGGAAATGGCAGAATAAGAAAAGTCAATGCAAGTACTGGAATTATTTCAACAGTGGCAGGAGATGGAAGTGCATCATTTGCTGGAGATAATGGCCCAGCAACCAGTGCAAAATTTAATATGCCAATTAGTATTCGAGTTGATAATGCAGGAAATTATTTTATTTCAGATTATTTTAATAGACGAATAAGAAAGGTTACGCAGCCTGTTTTTGCTAACAATACAATTAGTGGCGCACAAACTATCTGTGCAAAATCTTCGGCTACAATTTCTGGAACAATTCCAACAGGTTGTACAGGAGTAATTACATATACGTGGTTAAACTCTACTGTTTCTGCTACCTCTGGTTTTACGCCAATTGCAAATAGTAATTCGCAAAATTTTACAACGACAAATTTAACACAGCATACATGGTATAGAAGATTGGCAAGTACTGCAGAATGTAGCGGTGATACGAGTAATGCAGTTTTGGTTTCCATTAATTTTCCTATTGGAAATAATGTAATTGGAAAGCCTGCAACAATTTCTAGAATTGCAGGTGATTACTATACAGATTTTGGTTTTTCAGGTGATGGAGGAAACGCTCTGAATGCTCAGTTTTTTATTCCTATAGGAATTGCTGCTGATTCTGCTCAAAATATTTATATAGCAGATCAAAATAATAATAGAATCAGGAAAATAAATGCGACAACGAATGTGATCTCAACTATTGTTGGGGGTAGTTATTCAAATTACAATGGAGATAGTATTTTAGCTACAAGTGCAAATATTTATCGACCTATAGGGGTGATACTTGATAGATTTGGGAATATTTATTTCGGAGACAGGAATAATAGAATTAGAAAAGTATCTAAATCTACAGGTTTAATTTCGACGATTGCCGGTACTGGTGTAGCTGGATTTTCTGGAGATGGTTTGCAAGCTAAAATTGCTACTATAAATAATCCGGCATTTTTAAATACAGATGCTGTAGGTAATATTTATTTTGTAGACTATAATAATAAACGAATTAGAAAAATAAATATTGCAACTGGTATTATAACTACAGTTGCCGGTACTGGTGTGGATTCAAGTGGGCCTAGTGGCTCACTTGCAACAATAACCAATATCATACCAACAGGTCTTGCAATAGACAAAAGTGGGAATATATATTTCTCAGAATCAATGAATAACATTGTGAGAAAAATTGATGCTATCACAGGAGTTATTTCGACAGTTGCTGGAACAGGTGTGGCTGGGTTTTCTGGTGATGGAGGTTTTGCTATAAATGCTAAGCTGAATAGCCCTTATAGTTTGACTTTAGATAATATGGGTAATTTATTGATTGCAGATTATTTTAATATGAGGGTTCGAATGGTAAATTTAAAAAATGGCTTAATTCAAACAATAGCTGGGGGCGGGAACTATTCAATGGTAACTAATGCAGATCCACTTTCTGCTAGAATTGATGGTGTTTTAAGTTTAAACACCGATTTTAATGGGAATATTTATTTATTAAAATATAATTCTAATGGTGTATATAAATTAAGCAATTTAACTAGTGAACAAACAATTTGTGCGGGAACTGTGCCCGATTCAATTGTTGCTTCTTTACCAATTGGTGGCAATGGAAGTTCCTATACCTATCAATGGTTGAAATCTACAACTAGTGCAACAACTGGTTTTACTGCTATTACATCAAGTAATGGTAAAAACTATTCTCCAAGTGCATTGTCACAAACAACTTGGTTTAAAAGAGTAGTAACATCTGGCTCTTGTTTTTCGGATACGAGTATTGCTTTAAAAATCACTGTCCCAAATCCAATTACAAACAATACGATTACTAATGCAACTCAAATTATTTGTGCAGGTTCTGCGCCTAATACTATTACAGCATCTATTCCAACTGGCGGAATCAATACAGCATATAATTACACTTGGTTAAGTTCAACTAGCAGCGCAAGTTCTGGATTTACTGCAATAGCAAATTCAAATACACAAAATTACTCGCCTGCTGTACTTTCGCAAAGTACTTGGTTTAAAAGAGCTGTTAGTTCAGGAGTTTGCGGATTCGATACAACAGCTGCAATTAAAATAATTGTTACGAATCCAATTACACTTAATACAATTACAAGTAATCCGCAAACGGTTTGCACAGGAAGTGTTCCATCGCAAATAATAGCAAGTCAGCCAACAGGAGGTGATGGGGTAAACTATATTTATACTTGGTTAAAATCGACAACAAGCGCAAGTGCTGGTTTTACTTCAATTTCAGCCAGTAATGTGAAAAATTATACTCCTGTTGCAATTACGCAAAACACTTGGTATAAAAGAGTGGTGAGTTCGGGTGCATGTGCTAATGATACTAGTGCTGCAATAAAATTATCAATAAGCAATCCAATTTCGAATAATGTAATTCTGTCAAGTTCACAAGTGATTTGTTCATCGACGATGCCTCCTCAAATTAATGCATCAGCAGCGGCTGGTGGTGATGGAGTAAACTATACATATACGTGGTTAAAATCGACAACGAGCGCTTCTACTGGATTTACAGCAATAGTTTCAAGTAATGTTAGAAATTATTCTCCTACGGTAATTACGCAGAACACTTGGTTTAGAAGAGTAGTTAGCTCGGGTGTTTGTAACAATGATACAAGTGCTGCAATAAATATTTCAATTACTAGTCCAATTTCTGCTAACCAAATTACAAGTAATTCGCAAACGGTTTGCACAGGAAGTGTTCCATCGCAAATTAATGCAACACAGCCAACAGGAGGAGATGGCTTAAGTTATAATTATACTTGGTTAAAATCGACAACAAGCGCAAGTGCTGGTTTTACTGCAATTACATCAAGTAATGTGAAAAATTATACTCCTGGTGCAACTACACAAAACACTTGGTATAAAAGAGTGGTGAGTTCTGGCGCTTGTTCAAACGATACAAGTATGGCAATTAAAATTACGGTTACCAATCCAATTACAACTAACGCAATTTTAAGTGGAACACAATCTATTTGCAGTGGAAGTTCGCCTTCACAATTTTATGCAAGTCAGCCATCTGGCGGAGACGGAGTAAATTATAATTATGTTTGGTTGAAGTCGACTACAAGTGCTACAAATGGATTCTCAGCAATTCAATCAAGTTATAGTATGCATTATTTACCTGGAGTAATTACCCAGAATACTTGGTTTAAAAGAGTGGTAAGTTCAGGTGCTTGTTTTAACGACACTAGTGCTGCACTATTAATAAGTGTTACCAATCCAATTTCATCAAATACAATTACAAGTAGTACACAAATAATATGCTCAGGTAGCATGCCTGCTCAAATAACAGCAAGTCAACCTGCAGGTGGAGATGGATTAAACTATAACTACACTTGGTTGTTTTCAACAACAAATGCTTCAACAGGCTTTGTTGCAATTCAGTCAAGTAACACACAAAATTTTAACCCTGCCATAATTAACCAAGATACATGGTATAAAAGAGTGGTGAATTCTGGATCTTGTGCTAGCGACACAAGTATTGCAGTTAAGATATCTGTAACTAATTCAATTTCTTCAAATAATATTATCAGTGCTCCGCAATCTGTTTGTATTGGAAGTATTCCTTCAGAAATTATTGCATCAAATCCAACAGGTGGAGATGGGTTAAGTTATACATATCAATGGATGAGTTCAACCGTTGGATCAAATTCAGGCTTCAATATTATTGTAAATGCGAATTCAAAAAACTACTTCCCTACAGCATTAAATCAAGATACTTGGTTTAAAAGAATAGTTAGTTCTGGTTTATGTATGAGTGATACAAGTAGTGTTTTAAAAGTTTCTGTAACAAATCCTATCAATAGTAATACCATTACAAATACTGCTCAAGTAATTTGTAAGGGGTCTATGCCATTGCTTATTACTGCATCGATTCCAGCTGGTGGAGATGGAATAAATTATCAATACCAATGGTTAAGTTCAACTACAAATTCAACAACTGGATTTGTTGCGGTACCATCAAGTAACACACAAAATTTTCAGCCATCAATTTTAAACCAAAACACATGGTTTAAAAGAGTAGTTACCTCAGGGCTTTGTGCGGCTGATACAACTGCCTCTGTAATTATTTTTGTAACACAGCCTGTCGCAAATAATCTAATAACATCTGCTACTCAAAATATTTGTGCAGGAAATCTTCCTTCAGAGATTCTTGCGAAGAAACCAACCGGAGGCGATGGTGCTTTATATTTATACGAATGGCTAAGTTCCACTGTAGGTGCAGCTTCTGGATTTACAGTAATTCCTTCAAGTGGAACACAGAATTATATTCCAGGTATGTTAACGCAATCAACATGGTTTAAAAGAGTTGTAATTTCGGGTCCTTGTAATGCCGATACTTCTATGGCTGTTTTAGTTAAAATAGAAAAGAACCCTGCAAAACCGACTATTTCAGCAATTGCTGCGAATGAATTAAGCAGTTCATTAGCGCAAAGTTATCAATGGTATTTTAATAATAATGTAATTACAGGCGCAAATAATAGAAATTTAATCATTACAAAAAATGGAAACTATTCAGTAAAAATTGATAGTGTAAATGGCTGTAGTAATTCGTCTAACCCTTATAATGTTAGTACATTAGGAGTAAATGAGCTTTCTAAAGATTCGAAAATTTCAATATATCCAAACCCTGCTACAAATGAAATCTTTGTTTCTTTAAATGCTTCTAATTTAATTGAAAATGCTTTAATAGAAATTTTTGATTTGAAAGGTGCAAAAATCTATAGCGAATCTCAGACATTGGATATAAACAAGCCGTTAAAAATTGATCTTAAAGATTTGGTTAGTGGATTGTATTTTATAAGAATCAATCAACAAGCATTTAAGTTTGTAAAGGCTAATTAAACAAAAAAAAAGGAGGGGAAATTAACCTCTCCTTTTTTTTGTTTTGTTTAATATCAAACAAAAAAAGCCTCCTATTGCTAGGAAGCCTTTAAAATTTAACCATTTTAACCTTATTTCCTGTAATAAATCCTACAACCAAAAGAATTTGTTTCTGGGTTGCTTGGTTCTTTATTTTCAAGTAATTCTTTTAATGAAATCTCGATAAATGATTTTGCTAATTCTGGATGTTCTCCATTATCATCTATTGCGCCAGCATATTTTACAAGCCATTGATTGTTAGATTTCCAAATAATAAATGCATGAGGGGTATGGTCTGCATTAAAATTTTTGCCAACAACCTGATCCGCATCATATAAATAGGGGAAAGTGAATTTATCTTGATTAGCTTTTTCGCGCATCAACGCAAAACTTTCTTCATCATATACAGCTGTGTCCATCGAATTGATGGCTAAAAGCGGAATATCTAATGCGCTGTATTTTTCACTTAAACTATTCAATCTTTCTGGATATAATTTAGCAAATGGACAATGGTTACATGTAAATACCACAATAAAACCTTTGGCGTTAGGATAGTTTTTTAAAGAAACAACCCGACCATCAACATTTAGCAAACTAAAATCGGAAATTACTTTTCCAATGTGTTTTTTTTGAATGTACTTATCCGATTTAAACCCCAAAAAGCTAAATAAAAATAGCAGCAAAAAAATATTAGGCAAGCGTTTCATTACTCTTTAATAAATTTCTGAACACTTATTGATTTAGTTTCTTTATCCATCATTTGTAAAATATAGGCACCTTTTGCAAGGCTAGAAATATCAATGCCTTTTACTATTTCAGGCTGAGGAAGCATGATTAAAGCTTTACCATTTAAATTGAATATGGTAATATAATATGCAGTACTTTTCGCATCATTTATTTTTAAGAATAATTTTTCTTTAACAGGGTTTGGGTAAACAGTGAAACCTAAATTTGATTTTGTGTCATTGTTAATTCCGGTAGTTCCTGTAACAACAAACTGACCCATCATTCCGCCATCTTCGTGGTTTGTAAAATGGCAGTGGTACATAAATGGATGAATGGCATCTGAATAATCGTCGAATCGTGCAACAAATGTTGCATTTTCATTGCGAGGTAAATAAAGTACATCTTTCCACCCAGATTCATATGCGCCAACAGCACTTGCAGATCCATTTCTTGCTACAATTTTAAATTCTACATCATGAATGTGAAAAGTATGTCCAAATACATTGCTATTAGTAATGGTCCATTTTTCAATCGAATTTAAATTGACTGTTTTATTAATATAGCTTAAATCAAATGATTTGTTATCGAAAGAAAATGGTGCCGAATTTGGTCCAGGCTGTCCACCTGTTACCGCTATAGCTCTATTCACCGTTGCGTCTGCAGCTGTCCAATAAGTGTTGTTTACTAAGCTTGTCGGTAAACTTTTTATTGCATTTGCGCTTGTTGCTGAAACGTTAATTCTTAAAATCGGAAAATCAACATTATTTAATAGACTACCAAATTGGCCAGATGTTGCTGGCTCTCCACCAGGAAATCCAAATGCTTGACCAGAATTGAATGCTTTTAAATCTAGGGTACTGCCTATTGCATCGTTACCTAGGTTTACTAAAATTTCTACGCGTTCACCTACTAATAATTTTACTCGAGTAACAGGCACTGGTGCATTTAACAATCCGCCATCATTTCCAATAATATAAAAAGTTCTGTTGTCGCTAAATCCTAAATCGTAGCCACGTTCTGTTTCTGCATTAAGAATTCTTAGACGTACATATTGTTTAGGTAAACTCACTTGTGCATTTGGCGTGCCATTGGTTAACACGTAATCACCGTATGCAACATTGTTAAATAAAAATTGATTATTTGCGTCATATCTTCTGCTAGTAACCATTAACGGAATATCATCTATTCCATAAGTTCTAGGTAAGGCTAAAGCCGCTTCGTCTGCATCACGAACAATTATAAATCCACCAATTCCTTTTGTTAAATGTTCTGTGGTCATTTCATGTAAATGTGGGTGATACCAGTAAGTGCCAGCCTGATTTTTTACCATCCAATATGGTTGCCAAAGCGTTCCTGGCGGAATTACTTGATGTGGTCCGCCATCCATAACAGCAGGTAAATGCATGCCATGCCAATGGATCGTTGTGCTATCGTTTAATTTATTCCTCACATTCATGTGAACCGTATCGCCTTTATTAATGAACAAGGTAGGTCCCCAAAAATTACCATTGATACCACCGGTAATAGTTTGATTACCTGTCCTCAGTTGTTTGATGGTGTCTTTGATGGTAAGGTTAAATTCAGTGCCATTCAAAGTGTCAGGAATCCATAGATTCTGATAAGTCTGGGCTTTTGATAGCACACTAATGCATAATACAAAGATTAGCGTAAAAGAGATTTTTCGCATTTTTTAGATTTAATTTTATTCTTTGACGACGAACCAGATCAAATCCTTTGAAATAAAAAACGAATTATACAATCTTTCCTTTTTCTTGTAATAATGCATAAGCATTCTCCCAGCTAGGAACTTCAACCGCTTCATATCCAAAAGTTTTTCCTGTCGCAATTTTGCTAAATGCTTTCATGGCTTTAAGATGCACGCCGCTTCGCATAAACACCAACATATCTTCTCTGCTTTTCCATGCTGTAATTGTACATTGGTTTCCGTGCATATTTTTCACTTCACAAAACAAAATGCCTTTAGCTTTCTTTGCTTCCTGAAAAGAAGGAATGGCTAAAAACCAAAACCTTAAAAAACTAAAAAAACCTTTTGGTTTGAGTGCGGTGAGTGATATGTGCATGCGATTAAATTTACATAAATGTAATTAAATTTACAGATTTTTATAATTATTCTTCTTTAAACATATTCAATTTTAGCTAGTTCATCTAAGTATTAAAATTGCAACTTATATACAAGGTTTGGGAAAAATCCTAGCTGATAAGTGCTGTTAATATTTTGAGTTTTATTATCATAATTCTCAGAAAATATATTTTTATGGTTTGTGATGTTTTGTAGGTCTAATGAAAAAGTTTGAGCTATTTTATGTTTTTTGCTATTTAATACGAATCCAGCTTTTAGATCTATCCTGTAATAATTTTCATAAAAACTGCTATAAACATTTTCCGAAAGTTTTTCTCGACCGATTTCGTTTGAAGCGGCTAAGTCTATTGGAGTATATGCCCTTCCTCCAGCATTGGTAAATTTAGAATCTATCATAAATTTATTTCTTTTTTCAAAACCTACATTCCATTCTTTGCCAACTAACATATTAAATACATACTTTCCATTGAATGCTGTATTTCTTGTAATTCCATCACTACCCTTATAATTAGAATTATAAATCGAAGAAGTAAACAGGCCATAATAACCCGCACTAAAAAACTTTTCAATTGTAAGTTCTAATCCATAGTTTTTTCCAGTTCCACCATTAACTAAACTATCTTGTAAGTCTGCTTTGAAAGTTGATCCAGTGTTTAGCATTGAATAATTGCTCGCATAGCTAGTAACCGGAACATTGAAAATTGATTGATAATAAATCTCCGATTTTATTCGCCAATCGTTCGAAGGTTGATAGTTATGTGCAATTACAAAATGATTACTTTTAGTAAAATCTAAATTAATGTTATTGTAATTTATAGCCCCATCGGGTTTTGTTGTTTGTAAAAAGTAAACGTTAATAGGTTGCATTTGAGCATGTAAGCCATATCCAATATTGAACGTGTTTTTAGGATTAACATAATAAGTTAAGCCAAGCCTAGGTTCTAATGAGCGTGAATTATTTAGGAAAAACAATTGAGAATGAATGCCACTATTTATTGTCCATTTTTCATTAAAAGTATATTTTAAATGTATGAAAGCTTGTGCTAGATTAGTGTTGCTAATATAATCCCATATTTGAACATAATCCTCGTTGATTTGTCTTTTGGTTTTGTAAAATAAATTTAATTTTATTATTTCATCTTGCAGTCCAGCTTTTAAAAATAATTTTGAATTAAATTTATGGTTATATGTACTACTCAGGTTTAGGCTAGTTTTAGACACATTGTTTACTTCTTTAATAAAGCTTGTATTGCTTTGTCTATCGAAATCGTAGCTCGTTTGATAAGTACTAGCGTAGTTTAATCCTAATATTGAACTAATGAACGTGTTTTTATTTAGTTGTTTATGATGATTTATGCCAACCATTCTGATCTTGCTAGCAAAATCTACTTGATTGCCATTCCCATATAGCGTATTTGAATTTCCCCCGCCAATTTCAATAGTGCTTTCTGCTAAAATTCCAAACATGGAAATTTTGCCATATTTACTCGTGCCGCTATTTAATTTGAAAGACAAATCTTGATAAGAAGGAGTCGCGGTTGTACCTATATCAATGCCCATTTTTTGAGCAACGCCTGCTAATGCATATCGGTAACCAATCAAGTATGAAGCATCACTTTTTTTGCTAAATGGCCCCTCTGCAGTTGCTTCTAATCCAGTTATTACGCCCATTTGCAATGTAGTTTCGCTCTTTTTATGGTTCCCATCTCTAAAACCTAAATCGAAAACACCAGCTATTGCATTGCCATATTCTGCAGGAAATGCCGATGTAAAAAAATCTGAGCTCTTTAATAAGTTTGTGTTAAGTGCGCTAACTGCTCCCCCTGTGGTGCCAACAGAGGCAAAGTGGTTAGGATTGCTGGTGTTCATGCCGTCAATTCTCCATAGCACACCAGTTGGTGAGTTTCCTCTAATAACAATATCATTTCTACTGTCGTCGGGGGCATTTACTCCGGCAAAATTTGCAGCTAATCGAGCTGGGTCATTTCGTCCACCTGCATACCTATTTACCTCTTCCATTGAAAAAGTTCTGCTACTAACATTAGATAGTTTATTAATACTACCCGCTTTGTTATTTGCATTTATTAAAACCTCTCCAACTTGATTGATAGATTCCTCTAATGCTATTTCTAAAATCACTTCTTTACCAGATGTGACAATTACGTTTGGAATAGTTAATGTTTTATAGCCTAAGAATGTTGCAATAACATTATATCGATTTGGAGGGATGTTTGCTATTGCAAATTTACCTTGAACGTCACTTATAGTCCATTTTTCTTTAAGGTCTATATTAATTAAAACCCCCGTTAGTGGAGCATTGGATAATTTATCTTTTACTTCACCTCTAATATTTTGGGTGTTATTTTGCGCGAAAACAATGCATGGAAGCATCATTAATTTAAAAATTAATCTTTTCATATCTCTATAAGAAGATTATTTTTTAATTATCCTTCGGTTTTTATTAGTCAATTTAAAACTGTTGAATTAATTTAAAATATTCAATTTTCTTGCTTATAGCGTAAAAAGGTAGTTTCTCCATTAACACTTTAACTTCATCTTCTGAAATGTCATTAAATAGTAGTACAGCACCATTTCTTTCTTCTCTCAAATATAAATGATTTATAATACCATTTGCTTTCCATTCGGCAACAATTGCTTGTTCTTGT
>JAHEGO010000015.1 GCA_024645045.1 Sphingobacteriaceae bacterium
GACTCTTCATCAATACCACCAGCTAATTCAGTTAATTCTGTTTTGATACCTTCAATGTATGTATCTAACTCGCCAGTATATTTTTTTGCTAATTGTGCTTTATCATAAAAAGGTTTAGTTTTTACAGGATCATTTCTCAATGATGATTCGAAAGCATCATAGGTAATCTTGTTAGCCGCAGAAAAGTTTCCTGCTGTTGTTACTAAACCATCGTTTACTAATTTAAAGGCATTCATGAATTCTTCAGATACATTCAGCGCCAACATTGCTGTTAGTACTAAATACATCATCCCAATCATCTTCTGCCTTGGTGTTTCGTTACCAGCCGCCATCGTTTATAGTATTTCTAAATTATTAAACTGATATAATTACTTATTGATTGTCATTGCAGACAACATGTTACCATAAACGGCATTCAATGAAGCCAAGTTTTGTGTTAACTTACCTACTTCATCTTTGAAGTTACGCGCGTCAGCTAATGAATCGCTGAATGCTTGCATCGTTTCTGAAATGTTTGCATATGATGAACTCAAGCCTTCTACAGATTTAGAAGCAGCTTGTAATTTAGAAGCAAATTCATTTGAAGAAGAAGCAATATCTGCAGCGCTAGAAATAGCAGCTACTCTATCACCAAAGTTTCTTAAACCATCACCTAAACTAGCAATTAATTCTGGACCCACTTTCGCTTCAGCCATCATTTGATCTAATTGTTGTGTAACTGTACCTTCCATTTTAGGAGCAACTGCTTTTTTAGGCTTAGCAGCTTCTTCCGCTTGAGCAAGTTCTGGATATACTAAGGCCCAATCGTATTCCACATGTGGTTTTTCGAATGCTGATAAGAAGAAAATTCCCGCCTCTGTAAGTAGTCCTACAATCAATAATTCATTAGCAAATTTTAAGTGAATGATTTTGAAAAGTGCTCCAACGATAACGACTGCTGCACCAATACCATAAACTTTGGCCATGATATTTTTGTAATTGCTCATTTGTTTTTCAGTTTTAAGTTTTAAATTGTATTAATTATGTTTTTTTGTTTTAATGTTTTGTATGACTTATTCGTCAGCAATTGATCTTCCCATGTAAGACATTACACAACGGAAACCAACGTATGATTTTGCGGTATCTTGATACTCATATGAACGTGTACCATTTTGCAAGAAGTATCCGATATCTTTCCAAGATCCACCTTTGATTACTTTACGTTTTAACACTTCAGGATCTTCTGATTTTGCTTCGTAAGTATAATTAGGATTTAAATCGTGGAAGAATACATTAGCTGATTCGTCATAAGCAGTACTTGTCCACTCAGCAACGTTTCCAGACATGTTATATAATCCGAAATCGTTCGGGAAGTAAGAAGTAACTTTAACAGTTTGCATACCACCGTCATCGCCATAGTTACCACGGCCTGGTTTAAAGTTTGCAACTAAACAGCCTTTGCTATTTCTAACATAAGGACCACCCCATCCATAATCTGCACCAACTCTACCACCACGAGAAGCATACTCAAATTCTGATTCTGTAGGCAAACGGAACTGGTTCATGTTTGCTTCACCTTCTTCATGTTTGAAGTTATCTAACATTTTTGTTCTCCAAACAGTAAATGCCCTAGCTTGTTTCCAATTAACACCCACTACTGGATATTCGTCGTAAGCTGGATGCCAGAAATATTTTTCTACCATTGGATCGTTCATAGAATAAGAAAAATCCGAAAGGAAAGTTAATGTGTCTGGATAAATAGGCACATCTTCTTTAATTACAAATGTAGTTCTGTTTTTATCACGGTTAGATTTGTTTGCTGCAGCAACAAAGTCAATCCACTCTGAATGGTAAATTAATTTACGTACATCAATTTCTTTACGTCCGAAAATTCTTTCTTCTTCTGGATAATACAATTCTGAAATCGCTTCCATAACTGCAGGATCTTTGATATTGATTCTAGTTTTCCAATTTAAGAATTCTTTACCATCCGCATCTTGCATAATGTGCTCACCACCCAATGTTTTTTTCACAATTGAATCACGAACGTATTCTGTAAATTGACGGTACTCGTTATTAGTAATTTCTGTTTCGTCCATGTAGAACGCACTAATACTAATTTGACGGTTGTGTGCAATTTGCGAATAGTTGATGTCCTGGTCAGATTGACCAGTATGATAGGTGCCTGATGGAATGTAAACCATACCAAAAGGAATAAATGGTCTGAAAACTGGACGGTTCATTGACCCAACTAATTCTCCGTTTCCTGAATTTAATCCGCAGCTACTTAAGACTACAGTGAGTCCAGCTAGACAGAATAATGCGATTTTTTTCATCATACTAAGCATTAATTTTTGCTTTAATTTATTAATTTGTATTGAGCCGTAAAAACAAAAATAGCATTTTAAACCTATTTTCAAAAGAAAGAATGTTAATAATTGCGTTTTTTGTTGATAAACTATAAAAAACGGCGTTTAACGCTAGTTAAAACGCCTTTTACAATATTTTATTGCGATAAAAAAGTGCTTTTTATAGGAATCTAGGCGTTTTTATTATCACATCTGTCTTTATTTTTTTGACAAATACGACATCGTATCCCAATAATATTTCATGAGAACCGGTACTTCCATTTGAAGTCAAGCTCAAATTAGATAAGGTATAATCGTAAGAATAACTCATTTTAATTCTTTCGGTTAAATTCATACCTGCAATAGCAACAATAGCATCATTTAAACGATAAGAAAGACCACCCCAATATTTTTGATTATAAAATGCCAATGCATTGATATCAAAAGAAGAAGTCTTAGCAACTTTAATCATTACAGACGGTTTTATTTCAATGCTAGGACTCAATACTAAATTGTATCCACCTGTTAAATAATAATGCACTACACTTTTATATTCAGAAGTTCCTGGTACATCAAAACTCATGTTAGGAGTTGTTAAATGTGTGGTAGAAAATCCAACATAATATGCATCTGTATTGTAAGTTAATCCGAAGTTAACATCTGGCTTTACTGCGTTAACCGTTCCCGCAGGAATCAATGGATCTCCAGGTGTTAGGGCTTTTAACTTTGAACCATCTAATGTTCTTTGTAAAAATCCTACAGAAATACCTGCAGATAAATTTCCAGTAGGTAATTCATATTTGTAAGCGTATGAAGCAGCGAAATGTAAATTTCTTTCAAATCCAATTTGGTCATTAATGATATGAACTCCAACTCCACCTTTTAAACCTGGTGCTGGCATATGTGCAGAAATTGTTTGTGTTTGTGGACCACCATCAAAACCAACATACTGTGCACGGAACAATCCTATCATGCTCAATGAAGGTTTGCTTCCAGCCAATGAAGGATTGAATACAAAACTATTAAACATGTAATGAGAATACTGAGGATCCTGTTGTGCGCTTGAATCCTTTGCTGTAAATAGCAAAGATGATGCAAGTAAAAATAAGGTTAGAATTCTGTTTTTCATTCGTTCTCTTTATCTCCCTCGATAATTGACAAGGACTTCAAAATTAGTATAATATTCAAACTAAGCAAATTTTTAAACTGCTAAAATTCTGTTGAATAAAGAGAAAAAAATAGAAAAAGGGCTTTTTTAGCCTAAAAAAGAGGTTTAACGCTTGTAATTTGATGAATTACTTATTCATTCGTTTCACATAATCTTCAATTGCCATAGTCATTGATGGAAATTGAGGAGTAGGCGCTTGCACATTTATGGTTAAACCTGCGTCTATAACAGCTTTGGCTGTTGTAGGTCCAAATGTTGCCAAACGGGTATTGTTTTGTTTGAAATCTGGAAAATTCTTGAACAAAGATTTGATACCAGAAGGACTAAAAAATACAATCATATCGTAGTTAACTTCTGCCAAATCTGATAAGTCACTGCAAACTGTTTTATAAATAACTGCAGCAGAAAAATCATAGCCATTATCTTTTAAAAATACAGGAATGCTATCGGTGTATACATCTGTACATGGATAAAAAAACTTTTCAGATTTATGTTTTTTGAGCAACTCAATTAAATCAGCAGTTGTTTGTTTTCCTATAGATATTTTTCTTTTTCGATACTGCACATACTTTTGCATATAAAGGGCTACAGCCTCAGTAATACAAAAGTATTTCATCTCAGCAGGCACCTCTAATCTCATCTCTTCACAAATTCTGAAGTAATGATCAATCGCGTTTCTACTAGTAAAAATTACAGCTGTAAAATCAAGTGGATTGATTTTTTCTTTGCGAAAATCTTTTGCTGGTATTCCCTCAACATGAATAAAAGATCTGAAGTCAATTTTTAAATTCAGCTTTTTAGCTAAATCATAAAAAGGAGACTTATCTGTTTCCGGTTTAGGCTGTGTAACAAGTATGCTTTTAACTTTAATTTTCTTTTCCATCTATCAAAACAAACTGTGTTGGTAGGTGCCTCAATTCCCGATTAAGATTTTGTAAATAACCAGTAGAGGCATCAATTCTAGGGTGCAAAGATAGATAAATAAATAAAATTTAGGAAACCTAAAATTACTTGAAACGTAAGCCCCACTTCGAAAATACTTGTAAATAGCATTGAAAACCCACAAAAATAGAAGTAAATAAATTAAATTTTGGTGCGATTCTTCTGGAAGAAATTGATAAAAAAGCAATATTGGCAATATGACTAAGACATAAACAAAATTAGAAATTGCAATAATTGACAGATATGCGGCTATTAATTTTGGAATGGCAAACAGATATGCCGAGAACTTCATTAAAATATATTTCAATAAATAATATCCAGTGACTAATATGAAAATTCTACCATAGAGCGCAAAACCTTTATATGAAAAGACTGGAGCCAAAAAAGGAATTGAATTATAAATCAATAAAGAAATAACAAAAAGATAAATCAATAAAAACAAAGTGGCCGTTCTGATTTTAAAAAAATTATCTTCTCTGGCAAACTGCGAAACCATTCGATTACTCCAATAAGCTTGAAATAAAGCTAAAATTACCTTTCCGTGACCAGTATTTAAATAGGCTAACAAAATAATAATCCCTACCAATAAAATACTCAGCCAATCTTTTGAAACTCTTCTACTGATGTATTTATTCTGATCTTTTTTTACACTTTTTACATATTCATTTGCGTAAAAACGATAGTCTGATATTCCTGTTTTTTGATTAAAATATTTCTCTTGTATTTGCAAGCTATTAGCCTTTTGAAACGGCGAAGAATCACAACCATGCATTTCAATATTTGAAGCTACAGCTGAATCTTGCGCATAAATATTCGCACTATTCAAAAGAAATATAAAGCAAATTAAAGTGATTGTTTTTTGAAACATTAATTAATCATATAATGAATAAGTTTCAAATATACATTATTGGAATTGATTGCTTAGAAATTATTCACAATTCCGAAATGAATCTTCGCATTGTTAAATTGAACGGGGGAGTTTGAAGATTTTCCAACAGCATAACAAATAGAAAAAACACCTGCTTTAGTGAGCATATTTAAGCCCAATCCAAAACCGTAAGGTTTTATGGTTTTATTGTAATTGCTAGTTTGGGTTTTCGCGACAGATTGATCAAAAAATGCTTGAATGTATGCTATATCATCTAGTAAGAAACGGTATTCTAAAGTGAGTACGCCTAATGCAGAAGCATTTAGACTCTCTTCGTTAAATCCCCTTAAACTTTTTAATCCTCCATATCGAATCAATTCATTTTGAAATAAATTGTTCCCAACAATGGCTTGTGCATGAATCAAAGTATAAATTACGTTTCTTGGTGCAAGCTGAAAATAAGCACTGGTAAGCACTTGAGCTTGCATTTGAACCGTAACCAATTTAATGCTATCGTATAATCGAGGGTCTAATTGTGTACTTTTAAAAATCGTTCTTTTGCCAATTGCAGTCGAAGCTTCTAATTGGAGTCCCTTTTTAGGAAAGAATTGATTTGAATGATTAACCAAACGCAATGCTAATCCATAATGATTACTTGCAACATCTGCAAACGCAGGTAGTACTTGAGAGTTTTGAAATGCTTTGTTAGCAATCAAATTAGATTGACTGGCTTTGTAGAAAAATTTGATATGGTTTTTCTTTCCAAAATAATAAGGAAATGCTATTGTTTGATTTAATGTTACAAAACTTGAATCCTGTCTACGAATTGAAAAAATAATTTCTGAACTAATAAATGATCCAAACAAATAGTCATAATTAAATTTAAAATTTAGGTCTCGTGTATTATTTGGTTGACCTTTAAAATCAAAATCAATTTTCTCTCCCCTCTTAAAAATATTTTTTAAATTCAAATGAAATTGGCCGATAAAATTAGCTTTACCATTATTACTAGGAACTAACCCAATTAAACCTTCTAGTTGATTTGAATTTTTATTTTCAACTGCAATTTTAAGTACATTCTTGTTTCCACTTCTAAAAAGAATAGGCTGGTATTTTAGCGACAAAAAATCAAGTTGATTCACCCTATCATAAATTTGATCAATTTTATCTTGACGGTAAACAGTTTTGTTTTTAAGACCTACATATTGCGCTAAATAAATAGGACTAATAACGTTTGCATTAGACACTGTTACGCTATCGATAACAACTAATTCCCCTAATACCAAAACAATATTTGCATTAACGCTTTTGTTTTTAATTACTATAGAATCAAACTTTAAATAAGCCAATGGATATCCATTGTTTTCTGTATAATTTAATATTTGAGTTATTAAATTATTAAGCTGACTAGGGTCGATTAACTGGCCATTGAGTTTAAAAAAATTGGTTTCGAAAGATTCAAGTAATTGTGAGGTTTTAGCAGAGAATTTTAATTTATCCCAACGAAATTGTTGACCGATTTGAATAACAACAAATAACTTATCCGCACTGTCTTTCAAAAGTATTGGTTTTGCGAAAATATAACCTTGAGATTGAAACAATTGAATTTGACGAGAAATGTGCTGACTTCGCTGAATAGTATCTGAAAATATCTTATTTTCTGTTAAAATACTAGCATCTGATTCCATTATTCGCAAATTAAGAGGAAAACTTTGCTGCGAAAAGCTCAAAGCCGGGAGCAATATCAAAAGAAGTAATAAGATGCGCTTACAAAAATTCATTAGTTAAAATTAATTAAAAATATGGAACTTAGCCATATGGCCGGCATCTATATTCATATTCCATTTTGCAAACAAGCATGTCACTATTGCGATTTTCATTTCAGTACTCAACTAAAACATAAAGACGCTTTAATTGCTGCTTTATTACTAGAACTTCAAATTCGTAAAAATTATTTAGGATCGCAAAGCATTGATAGTATTTACTTTGGTGGTGGTAGTCCTTCTATTCTTCCTGCAAATGATATTGAAAAATTACTGCAATATATTTACCGAAATTTTCAAATTAACAATACAGTAGAAATTACTTTAGAAGCCAACCCCGATGATTTAACGAATGATAAAATCAAAGCATATTATCAAATGGGTATCAATAGGCTCAGCATAGGAATACAATCATTCATTGATCGCGATTTAATATGGATGAATAGGGCTCACAATTCAGCTGAAGCTATTAACTGCATTAAACGTGCACAAGATATAGGAATTGAAAATTTAAGCATAGATTTAATTTATGGCTTACCCGAATTATCAGATAATGAATGGAAAAATAATATTGAAATTGCGTTGTCGCATGACATCAAACATTTATCATCTTATGCATTGACCGTTGAATCAAAAACGGCATTAGCTAGTTTTATTCAAAAAGGAAAGATAAAACCGATTGATGAAGAAAAAACAGCTTATCAATTTGAAATCTTACAAGATATAATGGCTGAAAATGATTTTATTCATTATGAAATTTCTAATTTCTGCAAAGAAAATCATTACGCTAAACACAATACCGCCTATTGGAAGGGCGTTTCATATATGGGGATTGGACCATCTGCTCATTCATTTAATCAAACAACAAGAGAATGGAATATTGCAAACAATAACTTATATATTGATCAAATTATGCGTGAAACTATTCCGTCTACTATAGAAGTTTTATCTTTGGAAAATAGAATCAATGAGTATTTAATGCTATCCCTAAGAACCATTTGGGGTGCAGATTTAAATTATATTGAAAACACTTTTAGTTCAAGTATTAAATCTGCACTAATTGAAAAAGCGAAAACTCAAATTGATAAAAACTGGCTAACCATTGAAAATGAAAAACTAAAGATTACCAATACAGGTAAATTAATGACAGATAAAATATCTTCAGAATTATTCTTTTAAAATATGCAACTTCAAAAAATAGCAATTTCATCTAATCAATTCATTGATTTAACTAAACCCATTGATTTATCAATACCACTTGATCCAAATGTAGGACCATTAGCATTTCATATTCCTGCACCAAGATTTGAACCTATTCAAGTTGGTGATTTTATTGGTTCTGTTTCAAAAGGAGGCTCTGCAAATTGCGAAAATTTATTTATCAACGCACACGGAAATGGCACACATACCGAATGTCTTGGGCATATCAGCCAGGAGAGAGTAACCATTAATCAATGTCTGAAACAATTTCATTTTTTTGCTGAGTTAAAATCTGTTAATCCTCATCAATTGGAAAATGGAGACTATATTATTAGAACAGAAGAATTAGATTTAAGTTCAATTCCAACAAAATGCGATGCACTCATCATACGTACACTGCCAAATAATTCATCAAAACTTGTTACAAATTATTCAGGTAGAAATCCTTGTTATTTCGACTCTAAACTAACTGAGCAAATTAGATTAAAAGGGATAAAACATTTAATAATCGATTTGCCATCTGTTGATCGAGAAGAAGACGAAGGTGCATTAGCGGCACACCATGCATTTTGGAATTATCCGACTGCTCCCGAATACGATCGTACAATTACCGAAATGGTATTTATAAAAGATGAAGTAAAAGATGGCACATACTTTTTAAACATTCAAATTGCTTCCTTTGAGAGCGATGCTAGTCCAAGTAAAATAATTATATACTCTATTCAAAATTAACAATGAAAAACAAATTAACCCCCATTGCTTTTGTATTGATTTTCTTAATTTCTGCATGTGCAACAAAGAAAAAAAATATTCAATCCGAAGTTGCGCCAATAAAAAAAGAAACTACTACAGAAAACCATTCATATAATAATTTCAATAACAACTTTGGATATGCAAAACCTCCAGCAAAAATATACAAGCCAACCGAAGCATCATTGGCAGCCCTACAGAACATAGTTGGCGAAGTTAAAATGGAAACACTGATGGAAGGATTTACTATATACACTGCTGGCGCTTGCATAAATTGTCACGCGGCTAATGACATAAATTATTACGGAGAATTAAGATGGAGGAAAATAATAGATGAAATGGCGCCTAAAGCTTATTTAACAGCAACGCAAAAAGACGCAGTTCTAAAATATGTAATAGCTATTAAACACTCCACTCAGAAGTAATAATTATTTTAAAGGATATATTCCAATAAATATACCGCCAGATTTCTGATAATAAATAGGCTTGATTTGCTCAATTTGGTCAATTAATTCATCGGGGAAATTAAATATATTGGAGTATAAAATATATTTGGAATTGCTATCTGCATAAGAAATAAATTTACTGCTATCTCCATTTAGTTCTAATATTTCTCTTGAATCTAAATTTGGAAATCCAGCAGCAACACTTGCTAAAGGGATATTTTGTTCATTTAGAAAATCTATCGCATTTGATCTTAAGCTATAATACGGGAGATGCGCTGGTGTTGCATCCCATCCCATCGCTACTTTTTTAGGATAAACTAATATACTACCAATTATAAAAGAACTGAATATTACAAAATAAATTGAAATTTGATATTTAGGAAATACTGTTGAGCTGTTTTTCAAAACAAATAATAACACTAAAAAATAAATTGGTAAATAATAACGATGACCAACTAAACCATCTGCAAATAAGGTATTCATTGCAAATACTAAAATAAAAACGAGTATAGCAATTATCAAGCTACGATTCAATTTGTAAATATTTTGGCCTTTCCAAAAAATTATAATAGCCAATATTAAAACTGTAATTCTTCCGAAATCAATCAATCTCCAAGCAAACAGTAAAGCATTCTTTAACATTTGGAAACTTGAAACCTTCTGAAAAGAGCTAGCCCATGGAGAATCTGAATGAAAGCCAATCCAACCTGTATGCTGATAATGTAAATACAACCACAAGAAAGCTATGGCTACTGCAGGTATAAAATATAAAATGGTTTGCTTAAGTTGATTGATAAAACTTGAACTATTCAAATTACTAAAGACTATAGATAAAAAAGCTGCGAACAAAACCATCATACCTCTTAAAGAAATTAATCCTAATGGAATTAAAATAAATGCCAGCAAAAAATATTTTTTATCTAAATATAGATTGATCGCTGTAATAAATAATGTCATTAATACAACATCAGGTGAGACCAACATAGATTGAGCTAAAAGAGTTGGCTCAACTAAAATTAACAGCGATGCAAAAATTAATTTAGTTCCACTCAACCAACGGCTTAATAATTTAGGTACTTGATATGCAATAATTATCAGAAAAGGCAACATTGCAAAATGTGATACAATTAATGATTTGCCAAATAAAAGCCAAGTAAAAGCAATGTAAATACCAAAAAGCGGAGGGTGCCCACTGTCTAAACTATTCGGCAGAAAAATGGTATTAAAATTATTTTCTAAGAAAAAATGAGGGTGCCTTGAAGCAAACTGCACCATGTCTCCAAAAAAAATATGGTTACGACATGTATAAATTAAAAACAAGTATAAGCCAGCAAAAAAATAAAAAAGTGTACGTTGATTATAATTCATATTAACTGGAATGATCTGAAACAATAACCCATTTTCCTTTTATTCTTTTAAATATCAAAGTAAAATACCCACTTAAAACATCGTTTGTTCGTGTGAGTTTCCAAGAACCACTTACAAATGCACATTTACTTGTTATCAATTCCACTTTTAAATTACCAAAGTCTAAAACCCCCATAGCACTTCGATTGGGGTAGGACTTTAAATAATTATTCAAAGTGTTTTCCCAACCATATTTAGGTCCATTTTTGCCAATAAAAACCAAAGAGTCTGAGTGCCAATAGCCTTGCATATAAGCTTTTAGATTGCCTTCATTCCATGCTAATCTTTGATTTTCAAGAACCAAATTGATTTTCTTAACTGCTGGTTGCGCATTTGACACCGTGGCTACAGAAATAAAAAAGAGGAAACACGATATAAAAAATGTTTGTTGAATTCGCATGAATTTATTCTTGATATAATGTAAATTTAGCATTCCAAAAACCATATACAATACAATTTGTTAAATTATCAGAAATGGAGAATAGAATATTAGGCTTGATCATCGTTTGTATATGTTTGATAGGTGTTGATTTTTATGTGCTTTCAGCCATTAAATCTACATTAAATCCAAAAAAAATCAATAGAAATACCCGTTTTGCTTTGGTATATTGGTTAGTTGTTGCCCTCACAATTTCTGGCGTGTTTTTAGGCATTTATTTTTCTATCAGTAGAGGTTTAAGAACTGCACTATTTGTATGGTTCTTTATTCATTATTTTAGTAAATTATTTGCCGTTCCATTTTTTCTAATTGATGATATCAAAAGATTAACTACATGGTTATTTTTAAAAACAAAAAAAGAGCAAAAAAAAATTGAAGACTTAATAGAAAACAAAAATAATAACACCATTTCAAGGTCAGAATTCTTGAGCAAAACAGGAATGGTTATGGCTGGCTTACCCTTTGTAGCATTGAACTTTGGAATATTATCAAACAATGTATATGATTATAAAATAAAGCGCAAAAAAATATTTCTTCCTAATTTACCAAAAGCATTTGATGGTTTTAAAATTGGACAAATTTCAGATATTCATTCTGGAAGTTTTGATAATAAATTAGCTGTTCAAGGTGGGATAGAAATGTTAAATGCAGAAAAATGTGACGCGATATTTTTTACTGGCGACCTTGTAAATGATCAGACAAAAGAAATGGCTGATTACATGAATGTTTTTGATAAAGTTAAAGCTCCCCTTGGTGTATTTTCAATATTTGGGAATCATGATTATGGTGATTATAAACAATGGCCTAGCCTTGCTGCTAAAAACCAAAACCTTGCAGATTTAGTTTATGTTCATAAAAGACTTGGTTGGGATTTATTAAGAAACGAAAACAGAAGAATAAAAGTTGGAAGCGAATCTATCGCTATAATAGGGGTTGAAAATTGGAGCTCTTCTAATCGATTCCCTAAAAAAGGCAGATTAGACCTAGCCACAAATGGGGTTGAAAAAGAAGAAGTACAACTACTTTTATCCCATGACCCAAGCCACTGGAGAGCACAAGTAGTGAAAGAATACCCAGATATAGATATGATGTTTGCTGGACATACTCATGGAATGCAAGTTGGATTTGAATTTGGCGATATCCAATGGAGTCCAGCTCAATTTGTATATCCAGAATGGTCTGGCTTATATCAACAAGAAAAACAAAAACTTTACGTCAATGTTGGATATGGATTTTTAGGATATCCTGGAAGAATCGGCATCTTGCCTGAGATAACCATTTTTGAATTAAAAAGCGCTTAATAATGCTTGCCCAATACATTGCTAGCTTTTTAAAAAAATACAAAATATTGATTGCATTTGCTGCAATGAGTCAAGTTTTATTGACTTATATGCTCTTCGAAAAACCAACTAATTTTTCAATACTCCTTTTTGTATTTATTGCAACGAACTTTGTTTATTTAATTTCAGAAGAGTTTTCATTTGATAAAAATACAATCGTTCAAAAAAAGTGGACTGTAAAAAAAATTGTCTTATTACTTGAAATTGTTGTGCTATTTAAATTAGCACTAAGCTTTGAATTGGGTCAAATTATATTAATTACACTACTAGGAATTATCGCTTTAAGTTATAATTATCCCATTAAATACAATAAAACAAACACTTATAGGGTGCGAGAAGCAAAAGGCATGAAACTTTTTGTTATCGTTTTAGTATGGTCTGTAAGTACAGTCATTTTTCCATTATTAGATACTAAAACAGATCAGCTGCTATTAATTTCATATTTTATAAATAGTGCGTTACTAATAAGTATCATTAGTTTAAAGTTTGATATCAAAGATTATTACAAAGACGAATTAGAGAAATTGAAATCTATTCCTGTTTTAATTGGACCTTTGAGAACAAAAAAGCTGTTAAAAAAACTAATGCTAATTTATTTTATCTCAACCATTAGTTTGACTTATTTTATAGTTTGGCCTATAATAGTTGTATTACTTTTAAATTTATGTTACAGCTATTGGTTAATTTTTTATTTCCCATGGGAAAAAGGAGAATGGTATTACCAGGTTTTAATAGACGGTATTTTGATAAGTCAAGCATTTATTGTTTGGATTGGGAAAATTTATTTAATATTGTAGGTAGAAGACTATGAAAAACAAATCAATC
>JAHEGO010000059.1 GCA_024645045.1 Sphingobacteriaceae bacterium
CTAAAGCCTCCATGGTAATCTACATTTTTAAAAAAATCTTTGATTTCAAAATTTCTTTCATAGGCTGTAAACTTTGGATACGTAGCCATTTCTGGCGTATTATTGGTACTCAATCGATCTTCAAATCGACCAATTAATGGTGTTTTGAAAAGTTGTTTATGAAAAAAAGAAACCGAGTCTGCAGTATAATCAGACTTTGTGCAATCGATGGTATAGTTTTTTAAACTTGCATATACGATGGTAGAATCTAGCCCGCCTCGCGACCAATTAACAGTTCCGGCTTTTGACTTCCATATTTTTTTTAATGGGTAATACACCCCCTCTGTCTCATAAATTACAGAACGATCACCCCTAGACTCCGCAATTAAATTAATTTTTCCAATGGTTTTAATTTTTGGAATGGAATCGAATATCATTTCATAATTATTCGTAGTGAAATACCATTTTACACTTTTAGAACGCTGTAAAATCTGACCTTTAAAAAATTCAGCGCTAAAGTTTAAAAAGTTAGCGGCATCTTTATTTTTCTTAGGTAATAATGCTGTTAAAATTTGAGTGGTCTTTGCAAAAGCTTGACTGTATTCTGTTTGCGCAATGTCGTTAAATGTAACCATCCAATCGAAGTACTCTTGCTCTGCCTTCATTTTTCGCTCTGCCATTTTAATGGCAAGCGTTAACAATTGATTTTGTTGTTCTGAATTATAAACTAACTCGTAATTCTTCTTGAATTTTTGAAACGCATCTTTGGTTTCATCGTTCACTTTTGCATCACGGAAATAATCGTTTAATTCAGCTATAAATTTGGCAGGATCGGACGAGAAGCTTTTAGGCTGGGCTATAGTAGTAATACTTAAGCAACCTAAAAAACAAATAATCAGCAATAACTTTAACTTCATTGAAAAAAACTTAAACTGCTTTGATGAATTTTGCAACTACCCAATTATTTTTAGAAGAATGAAATTGATACGTCAAACCATTCTCTTTTGCTGCAGCTTGAATATAAATTAAATCTTCTTGGTAAAAACCGCTAAACAATATATTGGCTCCATTCACCAATGCTGCTGCATAGAAAGCCATGTCGTTTATTAAAATATTACGATTGATATTGGCTAAAATTAAATCGAAATGCATACCCGAAATAGCATGTGCATCACCACAAATTACTTCGCCACTTATTTGGTTGATTTCAAAATTTTCTTTACAACTGTTGCTTGCAATTGGATCATTGTCTATCGCAAGTATGGTCTTTGCCCCCATCAGACTTGCGAGGATGGCCAGCACTCCGGTGCCACAGCCCATGTCTAAAACAGTTAATCCTTTAATATTTAGCGTTAATAATTGTTCCGCCATCTGCAAAGTTGTTTCGTGGTGTCCTGTACCAAATGCCATTTTTGGATGCATTTTTATTTGATAAGGATATAGCGTCTGCATTGGATGAAAATCGGCATAGATGTAAACTTGTTCGCTTACCACCACTGGAGGAAAATTACTTTCCCAAACTTCATTCCAATTTTGATAAGGAATGGTTTTTATAGTATAACTAAATTGAAAATCGGCTGCATATCCAGTAAGTGCATCAATCATTGCCTGTTCGTCGAATAAATGTTCGGGGATGTAAGCACAAAATCCATTTTCATTGGCATCAAAAGAATCAAATCCAATGCTTGCCAGTACATCTATCAATAAATCTGATAAAAAATGCTGTTCTGCTGAAACTAAAAAATTAGCTTCTATAAAATCACCATTCATATTAAATGGAATTAAATGAGGTAACAATAGTTGTAAAATCGCGAGACTTTAAAGAAGCCCCACCAATCAAACCACCATCAATATCCGGTTGAGAAAATAATGTTTTTGCATTTTGAGGATTGCAACTTCCTCCATATAAAATACTGCAATTAACCGCAACTTCTTTTCCAAATTGTGTTTCAATATTAGAACGTATAAAAGCATGCATTTCTTGCGCTTGTTCTGGACTTGCTGTTAAACCTGTACCTATTGCCCATACTGGCTCATAGGCTAATATAATTTTGCTAAATGCTGTAGCATCTAGGTGATATAAAGATTCTTTTAATTGATTCGCAACTACTTCAAAATGCTTGGCATTTTCTCGCTCTTCTTTTAATTCACCAAAACAAAATATTGGAGATAAATGATTTTCCAAAGCTACATCTACTTTTTTCGCAAGCATAGCGTGGTCTTCTTTGAAATATTGTCTACGTTCTGAATGACCTATTAAAACATAGCTTGCGCCAATAGAATGTATCATACTTGCCGCAATTTCTCCAGTATAAGCACCCGAATTTTCATGATGACAATTTTGTGCTGCAGTTGCAAAATTCGAATAGCCATTAATTAATTTTTGCACATTCGCTAAATGTATAAATGGGCTTGCAAAAATGGTCAATACTTCCGTATTCAATTCATCGTTAATCATGTGCATTGCTTCCGCAACCAACTCCATTCCTTCGTGGTAATTTTTGTTCATTTTCCAATTACCCGCTACTATTTTTCTTCTCATGATGATTATTTACGAAAGGTTTCAGTCTGTTCGAAAACAGCTGTTAAAATATCTTTTTCAATTTGATTAAATTCCATTCCCCTGCGTTCAAAAACTTTTTCCGCTAC
>JAHEGO010000065.1 GCA_024645045.1 Sphingobacteriaceae bacterium
ACGGCTTCTTTGTTGCTGCAGAATTCGCCATTGTTAAAGTCAGGTTTTCTCAAGTTGAAATAAAAGCTAAAACAGGAAACCAAAGCGCAAAAATTGCCAAGCATATTTTACAAAACTTAGACGGTTATTTATCTGCTACACAATTAGGTATTACATTGGCTTCTTTAGGATTAGGTTGGATTGGCGAATCGGTAGTTACTGAAATAATTTTAGCTGCACTTTCGCTTTTTGGCATCCATATTTCTCCAGAGTTGGCGCATCAAATAGCACTACCTGTTGCTTTTGGAACAATTACCATTTTACATATTGTATTTGGCGAATTGGCCCCTAAATCAATTGCAATTCAAAGACCAGTTAGCACTACCTTTGCATTAGCTATTCCATTAAATATTTTCTACTATATATTTAGACCATTTATTTGGATCTTAAATGGACTTGCAAATATAATTTTAAAGAAAATAGGAATATCTGCAATACATGGTCACGAAGTGCATACTTCCGAAGAGTTACAATTATTATTAGATCAAGGTAAAGAAAGTGGTGCATTAGATTCGTCGGAACATGAACTCATAAAAAATGTTTTTGATTTCAATGACCGTACAGTTAAAAAAATAATGGTTCCAAGAACTGCAATCTTAGCAATAAATATTGACAGCCCATATGCAGAATTTGTAAGTGCAGTTATCAACGAAGGCTATACGCGTATGCCAGTGTACAAAGGGAACATAGACGAAATCATTGGCTTTATTCATGTCAAAGATTTACTCATGAAAGAGTTGAAAGACCAAACGGTTTCTTTAAAAGATATGATTCGTCCAGTTTATTTTATTCCGGAGTCTAAAAAAATTGCCGATTTACTTTCTGAAATGAGAAAGAAAAAAAATCCACACATCGCTATTGTATTAGATGAGTTTGGTGGAACAGCAGGATTGGTAACCATGGAAGATATCATAGAAGAGTTAGTTGGCGAAATTCAAGATGAGCACGATGAAGAAAAACCAAAAGTAATTAGCATCAACGAAAATGAATTTATTGTTGATGCACATTCTGCCATAAGTGATGTAAATGAATTTATTCCCATTCCATTACCCGAACAAGATGAATACGATTCGGTGGCAGGTTTGATGAATGTTATTTTTGATAAAATACCTGAATTAGGCGAGGAGATTGAATTTGCTGGCTATCACTTTAGTATTATTCAGAAAAGAAAAAACAACATAGAGTCTGTTAAAATGACTTTATTGCCTAAAACAATTGACCCAGAAAATTAAACCTTCAGATGCATTTATTTTATACACCCACAATTAATGCAGATATATTTACTTTAAACGAAGAAGAAAGTAAACACTGCAATCGTGTGTTAAGGTTAACAGAAGGAGATGCAATTTATTTAGTAGACGGGCTGGGTGGCTTTTTTAAAACTAAAATTATTGAAGCACATCCAAAGCGTTGTACGGTGCAGGTTTTAGAGGTAACACGCGAATACGAAAAGCGAAACAATTATTTACATGTTGCCATTGCACCAACTAAAAATATTGAAAGGCTAGAATGGTTTTTAGAAAAGGCAACCGAAATTGGTATAGATGAAATAACACCAATTTTGTGCGATCATTCAGAAAGAAAAGACATTAAAATAGATAGACTTAATAAAATAATTGAGTCTGCGATGAAACAGAGTTTAAAAGCATACCATCCAAAACTCAACCCTCTTACACCATTTCACACCTTTGTAAGCCAATCATTCGACGGTGTTTCAAAGCACATAGCCTATTGCGGAGTAGGCATAAAGCATGCTTTTTCATCTCAAGTAAAACAACACCCTACGGCCAATTTAATTTTAATAGGCCCCGAAGGTGATTTTTCACCTAAGGAAGTAGCCGCCGCAATGGATAAACAGTTCGAACTTGTTAGTTTAGGACAAGCAAGACTAAGAACCGAAACAGCTGCGATGGTTGCAACAGTAATCGCTAATCAATTATAAAAAAATGAATAACAAACGAGGCATCATTTTATTTTTGATATTGGTCGTACTTTTTTTTAGTACCAGCAGTTTTTTATCAAATAATAAAAATGGTGCAACGGTAAAAATTGCGCGTTTAAAATACAATGGTGGTGGCGATTGGTATTCGAGCAGAACAGCATTAACAAACCTAATAGCTTATTGCAATAAAAATTTAAATACCAATATTGAAACGGAGGAAAGTACGGTAGAACCAGGTGCCGCAGCGCTTTTTAATTATCCCTATATTTTTGCAACCGGACATGGTAATATTAGTTTCAATAGTCAAGAAGCGAGTAATATTAGAAAATATTTAATGGCAGGTGGCTTTATTCATTTTTGCGACAACTATGGTATGGATCCATTTGTACGCGCTGCTATGAAAAAAGTTTTTCCTGAATTAAATTTTGTTGAATTACCATTTGATTACCCAATTTATCATCAAAAGTTTAACTTTACCAATGGCTTACCTAAAATACATGAGCATGATGGTAAAAGAGCGCAAGGATTCGGTATCATATACCAAGGCAGGCTAGTTTGTTTTTACGATTTTC
>JAHEGO010000028.1 GCA_024645045.1 Sphingobacteriaceae bacterium
CCCAATGCACAAGAAATTGTAAAGAAAGTAGAGAAGGGTTTGAAAGGGGCATTGCTGAAGCAAAGCAATTTATTTGAATCGCTGAAGTTCCGTTATTTTGGTCCAGTAGATGGCCACGACATTGATCATTTAGTAAAAGTACTCGCAGATTTAAAAGACATACCAGGCCCGAAAATTTTACATTGCTTAACCGTAAAAGGTAAAGGCTTTGCACTGGCAGAGCAAGACCAAACGAAATGGCATGCACCAGGTTTGTTCGATAAAATTACGGGAGAGATAAAAAAATCTACATCGACTACTCCGCAGCCTCCAAAATACCAAGATGTATTTGGACATACACTGTTGGAAATGGCGCAAACAAATGAAAAAATTATGGGTGTAACGCCAGCCATGCCAAGTGGTTGTTCGTTAAACATTATGATGAAAGCCATGCCAGACAGGGCTTTCGACGTGGGCATTGCAGAGCAACATGCAGTAACTTTTTCGGCAGGTTTAGCAACACAAGGTTTAATTCCTTTTTGTAATATTTATTCTTCATTTATGCAGCGTGCTTACGATCAAGTATTGCACGACGTAGCATTGCAAAATTTGAATGTGGTATTTTGTTTAGACCGCGCAGGTTTAGCAGGAGCAGATGGCCCAACACACCACGGTGCTTATGATATTGCTTACATGCGTTGCATTCCAAAAATGACCATTGCTGCACCAATGAATGAACAAGAGTTGCGCAACTTAATGTACACCGCATCGCAAGACAACATGGGAGCCTTTACCATTCGCTATCCTAGAGGTAACGGCGTAATGGTAGATTGGAAAACACCATTTGAAAAATTACCAGTGGGTACCGGCAGAAAAATAAAAGATGGAGAAAAAGTAGCCATCTTAAGTTTAGGCCACCCAGGAAATTTTGCAGTAGCAGCATGCGAACAATTAGCAAAAGAAAATATATTTCCAGCACATTACGATTTACGTTTCGCTAAACCATTAGACGAAAAAATGTTGCGCGAAGTATTTGAAAAATATTCACACATCATTACCGTAGAAGACGGCTGCTTACAAGGCGGCGTTGGTTCTGCAATATTAGAATTCATGGCAGACCACCAACTGCATGCGATCGTGAAGCGTTTAGGCATTCCCGATCACTACATCGAACACGGCGAACAACCAGAACTCTGGAAAGAATGTGGTTACGACGCAGATGCAATTGCAGCAGCAGTTAGAGAGGTTTATTAATAATGGAATCTACAGCTCAAGATGTAACAAACTTGCGTTTTTCTGCTATCTCCGCTGATTTTATAAACTAGTCGATGCTCATCATTTATTCTTCTCGACCAATAACCTTTTAGGTTTTGTTTTAGTGGTTCTGGTTTTCCTATTCCGACAAAAGGTGTTTTAGCAATTGCATTGATTAATTCTTTTATTTTTTCAACTTTACTAAAATCTTCTTTGATCCAAAACGATAAATCTTCCCAAGCGTTTAAAGAAAACTCTATTGTCATTTTTTATTTTTTGAATTTTTTCTCAAATTCTTTATAGGAAACAGTTTTCTTATTTTCGATTTGATCTATTGCTGTTCGCAATCTATTTCGATTAGCTTCTGTCGACAATAAATAACTAGTTTCGGTAAGTGAATTATATTCTTTGATAGACATCAATACAACGGCATCATCTTCCTTATTTCTAGGGATAATAATTACTTCTGAAGATTCACTGACCATATCAATAAAGTATTTGATTTTACTTCTGAGGGTGCTAATAGATACCGCTTTCATGGGTTCAATTTTAATGTACTCCCAAATGTACATAATATTGTACGTTATTTCTCTACTTTCCAAATTATTAATAAAATATTTCAATTTTGGTTTACGCTTTAGCAATGGCTCCGATAAAAAGTTCGTTGCTACCGGCTTGGTGTAAAGCTTGAGCGGAACTAATGAGGGTAGCGCCAGTGGTAATGACATCGTCAATAATTAAAATATTTTGACCTTTTACTTCGTCAGGCGAAGCCACGCTGAACACACATTCTACATTGTCGAAACGTTCAATTCTATTTTTCTTCGTTTGACTTTCGGTATTGATTTTACGCAATAATAATTTATTGGCAACAGGAACTTTTAAGATACTCGCCATGCTATTGGCAATAACCGCCGATTGATTATAACCTCGAAACTTAGCGCGTTCGGGATGCAGCGGAACAGGAATAATCATATTGATTGCATCAAAGCGGCCACTGTGAACGAGTGCTTGCGCAAAAAGTTCACCAAGCATTTCGCCAATTTCAAAACGTTGGTGATACTTGAGTTGATGTAAGAGCACTTGTGTGCGGGCAGATTTATTGAAGAACAATAAAGTGGCGGCGGCTTCTACTGGAACATTTCCCCAAAAGAGTTTTTCGGTAGAATTGTCGGGGTCGTGAGACTCATTACTGAAAGGTAATAATGCGCGGCAATACACGCATAATACGGTTTCGTTTTCTAATAAATGTAAACCGCAGGCGCCACACAATTTTGGGTAGAGCAGTTCGGTAAAGTGCTGAAGAGCTTGATATAGTTTTTTCATGCCCAAAAGTAGCTTGCTGGTTTTTCGACCACAACTGCAAGAATGCAACTTTTTTTATTCGCGCTCTTTAATGGCTAATTGACCACATGCAGCATCAATGTCTTTCCCTCTGCTTCTGCGAATATTGGTAATGACACCATTGCGCCTTAAATAATCGGCGAATGTTTCTACTTTATCTTCTTGTGCATTTAAATAATCGGCGAGTGCAATTGGATTGTATTCAATGATATTTACTTTGCAAGGAATGTGTGCGCAAAATTCAACCAATTCGCGTGCATCTTCAATTTCATCGTTCACCCCGTTGAATATAATGTATTCGTAGGTTACAGGGTTTTCTGTTTTTTCGTAATAATATTTTAATGCATCGGCGAGCGCTTCCAAACTATTGCTCTCGTTGATGGGCATAATTTCATTTCGTTTCACATCATTAGCAGCGTGCAACGATAATGCTAAATTAAATTTCACTTCGTCGTCGCCTAATTTGCGAATCATTTTGGCTATACCAGCGGTACTTACAGTTATTCTTTTATAAGACATATTCAATCCATCTTCGGCAGTAATGCGATCGATAGATTGTAATACATTGGCATAATTTAAGAGTGGTTCGCCCATTCCCATATATACAATATTGGTTAGGGGCATGTCGTAAAAACTTGTTGATTGCTCGTTGAGTAAAACAACTTGATCGTAAATTTCGTCGGCATTTAAATTTCTTTTGCGTTCCATATAACCGGTAGCGCAAAACTTGCAAGTTAAACTGCAACCCACCTGCGAAGAAACGCAAGCCGTCATGCGGTCGGTATTTGGAATAAGTACGCCTTCAACTAAATTGCCATCGGATAAGCGGAAGGCATTTTTGATGGTGCGGTCTTTACTTTTCTGGTAACTTTGAATATTAACGGCATGAATTTCGTAATGTGCCTCCAATTGAGCCCTCAATTCTTTCGATAAATTGCTCATGCTCGCAAAGCTGCGCGCCGATTTTTTCCAAAGCCATTCGTACACTTGCTGCGCCCTAAAGGGCTTTTCGCCCATGGCTACAAAGGCTTCTTTGATTTGTGCGAGGCTTAAAGCACGAATATCTTGCTTGTTATTTTGATTTTCCACGGTGTAAAATTAGTTATAACAATTTGGATTTAGAATTTATCTTTGGACATGCGTAAAATAATGGCCAATAAGCTCCTGCCGATGAACCAAAGCCCAATTGAAAATGGGGTATTGGTATTAGCCGATTCGGGTGCAATTGAAGCCATTTTACCCAATGCCGATGGCTTAATGGACGTAGAAGTTTACGAAGGTTATTTAGCGCCTGGTTTTGTCAACAGCCATTGTCATTTAGAATTATCGCATTTACAAAATCAACTGACCAAACATACGGGCATTGTTGATTTTATTTTATCCTTACAAACTAAGCGTAACAATTTTTCAGAGGAACAAATTGCCGATGCAGCGATGCAAGCCGATTTGCAAATGCAAGCGGAAGGAATTGCAGCGGTTGGCGATATCTCTAATAATTTAAGTAGCCTGTGGGTTAAAAAACAATCGCCCATTTATTACCATACTTTTTTTGAAGTGTTGGGTTTTAATCCGGCAAATGTTTCGCAAATAATGGCCAATGCATTGGCCATGCAAAATACTGCAAAGGCAATCAATTCAAGTATTGTACCGCATGCACCATATTCTGTTTCGAAACCATTGATGCAAGCAATTGCAGCATTGGCACAAACACAACCTTTAACAATTCACAACCAAGAATCTGCAGCAGAAAATATTTTCATGCAAAATGCGACGGGTAATTTTACGCGTTTGTATGAAAGTTTTGGAATAGACATTTCGCATTTTGATGCAGGATTTGATTCTGCTTTGGCGGCCTACATTGATATTTTTAAATCACAAAAAATTGCTTTGGTACACAATACTTTTATGGCCCCAAGCGATATTGCTTTAGCAAAACAATCGGGTAACGATTTGTATTATGTGATTTGTGCGAATGCCAATTTATTTATTGAAAATAAAATGCCTGATATTCCGTTATTTCAAGCGGAAGGTTTAACGCTTTGTATTGGTACCGATAGTTTGGCTTCCAATGCAAGCCTGTCTGTTTTAGATGAGATTCGCACCATTCAAGCTGCATTCCCAGCCATAGCCATTGAAAGTTTATTGGAATGGGCTACTTTGAATGGCGCCGCATTTTTAGGGCTGAGTGAGCAATTGGGCGCATTTCATTTGGGAACTAAGCCCGGTGTTAATTTAATTAGTAAAGATTTAAAAAGCTTAAGGGTAATTGCGGCGGCTTCCACTCAAAAAAATTATATTTGAGCAATGAATAAATTATCTAAATTTTTATCGGTTTTTGTACTAGCAATTTTATTTTTTGCTTGTAAGCCTGAACAGCTCATTACCACAGACCCTTCTGCAAAAATTACTTTTTCAAAAGATACCATTTTATTTGATACGGTATTTACAACAGTGGGAAGCGTAACCAAACGTTTTGTGATTTATAATAAAAATAAAAACGCCATCAATATTTCAAATATTCATTTAACCAACGAAAATGATTTTGCAACATACCGTTTAAATGTAGATGGTATTAGCGGAAATCAAATTCAAGACTTGGAAATTAAAGGAAAAGATTCGGCTTTTGTATTGATAGAGGTAACCCTGAAAGCCAATGCAGCTGAGCGTCCCTTCTTGATTGCAGATTCCATTGAGTTTACTTGTAACGAGCAAAAAAATTGGGTGCAATTATTGTCTTATGGACAAAATGCACATTTTTATGCTGATAGTATTTTAACTGGAAACATTACTTGGGACAACGATTTACCTTATGTAATTTACGGTGGAATTTTAGTAGATACCTTGAGTAAATTAACGGTAAACCCGGGCGTTAGAATTTACATGCACCACGATGCGGTAATTTATGCGAAGGGCACCATTGAGCTCAATGGCAACGCAACCGATTCTATTACGCTGCAAGGCGACCGAAGGGAAAGTGAATATTACAACGAGCCTGGGCAATGGAGTTGCATTCAATTTTTACCAGGTAGCATCAATAATAAAATTTCACATACCACTATTAAAAATGCAATATATGGGGTAGTGGTTGGAACCTACCCAGTGTATGGTTTACAGCCTACTTTGCAAATAGAAAATTCCATTGTGAAATACAGCATGGCTACCGGAATTTTTGGAATAGGCGCTAAAATAAACGCCTATAACAATTTAGTTTTTGCTTGTGGGCAATATGCTTTTTTTGTGCAGTTGGGTGGCGACTACGACATCGTTCACAATACTTTTGCGCAAACAAATAATTTTACGAACAGACAAACTTCTGCAGTTACCCTTACCGATTATTTAAAATACAATTCGGCTTTTGACATTGGGAATTTAAAATTCAGAATGCTGAATAATATTATTTGGGGAAATTTACGCGATGAATTATTCATCGATTTTAAATCGGGCGCATTACCAATGTACAGCGTAAGTAATAACTTAATGCGCAGTAGTAATTCGGAATATAACAGCAATAATATTTTAAATAGAGATCCCTTGTTTGCAAACCCGAGTTTAACACTCGCAATTAACGAAGACGAAGATTATCATTTGAAGCAAAACAGCCCTGCCGTTGGCTTTGGCCAGGTTGTATCGGGTGGTCCTTCGATTCCTTTTTTATTCGATATGGATGGAAAAAATCGCAGCAACCCATCAACGATAGGTTGCTACGAATAATTTTTTATTTGTATAAAGGGAATTGCTTCATCCAAGCATTCACTTCTTTTTTCACTTTAGCAATGGCTTTCTCGTTGTCTTTATTCATCAACACGCGGTCAATGAAATCTACAATTTGATCCATGTGTTTTTCTTTTAAGCCACGCGTAGTAATAGCTGAAGTTCCAACGCGAAAACCAGAAGTAACAAACGGTGATTTATCATCAAATGGCACCATGTTTTTATTGATGGTGATATCGGCTAATACCAAGCTGTTTTCTGCTTCTTTTCCAGTTACTGCTTTGTTGCGCAAATCGATTAACATTAAATGGTTGTCGGTTCCGCCAGAAATAATTTCGTAACCTCTTTTGTTAAATGCTTTGGCCATGGCTTTCGCATTTTTTTGTACTTGTAAAATGTATTTAAAATAACCTTCGCTCAACGCTTCGCCAAAAGCAATGGCTTTTGCAGCGATAACGTGTTCCAATGGACCACCTTGCGTGCCCGGAAACACAGCGCCATCAAGTATCGCAGACATCATTTTAATTTCACCTTTTGGCGTTTTTAATTTCCATGGGTTTGGAAAATCTTTTCCCATCATAATTAGACCGCCACGTGGTCCGCGCAAAGTTTTGTGCGTAGTAGTGGTAACAATATGACAATGTGGAAGTGGATCGTTCAATAAGCCGCGTGCAATTAAACCTGCAGGATGCGAAATATCTGCTAATAATAAAGCGCCAATTTTATCGGCTGTTTTACGCATGCGTTTATAATCCCAATCTCTAGAATAGGCAGAAGCACCGCAGATAATCAATTTTGGTTTTTCTTTAAGTGCTGTTTTTTCAAATGCTGCATAATCTATTAATCCTGTTTTTTTATCTACACCATAAAAAGAGGGTTGGTATAATTTTCCAGAAAAATTAACTGGCGAACCATGTGTTAAATGTCCACCATGGGAAAGATCGAATCCTAAAATTTTATCGCCAGGATTTAACACTGCAAGCATAACTGCTGCATTGGCTTGCGCGCCAGAGTGTGGTTGTACATTGGCCCATGCGGCACCAAATAATTCTTTCGCTCGGTCAATGGCTAATTGTTCTACTTGATCGACAACTTGACAGCCACCATAATAACGTTTGCCCGGTAAGCCTTCTGCGTATTTATTGGTCAAGCAAGAACCTTGCGCTTCCATTACTTGTTCGCTAACGAAATTCTCGGAAGCAATTAATTCAATGCCTTCTTCTTGACGTGCTAATTCTTGGTCAATTAATTTGAAAACTTTTAGGTCTCTTTTCATGCTAAAACTTATTTGGGTAGGTATTTTCAGCCATAAAAATAGCGATTTTTTAGAAATATTAACTACGCTATATTCTAAACTAAAAATATTGTAACTTCGGACCATTAACAATAAGAAAAGCTGTTGTTTGACCAGCCTTTTCTTCCAATAAAAATGAAAGCAATTATACCAGTAGCCGGCATTGGTAGCAGACTCAGACCACACACGCACACACAGCCTAAAGCGCTAGTGCCTGTGGCAGGGAAACCAATTTTAGGCCATATCATAGATAGCCTAACCGAAGTAGGCATTCAAGATTTTATTTTTGTAGTGGGTTACCTCGGCGACAAAATTCAATCTTATATCACCGAAAAATACCCTCATTTACACAACGAATTTGTAGTTCAAGCACAAAAAGAAGGCATTGGCCACGCAATTTGGACAGCCAAAGACTTAATTCAAGCGAACGACGAAATTTTAATTGTGTTGGGCGATACCATTTTTGATGTTGATTTAGCCAGCGTGATGCAATTGCCTTGTTCGGCAGTAGGCGTGCGTAGGGTAGAAGATCCTCGTAATTTTGGTGTTGTTGAATCGGACGACGACGGATACATTACCCATTTAGTAGAAAAGCCAACCATTCCAAAATCAAACATGGCCATGGTGGGTTTATATAAAATTAAAGAAGCGGCAACTTTAATGAATGCCCTCGATTATAATATTCACAACGACATTAGAACTTACAACGAGTTTCAATTAACCGATGGCTTGATGCACATGATTGAGCAAGGTTCAAAAATTAAAACTTTTAAAGTGGAAGACTGGTACGATTGTGGTCGTAAGGAAGTATTGCTTTCAACCAATGCGATGTTGTTGAGTAGAGAAAAAAATCCGGTGAAAGAATTTGATTTTCCAAATACCATCATCATCCCGCCTGTAAATATTCCAGCCAATTGCAGAATTCAAAATTCCATTATTGGTCCAAATGTTTCCATCGGCGAAAATACTTACGTTGACCATTCAATTATTAAAAATTCGATTATTGGTTCTTTCTCGCAATTAGAAGAAGTGGTATTGTTCGATTCATTAATCGGCAACGATGCATCTCTAAAGGGTTTGAGCCAGAGTTTAAATTTAGGAGACAGTACAGAAATTAGTTTCTCATAATTCCATCACATAAAAAAACATAAACATTGAAAAAGTTTTTATTCCTTATCGTTTTAAGCGCAAGTATTTCGAGCGCCTTTGCACAAACTGCATTTCGTAAAAAAGTAATTCATAAAACCTTAAATGTTTTGGTAGAAGAATACGATACCAAAGATTCTGCTAGTACTTTTAAAACAGGTTACTATGCGAGGTATAATACTAAATACGGAACGCCAACTAAAGTGGGTAACTACGCCGACAACCAACGCACAGGCATTTGGACTTTTTATACTGATAGCGCAAAAACATATTTTAAATACAACTATTCTACTGGTTTAATTTTATTTGCAAAGCCAGATACCTTGGCGAAGTATTTTTTAAAACAAGCTGAAGTAGATACCAATTTTTACAAAGACTTAACGCAAGTGCCCATGTTTGTTGGCGGTGCGGTGGAGTTCAAAGATTTCATAACAGCTAATTTGCGTTACCCAAGCATTGCGAAAGAAAATGAAATTACTGGAAAAGTAATTGCTTCTTTTTACATCGGCACAAATGGATACATTGAAATGCCTAAAATTATCAAAGGTTTAGGTTACGGTTGCGACGACGAAGCTTTGCGCATTATTAAATTAATGCCACGTTGGGTGCCAGGAAGAAAACAAAGTGAAGTAAGACAATTGTATTACATGACCTTTAACTTCGGTCCAAAAAAATAATGAGCAACAAAGTCTGCAAGCTTTTCGGAATTCAATATCCGCTTATTCAAGCAGGTATGATTTGGTGCAGCGGTTGGCGTTTAGCCTCGGCTGTTTCGAATGCTGGCGGACTTGGTATCATAGGCGCAGGATCTATGTATCCTGATGTGTTGCGCGAACACATACAAAAATGCAAACAAGCCACAAGCTTTCCTTTTGCAGTAAATATTCCAATGCTTTATCCAAATGTTGATTTGCTTTTGCAAATTATTTTGGAAGAAAAAGTTCCCATTGTTTTTACTTCTGCCGGTAACCCAGCTACGCATACAGCCAATTTAAAAGCAGCGGGTGTAGTAGTGGTGCATGTGGTTTCTAATGTAAAATTTGCATTAAAAGCGCAGGAGGCAGGCGTTGATGCCATTGTTGCCGAAGGCTTTGAAGCAGGTGGGCACAATGGTCGCGAAGAAACGACTACTTTGTGTTTAATTCCTGCAGTAAAAAAAGCAGTGAGCATTCCTGTAATTGCAGCAGGAGGAATTGGCAGTGGAGCCACCATGCTTGCGGCTATGGCACTTGGCGCCGACGGCGTGCAAATTGGTTCTCGATTTATTTTATCGGAAGAATCTTCTGCACACAGCAATTTTAAAAATCAAATATTAACAGCCAAAGAAGGCGATACCAAATTGTCTTTGAAAAAAATTACACCGGTGCGATTATTGAAAAATAATTTTGCAGAAAGTGTGTGGGCTGCAGAAGCAGCAGGAGCAGATGCTGCAGCCTTAACCGAATTATTAGGAAGAGCGCGTGCTAAAAAAGGAATGTTTGAAGGCGACATCATAGAAGGCGAATTAGAAGTGGGCCAAGTAGCGGGTCAGTTCGATCGAATTATGCCGGCAGCAGCAATTGTTGCAGAAATAATTACAGAATTTAAAAAAGAACAAGCTGCGTTAAATGCAATTAATTTTTAATTATGGTCAAACACCTCAACATAACAGTATCTGGAAAAGTACAAGGCGTATATTTTCGCGATTCAACCAAAGCGGTTGCAGATCAATTGGGCATTAAAGGTTTTATTATAAACCAAGCCGACGGAACCGTATATTGTGAAGCAGAAGGCGCAGATTTTATGCTCGACTCTTTTGTGGATTGGTGTGAAGAAGGGCCAGAGCGTGCGGAAGTAACAGGCGTAGTAGTGACCGACGCAGAGATGAAAAATTTTAGCAACTTTTTAGTTAAGAAATAAATTGGCATCACTTAAAAAATTAGCTTCACAAACGGCCTATTATGGTTTGAGTAGTATTCTAGGTAGAATGCTCAACTATTTATTGGTGCCTTTGCATACGCGTGTTTTACCTCAACACGATTATGGTGTGATTGGCGAGTTTTATGCTTACATCAGTTTCATCAATATCATTTTTTTATTTGGAATGGAAACGGCATTTTTTCGTTTTGCCAGCCAATCCGATGACAAAAGAAAAATATTTTCTACCGCATTTATTACCGTAGCATGGATAGCCATTTTACTTGCTTCGGGTATTGCATTATTTGCGCAACCAATTTTAGGTTTATTGTCTGAAGGTACCGTAGATACAGGCGTTTATCAATTGTCTTATGTGTATTTATTGGCAGCCATTTTAGCCATCGATGCCACTTGCGCCATTCCATTCGCAAAAATTAGGCTCGACAATAGGCCTAAAAAATTCGCAGGTATTCGCATGGCGAATATATTAGTCTATGTATTTTTTAATTTTTATTTTTTAGTTTTTTGTCCTTGGTATGCAGCTAAAAACCCTAGTAGTATTTTAGTTTCTTTTTACCAAGCAACAGACCTAGTCTTTTATATTTTCTTAGCCAATTTATTGGCTTCGATAACCACTTTGCTTTTATTGTACCAAGAAATTTTACAAGTACAATTGCGAATCGCAATGGATAAATTAAAACCCATGTTGGTTTATGCTATACCATTACTTTTTGCAGGTTTAGCAGGCATGGTCAATGAAACCCTCGACCGTTTATTGTTGAAATATTATTTACCTGGAAGTATAGAAAGTAGGTTGACGCAAATTGGTATTTACAATGCAGCTTATAAGTTGAGTATCTTTATGACCCTTGCTACACAAGCATTTCGAATGGCTGCCGAACCGTTTTTCTTTAAAGTAGCAACCGAAAGCAATGCAAAAGATACCTATGCCAGGGTAATGCGTTACTATATAATTGTATGTTGTGCCATTTTTTTAGGTGTAATGACGCATATTAATTTTATTGAAACCTTAATTGGTCCAGACTACCGTTCGGGCTTAAATGTGGTACCCATATTATTATTAGCGAATTTATTTTTTGGTATTTATTTGAACTTATCTATTTGGTTTAAGTTGAGTGATAAAACCTATTATGGTTTATACTTCACCATTTTAGGCGCAGTTATAACCATTGCTTTAAATATTTATTTAATTCCTATTTATGGATTTGTAGCTTCGGCTTATACCACTTTAGCTTGTTATTTTATCATGATGTTAGCCTGCTATGCAGTAGGTCAAAAATATTATCCGGTAGCATACGAAATTCGCAAGGCCTTCTTCTATTTTATCATGATGTTGGCTTTTTATTTCTTTGCACGATCGCTGGAAAGCTTTATAGGCAAAGGGAATTTAGTCTTTCTACAGTTAGCGCAAACAGCTGTATTTATTTTATTTGTTGCCATTGCTTACCGCGAAGATTTTAGAAACAAAAAATTTGCTTAAGCATTTCAATTCATTCCACATGAAAGTTAAAATTATCAACCGCTCGAATAATGCATTGCCTGCTTACGAAACCATTCATGCTGCAGGTTTAGATTTACGTGCACATTTAACAGCAGCCATTACCATTGAACCCATGCAACGCCAATTAATTCCAACGGGTTTATTTATAGAATTGCCAGTTGGATACGAAGCGCAAATTAGACCACGTTCGGGCTTGGCCTTTAAAAATGGCATAACGGTTTTAAATTCACCTGGCACCATCGACGCCGATTACCGTGGTGAAATAAAAGT
>JAHEGO010000003.1 GCA_024645045.1 Sphingobacteriaceae bacterium
TTTGTTGACATGTACAAACGCTATGGCGATTGGTTGTTGGTAATTGCTGCATACAACTGTGGTCCAGGTAACGTAAACAGAGCGATCAGAAAAAGTGGTGGTGGAAAAACCTTCTGGGAAATTAGAAATTATTTACCTGCAGAAACCAGGGGTTATGTACCTGCTTACATAGCGGCAACTTACATTATGAATTGCGCAGAAGTGCACAATATTTATCCAACATACCCGAACTTCAGTTTCATGACTGATACGGTACAATTAGCGCAACCAGTAGCTTTCAAAGATATTGTTAAACTTTGTGGTATTTCTGCTGAAGAATTAAAAATCCTGAATCCGATTTTCAAAAAAGATTTTGTGCCTGCTTACAACGAATCTTTCACGATTAAAATTCCGGCAACAAGAAAAGATATTTTAGCCTTAAATAAAGATTCGCTTTACCGTTCGTTCCCTAATAAAACAAACGTGGAATCTATGTTCGTTTTAAACACGGATCCATTAGCAAATTCGCGTACAGTATATAAAACACACGTTGTACGTAAAGGAGAAACCTTGAGTAAACTTTCTGGTAAATACGATGTAAGTATTTCGGAAATTAAAAAATGGAATAAGATAAAACGCAATAGCTTAGTAGCAGGACAACGTTTAAGAATTAAGCGTGAAATTAAAGTAGCTCCATCTACAACGCCTATTCAACTTGTAGCAAAAAACAAAGCACCGAAAACAAAAGAAGCACCTGTAACAGAGCAGCAGCAAGTTGTTGCGAGCACTGAAGCGCCAATTGAAAGCACTAAACAAGCAGAAGAAGTAACTGTTCAAAATGTAATTAAAAAAGAAACGTATACTGTTAAACCTGGCGATAACTTAGCAAGAATTGCAGCGAAATACGAAGTGAGTTTAGACGATATTAAAAAATGGAATGACCTTAATTCTTCTAAAATTTTAGTTGGTCAAAAAATAAATATACAAGCAACAGTTCAAAAAGTAGTATCGAAAAATGCGAAAGAACAAACCGAAGAATCTACCCTAACGGCAAAAGTGCCAACTAGAAATTCGGAAGAAAAACTGGTTTTATATAAAGTAGAAATTGGTGATACGCTTTGGGCAATTGCTAAAAGATTTGAAGGCATGACTATTGAAAAATTAAGGGAATTAAATGGCTTAAAAAGCAATGAATCTTTGAAAGCTGGAATGATTTTAAAAGTGATTAAAAAAGCATAATCAACGAATCGATAAGATCTACAAAATCCTCTTTCTTATATTTGTTTCATGTTTAGAATGTATTAACAGGAAAGATGAAAAAGACTACACGCAAACAACAAGACGCCCTAGATTACCACTCACAAGGGCGCCCCGGAAAAATTGAAGTAATTCCGACAAAAGCTACCAATTCTCAAAGAGATTTATCGCTTGCCTATTCGCCAGGAGTTGCTGAACCTTGTTTAGCAATTGCCGACAATGTGGAAGACGTATACAAATACACCGCAAAAGGAAATTTAGTTGCAGTAATTAGTAATGGTACTGCCGTTTTAGGTTTAGGAAATATTGGCGCCGAGGCATCGAAGCCAGTAATGGAAGGGAAAGGCGTGTTGTTCAAAATTTTCGCAGACATTGATGTATTCGATATTGAATTGAACGTAACCGACGTAGATGAATTTGTACGCACGGTGAAAGCAATGGAACCTACATTTGGTGGTGTCAACTTAGAGGACATCAAGGCACCGGAGTGTTTTGAAATTGAAAGAAGACTAAAAGCGGAATTGAGTATTCCGGTAATGCACGATGACCAACATGGTACGGCAATTATTTCTGCAGCAGCCTTACTTAATGCACTAGAATTACAAAAGAAAAAAATTGATAAAATAAAATTGGTGGTGATTGGCGCAGGTGCTGCAGCCATATCATGCTCTAAGCTATACGTGTCTATGGGTGCGCGCTTAGAGAACATTGTGATGATTGATAGAGAAGGTGTAATTCGTGCGGATAGAAAAAATCACATGGACGATACCAAACGTCATTTTGCAACGAAAAGAAATTTACATACGCTAGAAGATGCGATGAAAGATGCCGATGTAGTGATCGGTTTGTCTTCTGCAAATACACTTACACCTGAGATGTTAAAGTCGATGGCTAAAAATCCAATTGTATTTGCGATGGCAAATCCAGATCCTGAAATTGATTATAACTTAGCGATCAATACGCGCAAAGATTTAATCATGGCAACCGGTCGTTCGGATTATCCGAATCAAGTAAACAACGTATTAGGTTTCCCTTATATTTTTAGAGGCGCATTAGACGTGCGTGCAACTGCGATCAACGAAGAAATGAAAATTGCAGCAGTGAAAGCCATTGCAGATTTAGCAAAACTTCCAGTTCCAGAAGCGGTGAACTTGGCATACAATCAAAAAAATATTTGCTTCGGAAAAGATTACATTATTCCAAAGCCACTTGACTTTAGGTTAATTAGCCACGTGGCACCAGCGGTAGCTAAAGCTGCTATTGATTCTGGTGTGGCGCGTCACAAAATAAAAGATTGGGAAGCCTACAAAGAAGAATTGAAAAAACGCTTAGGCTTAGACGATAAGTTGATGCGTGCATTAACTGTAAAAGCAAAAGGCGACCCTAAACGTGTGGTATTTGCAGAAGCAGATAATTATAAAATTTTAAAAGCAGCACAAATTGTAAAAGAAGAAGGCATTGCCATTCCAATTTTATTAGGAGATGCAACAAAAATTCATTCGTTAATTGAAGAGCATCAATTAGAATTATCGGATGTGCAAATTATTGATCCGCGTGTGGAAGAAAAAATGGTAGCAGATTATGCGCAACTATTTTTTGAAAAAAGAAAACGCAGAGGAGTTACCGAATACGAAGCGAAGAAAGCAATGCGCGACAGAAATTATTTCGGCGCAATGATGTTAGACCATGGAGACGGTGACGCATTAATTTCTGGATTGACTAAAAATTATCCATTAACAGTGCGCCCAGCTTTACAAATTATTGGTACTGAAGCGGACACTAAAAAAGTAGCGGGCATGTATTTGATGTTGACTAAAAAAGGTCCAATATTTTTAGCGGATACCACTGTTAACATCGATCCAAATGTAGAGGAGTTAGTAGACATTACGAAACTGGTTGCAAAGTCGGTGAAGAAGTTTAACATCAACCCACGCATTGCCATGTTGTCTTATTCTAATTTTGGTAGCTCTGAAACACCTAATCCTATGAAGGTGCGTAAAGCCGTTGAAATGCTTCATCAACAATATCCAGATTTAATAGTAGATGGTGAAATGCAAGCAAACTTTGCATTGAACGCAGATTTATTAAAAGACAATTTTCCTTTTTCAACTTTAAATGGCGAAGCAGCCAACACCTTAATTTTTCCAAATTTAGATTCGGGAAATGCGGCTTATAAAATTTTGCAAGAGATAGGTGGAGCAGAAGCGGTTGGTCCAATTTTAATTGGAATGAAAAAACCAGTTCATATTTTACAACTAGGTTCATCGGTTCGCGAAATTGTAAACATGGTAACCATTGCTGTAGTAGACGCACAATCTAAAGAAGAAAATGCGGTGCAAAAAGTAACGTCTAAAGCAAAAACTTTAGGCGCAAAAATTAGAGAGAAAACGATTAAGCTGCGCAAATAATGATTTATCATATCAACGGAAAATTAATTACGAAAAGCCCAACCGATGTGGTAATTGAAGCTGCAGGGGTTGGCTATTTCATCAATATTTCTTTGCATACTTATTCGCAAATTGGTTCGCAAGAACATTTGAAATTACATACTTACCTTAATGTGCGCGAAGATGCGCACACGCTATATGGGTTTTACGAAGAAACCGAAAGAAGGCTGTTTACGCACTTAATTTCGGTTTCGGGAATTGGCCCGAATACCGCCAGAATGATGCTTTCGTCTATTTCTCCATTAGAAATCCAAGAAGCCATTATAAAAGGCGATGTACCTCTGGTTCAGCGAATTAAAGGAATTGGTCCAAAATCTGCCCAAAGATTGATCCTAGAATTGCAGGATAAGTTGAAAAAAGAGGGTCCTAGCACACTTTTATCTGCTCCAACCAACAATACAACGCGAGATGAAGCGTTATCTGCATTGGTCATGTTAGGCTTTAATAAAAACACCGCCGATAAAGCAATTGATACAGTTATGAGAACTGCAGAAGGAACTATTTCGGTGGAGCAAATTATTAAAGCGGCATTGAAGAGTTTATAGTTAGTCGAGGTTAATAGCATTTATCAATTTGAAAAATCAACAAAACTTCCCAGCTACTTTGCGTTGGGTGGTAGGCATCATGATATCTTTTGCATTTGCACTGTCATTTACATGGACTGCAGATGCAAGTGTGTTTGCCTATGCTTTTGATGTTGATTTATTAGATTCTGGAATACTTGCGCCGGCGGCTACACTTACTCCAACTAAAAAGAAAATTGATTTAAAAGATCCGCCGAATTTAGAACGCAAAGTAAGTTACGATCCAAATACAAAAATGTACACCATTACAGAAAGTATTGGAGGTAAATTTTATAAAGCGCCAACTTATTTAACTTTTGAAGAATTTCAAAAACAAGAAGCACAAAAAAGTAAATTAGATTATTGGAAATTACGTGCAGCCGAAAACGCTTTAGTGAGTGGCAACAGTGTAACGCCAAAATTATATGTCAACAACCAAGTATTTGATCGGATTTTTGGTGGCAGCAAAGTGGACATTCGCCCGCAAGGTACCGCTGAGCTTATCTTTGCAGGAAGGTTCAACAGAAACGATAATCCGTTATTGAGCGAAAGACAGCGCAGTACAACGCAATTTGATTTTGATCAAAAGATTCAATTGAATGTAACTGGAAGTATTGGAGATAAATTAAAAACTTCTGTTAACTACAATACCGAAGCAACTTTCGATTTCGAGAACCAAATGAAATTGGAATATACGGGCTACGAAGATGAGATCATTAAAAAAATTGAATTAGGAAATGTTTCCTTGCCATTAACCAGTAGTTTAATTAGTGGAAGCCAAAGTTTATTTGGTGTAAAAACACAATTGCAATTTGGAAAGTTAACGGTAACCAGTGTATTCTCTCAACAAAAATCGGAGAAGAAACAAATTAAAATTACCAACGGCGCACAAAAAACAGAATTCAAATTTTTAGCAGATAATTACGAAGCGAATAAACATTTTTTCTTATCGCAATATTTTAGAGATAATTACGACAAAGCATTAGAGAGTCCGCCAATTGTAAAATCGAATATTTTAATTTCGAGGGTAGAGGTTTGGGTAACTGACCGCAGCCGCAATGGTTTAGACGACACACGAGATGTATTGGCATTAATAGATTTGGGCGAAAACAAACGCATCTTTACCAACGACCCAAGTTTTATTACCAGTGCAGATCCCTATCCAAATTCTACTAGCGCCAACGGTGCAACTCCTTCCAATAACTTATTAGATTTACTTCCCCCAGCCGTTAGAACGGTTTCTGATAATACCATCAATACTTATTTCAATGATAAAGGAGGGCCCGATAACTATGCAAAAATTAGGGCTAGAAAATTAACTGATCGCGAGTTTACATTCAACTCACAATTGGGTTACATTTCTTTGAATGCGCCATTAAATGCTGACGAAGTTTTATCTGTTGCTTATCGATACACAGTTAATGGAAAAGAATTTACTGTAGGTGAGTTTGCAAACGAAAGACAGGAAACAACACCAGCAACGGTTTTAGTAACAAAGCTATTGAAAAATGTTTCTTTGAAAACCAGTTTGCCTACATGGGATTTAATGATGAAGAATATTTATTCTTTAAATGCATTTCAAATAAATCCACAAGAATTTAAATTAAATATTTTATACCTCGACGAAAAAACATCTAACAATATTAATTTCATTCCTAGTGGACCTGATAACATCAAGAACATTCCCTTGATTCGAGTTTTGGGCTTAGATAAATTAGATGTAAAGCAAACGCCAACGCCCGATGGCGTTTTCGACTTTGTAGAAGGCATTACGGTGAATGCCTCTAACGGCCGAATTATTTTTCCTAAAATTGAACCATTTGGTAAATATTTATACGACCGTTTGGCTGCTGATGGCGATTTAACTTTGGCTGGGAATACTGCATTTACAGAGTTATACGATTCGACTAAATTTAGGGCGCAGCAATTTCCGCGTAAAAATAAATTTACCATTGAAGGTTCGTTTCAGTCTTTGAGTAATTCTGAATTTTCTTTGAATGCCATTAATATTCCGCAAGGTTCAGTGGTGGTAAAAGCAGGTACACAATTATTAGTAGAAGGAAGCGACTACCAAGTAGACTATAACATTGGTCGTGTAAAAATTACAAACCAAGGTATTTTAAGTTCAGGACAACCCATTACTGTTGATTTAGAAAGTTCTACGCTATTTGGTATTCAATCGCGTTCTTATTTTGCTTCTCGCTTCGATTATAAATTTGATGATAAATTAAATTTGGGAGGAACATTGGTTCGATTAGCTGAAAGACCACTTACTTCTAAAGTAAATATTGGCGATGAACCGAGTGCAAATAACATGTATGGTTTTGATTTCAATTACCGCAGTGATTCGCGTTTCTTAACAAAAATGGTTGATAAGCTTCCGTTTATCGATACCAAAGCACCTTCGTCGGTTACGATTTCTGGAGAGTACGCCATGCTAGACCCTGGCCACGCAGCTGCATTAAACACTGGGGGTAACAGCTCTGGAACTTCTTACATAGATGATTTTGAAGGTACGCGTTCTACCATTGATTTGAGAACGGCAAATGCTTGGACCATGTCGAGCACACCAGTAATGTTTCCAGAATCAAAATTATTCAACGATTTAAGTTATGGTTTTAACCGTGCCAGACTTTCGCATTACCAAATTGATAATTTATTTTTCAGTAGAACAAATACCTTAACACCTGCACACATCAGAACAGATAAAGTGCAATTGTCAAATCATTATTCTCGCGAGGTAACAGAGCAAGAAGTTTTTCCTAATAAACAAACGCCTACTGGTACACCAACAATTTTATCGACACTTGATTTAACTTTTTATCCAAAAGAAAGAGGCCCTTATAATTTTTCTGTCGACAGGTTAAACGACGATGGTACTTTTAAAAATCCAACTGCTTCTTGGGGCGGAATTATGCGTAAGCTAGAGTCGAACGACTTTGAAGCGCTAAATGTTGAATTCATTGAGTTTTGGATGATGGATCCTTTTATTTATAATACGGGTTCATCGGGTGGTGATTTATATTTTAACCTTGGAAATATTTCAGAAGATATTTTAAAAGATGGAAGTCAAGCCATCGAAAATGCTTTACCAAAAGATGGTAACCCTGCTCGATACGATTCTACTATATGGGGAAGAGTAGGTGTGATTCCGCCATTGACCACTGCATTTGACAACGAAGTTTCAGCTAGACAATACCAAGATGTTGGTTTAGATGGATTAAACGATGACGAAGAAAAAACTTTTTTCAAAACAAATTATTTAGATGCATTGGCGAATAAGTTCGGCGTCACTTCGCCTGCTTACTTGCAAGCCATTGCCGATCCAGCTGCCGATGATTACCACTATTATAGAGGCTCGGATTTAGATGCGGATAAAGCAAGCATTAAAGATCGCTACAAGCTTTACAATGCGCCCGAAGGCAACTCGCCAACAGAGTCGCAATCGTCTGCAAAGACTGGTATTGCGAATACCGCGTCAACACCAAACCCAGACACCGAAGACATCAACAGAGATAACGCGCAAAGTGACCGTGATGAGTATTTTCAATACCGTGTGCATTTGTCGCCTTCTGATTTGCAAAACCCTGATGAAACTTCGTTCATAACTGATAAAATTGTTGCGGCTAAAAAATTACCAAATGGCCGCACTGAAAATGTAACTTGGTATCAATTCCGAATTCCAATTGCTAAATATGAAAAGCGTGTAGGAGAGATTCAAGACTTCCGCGCGATTCGTTTCATCAGAGCTTTCATGACCAATTGGTCGGATACCGTTACTTTGCGTTTTGCAAGGTTACAATTGGTGCGTGGTGAGTGGAGAAAATTAGATCCAAGCATTAGACCAGGAGAAGGTACCAATGCAAAGTCTACTGCTATTGTAGATTTATCGACTATTAACATAGAAGAGAACGGAAATCGTTTACCTATTCCTTATGTACTGCCGCCTGGAATTCAACAGGAGAAGAACTTACAAGACATTAGGGGAAATACGCGCATCAACGAACAAGCCATGGTGTTGAATGCTTGTAACTTTAAAAAAGATGACCAAGCAATGGCTTATAAAATTAGTAGTTACGATTTCAGGTCATATAAAAGAGTAGAGATGTTTGTGCATGCCGAAGGTGAAAATGTGCGCAACGATGAGATGGCTGCTTTCGTTCGTTTCGGTTTAGATTATTCAGATAATTATTATGAATATGAAATTCCATTAAAAGTAACTTTGCCTGGTCAGAAATTACCTGCAGAAATTTGGCCCGATTATAATAAATTACAAATACCATTTGCAGTTTTACAATTGGCTAAACAATTGCGCAACAATGCAAAATTACCGGTGGGTGTCGACTTTGTTTACCAAGACGGAAAAAATAAAGTTTGGATAAAAGGTAATCCCGATTTAGGAAATGTTCGTTCAATTGTTGTGGGGGTTAGAAATATCAGTAATACTGCAGAAGATCCTAAATGTGTACAGGTTTGGTTCAACGAATTGCGTTTAACAGATTTTGATGAAGCAGGCGGTTGGGCTGCAGTTGGGCGTGTGAATGCGCAATTAGCAGATTTAGCAAACGTAACACTTTCTGGAAGTAAAAGCACCTATGGTTTTGGTTCGGTAGATAAAAAAGTTTCGGAACGCAACCGTTCAAACGATGTGCAAATGGATGTGGCAACCAATATTGAATTGGGTAAATTTTTCCCTGCAACAACAGGAATAAAAGTACCAATGTATGTGAGTTATTCGCAAGCCATCAGTACACCGCAATATTCACCTGGTAATCCAGATATTTTATTGAAAAATGTACTCAGCGATTTATCAAAAAAAGAACAAGATTCTATACGTACCATTACCGAAGATTATACCCGTCGCAAGAGTATCAACTTTACCAACGTGAAAAAAGAGCGCGTTAAACAAGACCGCGACCCTAGGGTTTATGATATTGAAAACTTCAACTTTACCTATGCATTTACCGATCAATTGAAACGCAGTTTCAATACGGAATATGATATTCAGAAAACATACAAAGCGGCAATGGGTTATAATTTTTCGAATAACCCTGTTAACGTAAAACCTTTTGACAAATTAATAAAGAGCCCTAGCTTAAAACTTTTAAAAGATTTCAATTTTAATTATTCGCCTACCTCTATTGATTTTAGAGTAGATGTAGACCGTTACTATACTGAAAATAAAGTAAGAAATGTGAATACCAATATGATTGGTATTATGCCAACTTTTAATAAAGATTTCAGAATAACTAGGGTTTACGGTATGCGCTATGAATTGACCAAATCTTTAAAGTTTGATTATGCGGCTACTAATTTAGCTACAGTTGACGAACCGATTGGAAGAATAGATACAAAAGATAAAAAAGATTCTTTATTACAAAATTTACGTTCGTTGGGAAGAACTACTTCCTTTACGCAAACAACAACGGCAACCTATCAAGTGCCAATTAATAAATTACCTATGCTTGATTGGGTAACCATGAGCACCAGCTATAACGGCCGTTACGAATGGAAGGCAGCTTCATTGGCAAGTCCGCAATTTGAAAACATTATTTCTAACTCTAGAAGTTTACAAGTAAATCCTCAATTTAATTTGTTGAGTTTATATGGTAAGTCGAAATATTTAAAACCGCTTATCAATCCTGCAAAATCTAAACCGGTTGCAAAGAAAAATCCGAACGACCCTTTAGAGAAATTGAAAATTGTAAAAGCCAAAGATCGGGAGCAAGCTAAACAAGATAGTATTGCAGCTGCGGCAAATCAAATGGATATATTTAAAGTGATAGCGCGTACCGTAATAATGCTGCGCAATGTGGGCATTACTTACCGTCAAACGAGTGGACAGGTGTTGCCTGGTTATATTCCGGGTACCGATTATTTAGGAATGAGTAAAGCCTATAATAATGCACCTGGGGTAAACTTTATTTTGGGAGGGCAACAAGACATTCGATTTGCAGCGGCAGAAAATGGATGGATCACCACTTACGATTCTATTACCAATAGATATGCACACACCGACCGAACTGAAATGAGTTTGCGTGCATCTATTGAACCATTGCCTGACATGCGAATCGATGTGACTGCACAACGTTCAATGGGATTTAATTATGCAGAATTTTTTAAATACAACAGCGATCCATTGAGTCCAACTTTTGGAAAATTCCAATCATTTGCGCCAACCGAATCGGGTAATTTCTCGATGTCGTTTATGGCTTTCAATTCTGCATTTGAAAAATTATCAGCAGATGGCACTTCTGCTTTTTTCAATAAATTTGAAAGCAATCGTTTTACCATTTCGCAACGTTTAGCAAATGAACGAGGCATTACAACCATTGATTCTACTGGCTTTTACGATGGCTTTGGTAAATATTCACAACAGGTAATTATTCCTGCATTTTTAGCAGCTTACTCGGGTAAAGATGCGGCAAGCTATAGCTTATCGCCTTTTCCAAAAATTCCAAAACCAAATTGGAGGGTAAATTACAGCGGCTTAATTCGCATTCCACTCATTGCAGATTATTTTTCAAATTTTGTAATGACGCATGGTTATACTTCGAGTTATAATGTGAATGCATTTAACAAACCAACTACGCAAGCCATTCGTTATGTTTCAACAAATAATTTTGTGCCAGAATATGAGATACAACAAATTACTTTAACCGAACAGTTTTCTCCAGTTATTGGAATTGACATGACCATGAAAAACAGCATGACTTTCAATGTCGATTATAAACAAGGAAGAAATATTGGAGTGAGTTTTGCAAATACCAGATTAGAACAATTGAACACTCAAGAATATAATATAGGCTTTGGATACATTGCTAATAATTTGAAAATTCCATTTGCTATTGGTAACTCACAAACCGTATTGAAAAACGATTTAAATATCAAATGTGATATCAGTATTCGATACAACAGAGGGGTAGTGCATCGCTTAGACCAAAAGATATCGGAAGTTATTTCGGGTTCGAGCGTGATTAGCATTAAACCATCTGCAGAATATGTATTGAATCAAAGGTTCCAAGTAAGGTTGTTCTACGACCGTTTGGTAACTAAACCATTTATTTCAACATCTTTCCCAACGGCCATTACGAGCCTTGGTTTTAGCATCCGAATTAACATTGGAGCATAGCTTTTTTACCAAAAAATTGTACCTTTGGTAAAAATTAAAACACAATGAACTTTCCTACCGAATTAAAGTACACAAAAGACCACGAGTGGATCCGCATTGAAGGCGATATTGCTACTGTGGGTATTACAGAATTTGCGCAACGCGAATTAGGTGACATCGTTTATGTTGACATCAATACTGTTGGTAAAACTGTTGCTAAAGAAGAAGTTTTTGGAACCGTTGAAGCGGTGAAAACTGTTTCTGATTTATACATGCCAATCACTGCTGAAGTGGTTGAATTCAACAAAGCATTAGATACAAATCCTGAGCTAGTAAACAGCGATCCATACGGAGAAGGTTGGATGGTGAAAATTGCTATCAAAGATGCTGCAGAATTAACTGCATTGTTAGACGCAGATGCATACCAATCGATCATCGGCGCCTAAGCGCTTTTGGAGGTTTAATATATTTTGGATAGGATGGCTTGCCATCCTATCTTATCTTTGCGATAAGCGCCCTCAAGAACTCCCCGAGATTGGCTTATTACAATTTGAAGGTGCCGATAAACTGGTACACTTTATCTTTTATTTTACACTTACAAATTTATTGTTGTTTGGATTTAAATTACAAACAGCTTACCCAATTCTTAAAAGAAATACCTACAAAATTGTTTTTGTGTTTTCATTTATTTGGGGTGGACTCATTGAACTTTCGCAGAAGTATTTTTTCACTTACCGTTTTGCAGAATGGGAAGACCAAATAGCAAATACTTTAGGAGTATTGTTAGCGTTTGTTTTTTTTAAAACTATAGCAGAAAAGCTTATCTTTAAATATGGAAAACAAGAAAATTAAATTCATGCTATTAGGAAGTTTGGTCCTATTAATGGTTTCAATGACAGCTTGTAAAGCAAAGTGTCATTGCCCTACCTTTTCTAGTACTAACCCAAAATCGGCGGAAATTTTACATCATTCTTAAGCATCTCTTGAAATAATTTTTAAATACTTGAAATACAAGCTATTGCCGATTTCTTTTATTTGGAATTATTATAAATAAGCAATAAATTGCACTATTAAATTTGGGATATGGAACTCAGGAAATTGACTGATATTGCGATTGGGACTGTTGCCACTATCGATTCTTTTACGGATGAAGAAACCTCCATTTTATTATTAGAAATGGGTTGTTTGCCAGGTGAACAGATTGAGATATCCAATATCGCGCCGCTGGGAGATCCCATTGCTATCAAAGTTTCGGGTTATAAATTAAGCCTTAGAAAACAAGAAGCAGCTACGATTTTAGTTAGATAAGCATTGAATACTACAATTAATATAGCCTTAATTGGCAATCCAAATACTGGTAAGTCGACCCTCTTCAATGCACTTACTGGATTGAACCAAAAAATTGGAAATTTTTCTGGGGTAACGGTAGAACGCAAAACAGGCAAGCTCAATTTAACCGAAAATTTATCCGCATCATTAATTGATTTACCGGGAACATATAGTTTATACCCGCGCTCTGCAGATGAGCAAATTGCTTTAGAAATTCTAAATTCAACTAAAAATCCCGACTACCCAAATTTAGTGGTGGTGGTAGTTGACGCAACCAATTTGAAAAGAAATTTATTATTGCTTACGCAATTAATGGATTTACAATTGCCATTGGTATTAGCGCTCAACATGATGGATATAGCCAAACAATCTGGCATTGAAATAGACATTGCGCTATTAGAAAAGAAATTAGGAATACCCGTTGTATCGGTTGCCGCCAGAGACTTTCAAGGTGTTCAGGAATTAAAGAATGCAATTGTTAAGCAATACGAAAATCCAAAACTAGCAAGTACAGGAATTAATGTTCATGCCTATGCACCTGAGGTGATTGATGAAATCAAAGCTTATTTTCACATCGAAAATGATTATGCCGCTTTTGAATTAGCACATCATTACCACGAGCTTGGAAATTTAACACAAGAGAAAAAAGATGCAGTAGAAGCCATTGGCTTGAAGCATCATTTCAATGTCAATAAAACGCAAGTAGCAGAAACCATTGATCGTTATAACTTCATCAATGAAATATTAAGTGATACCGTTAGTAAAAACAAACCAGCTGCTGATGAAACCAGAAGCAATAAATTAGATGCAATTTTAACGCACCGCATATTTGGTTTATTAATTTTCTTCGTCATTTTATTTGCTGTATTCCAATCTATTTTTAATTGGTCGCAATATCCAATGGGCTTAATTGAAAATGCATTTATTGGAATTGAAAATACATTAACAGCCATCTTACCGGCAGGAATATTAACCAATTTAATAATTGGCGGAATACTTCCAGGCATGAGTGGCGTATTGATTTTTCTACCTCAAATAGCCGTTTTGTTTTTATTCATTGCCATACTAGAAGATACTGGCTACATGGCCCGTGTGACTTTTATGATGGATCGATTGATGAAAAATTTTGGATTGAATGGTAAATCTGTTGTGCCATTAATTTCTGGAATTGCATGTGCCGTTCCCGCAATTATGTCTGCACGTAGTATAGAAAACTGGAAAGACCGATTGATCACCATTTTTGTTACGCCATTTATGAGTTGCTCGGCGCGCTTGCCAGTTTATACTTTATTAATTTCTTTAGTAGTACCTAATAAATTTGTATTTGGGTTTTTAAGTTTGCAAGGACTTATTTTAATGGCCATGTATTTATTGGGTTTTGTTTCGGCATTACTTGCCGGTTGGTTGTTAAAATTATTTATCAAGACCAAAAACAAAAGTTATTTTTTAATGGAGTTGCCAGTTTACAGAATGCCACGTTGGTCGAATGTAGGCATCACTATATTTAATAAAGCCAGAACATTTGTGATGGAAGCCGGAAAGGTAATTCTCGCAGTCTCTATTATACTGTGGGTTTTAGCTACATTTGGTCCTTCAAAAGATTTCGATCAAATTAATGCGAAGTATGCAGCTAGCATAAAAGCAGATACTACACAAACGAGTATATTAACGACTAAAATGAATGCCGAAAAGTTAGAAGCTTCTTACGCAGGTCAACTTGGAAAATTCATTGAGCCTGCCATTAGGCCGCTAGGTTACGATTGGAAAATTGGAATTGCATTGGTAACTTCTTTTGCTGCAAGAGAAGTATTTGTGGGTACGATGTCAACTATTTATAGTGTGCAAGGTGATGCAGAACATTTAGATACGGTTCGCGAGAAAATGTTAGAAGCAAGAAATCCAACCACAGGCGAATTGACTTTTACATTTGCAACAGTAATGTCGCTGATGATATTTTATGCTTTTGCCATGCAATGTATGAGTACTTTTGCAGTGGTTTACCGCGAAACAAATGGCTTGAAATGGCCGCTCATACAGCTATTCACCATGACCGCAATTGCATATATTGCCGCATTTGGAGTCTATCAATTACTGTCTTAATTTAACTTTCAATAATTAGCACATGTCCGAAAAGAATGCGGAATTATTGAAAAAGTATTTGCCAGAACAAGTGGCACTAACCATGTCAAAATGGATAGACCATTTTCAGGTGGAGTTAACCATTAGTAAACCTAGGCAATCTGTTTTAGGAGATTACCGTCATCCTTTTGCAGGCAGGGGCCATCGCATTTCTATTAACGTCGATTTAAATCAATATGCTTTTCTCATTACTTTAATTCACGAGTTTGCACATTTGAGTAATTGGAACACCTATCGCAATAAAGTTAAAGCGCATGGCGAAGAATGGAAAACAGAATATAAAAGATTGATGAATCCATTTTTGGAAAAAGGAATTTTTCCAGAACGCATAGAATCCGCTTTACGCCGATACATGAACAACCCTGCAGCCGCTAGTTGTACCGATATTCATTTATTAAAAGTACTCAAAGAATTTGATCCTATTTCAAAAACAGTTTTTGTATCTACTGTTCCTATGGGTGGAATTTTCAAAATGAAAACGGGACGCGAATTTCAAAAAATCGCTTTGTTGCGCAAAAGATTTAAATGCAAAGAAATAGCCACAGGTGCCATTTATTTATTCAGTCCTGTAACGGAAGTTTTTTACGAAGCAACGGAAGTGTAAATATTATTTTTCCGAATAAATAACTTCCACTAAAGTTTGTCCAACTGCTTTCAAAGATTTTTTGCTGATGTTGTTGATGTTATCTGCGTGTGTGTGCCAGTGCGTCCAAAATCCAGAATTACTGCTTTCGTCGTGGTGAATCAAATCAACAACAGGAATATTTAATAAGGTATTGATGTAATAATGATCGTCGATGATAGCCGGGCTATTTTTATATTCAAAAGTACTAGAGTAACCTGCTTTGGCTGCTGCATTCCAAACCTTTTCAACGGCAGCAGGAGCGTAGGTTCTAGAGATTTCATCTTGATGGAAAACCACATTTTCGCCACCCACCATGTCTAATAAAATTCCATACATAGGTTGGTAGCCTTTGCTTGGTTGGTTCTTGCACCAATATTGAGAACCTAAGCAATAAGAATCTTGCATGCTTGGGAATTTACTTCCTTCTGGTTGTCCGTAATCTTCGGCATCAAATAAAATTAAATCAACCCCAATGTTTGGATTTTGAATGGAAAATAACCTGGCCATTTCTAACAACACACCTACGCCACTTCCGCCATCGTTAGCACCCATAATTGCTTGGTCTTGGTCTTTGCTGTCTTGATCTGCAAAAGGCCTACTATCCCAATGCGCGCAAAGCAAAACACGTTTGTTGTTTGTTGGGTTGTAAGATGCAATGATATTTTTAATATTTAATTTTTTTCCATCAAAAGCAGTAACACTTCCTTCTTGTACAAATACACTTGCTTTATATTGTTTTAATTTTTCTACTAAATAATTTGCGCATGCGCTGTGTCCCTTGCTATTGGGCACTCTGGTGCCAAAGGCTAATTGCGCTTCTATGAATTGAAAACTACTGTCTTCGTTGAAAACAGGTAGTGCAACGGTGCTATCAATAGCATTTTCGTTGTTCGTTGTTTGTTTGCTTTCAAATTGGCACCCTTCTATTATGAAAAGGGAAACCAATGCTAAGCCAAAAAAATATTTTTTCATGGATATTTATTATTCTTCGTAAGCCCACTCAGAGCCTTCTTTGCTGTCTTTGATTATTATCTGATTTGCTTTGAAGTTTGCACGAATGGTATCTACTAATGCAAAGTCTTTATTAGCTCTTGCGGTTTGGTAGCTTTCCATCCAAGCATCTAACATTGCAATTGGACTTGCGCCTTCTAACATTTTTGCTTCTGAAATGCCTAACACTTCTTCGTTAATTTGAATAAATGTTTGCAATAATTTTTCGAATGTTGTTTTGCTAATGCTACTGTATGCAAGGTGTTTTGCTTTCAATGAATTGATGCGTTTCAATAAATTGTATAAAGCCGCAATGCTCATAGCTGTATTAAAGTCAGCATTTAAGCCATCGTATACTTCTTGGCATTCTTGTTGTATAGCTGCTTCTAAATCGGCATCTATGCCAATAGTTACATCAGCTATATAGTTCAAAGATTTTGCTGTGCGCAAACCATTGATCATTTTCTTTAATCCTTTTTCTGCTGCTTGCAATGCTTCATTAGAAAAATCTAAGGTGCTGCGATAGTGTGCTTGCAAAAAGAAAAAGCGAACAGTGATTGGATGGTATGCTTGCGAAAGTAATGCATGATCTCCAGAAAAGAATTGGCTTAAGTTAATGGCGTTGCCTAAAGACTTGCCCATTTTTTTTCCATTAATGGTAATCATATTATTGTGCATCCAATATTTTGCAGGGTTGCAATGATTGGCTGCTTTAGATTGTGCAATTTCGCATTCGTGGTGAGGGAAAAGTAAATCCATTCCGCCGCCATGTATGTCAAATTGTTCCCCTAAATATTTATTACTCATAGCAGAACATTCGATGTGCCAGCCCGGGAAACCTAAGCTCCATGGCGAGTTCCAGCGCATGATATGTTCTGGCGATGCTTTTTTCCATAAGGCAAAATCAAAAGAATTTTTCTTTTCTTCTTTACCTTCTAATGTTCTTCTGCCTTCGCCTGCATGTGCAATTAAGTCTTCTAAAATTCGGCCAGATAATTCACCGTAATTTTCACTTTCATTGTATTTTAAAACATCAAAATAAACAGAGCCATTGGAAACATATGCTAAGCCTGCTGCAACAATTTTTTCAATCATCTCAATTTGTTCGATGATGTGTGCAGAAGCTCTTGGCTCAATACTTGGACGAACAATATTTAATTTGTCCATCATTTCGTGGTAAGCATTGGTATACAATTGCACCACTTCCATTGGTTCTAATTTTTCAAGTCGCGCGCGTTTTGCAATTTTATCATCGCCATCGTCGCCGTCGTTTTCTAAATGACCAACGTCTGTAATATTTCTAACATAGCGAACTTTATAGCCGCAATGGGTAAGGTACCTGTAAACGATATCAAATGTAGTTGCCGAACGCGCATGTCCCAAATGCGGATCGCCATAAACAGTAGGGCCACATAAATACATGCCTACAAACGGGGCATTAATGGGCTCAAAAACTTCTTTGTTTCTACTTAAGGAATTGTATAAACTGATAACCTGACTCATAGTACAAACATACGGAATTATTACAATTTTGAGATTTCAAAAGCCTTAAAAAAAGCTATTTATTGTACTGAATGTCTGCTACTACTGGATAATGGTCGGAATATTTTTTCTTGATGATTTTATAATTTAGCACCTCCATTGCGGGGTCACATAAGATATAATCTATTTGAAAGTTGGGAAATGCCCCACCATAAGTGGTTCCAAGCCCACTCCCTTTTTCTTGAAATGCACTTTTTAAGCCGTTGCCAATTACATTGAAAGCATAAGAATTTGGCGTGTCGTTGAAGTCGCCACATACAATGACTTTGTATTCGGTTTCGTCAATTAATTCTTTTACTAATTCGGCTTGGCTGGCTCTTCGGATAAATGCGTTTTTTAACCTGCTGCCAATGCGTCTAGAAGATTGAAAATCGGTTTCTGCTTCGGTAGTAACTTTATGGAAATAATTATAATCTTGAGGCTTAAAACTTATTGATTGTAAATGTACATTGATGACCCTGATGGTGTCTCCATTTACAACTACGTCGGCATAACTACACATGTTTGGGTGCTTGCCTTCATAGAAAGGAATTTTATGGTAATTGATGATTGGGTATTTTGAAAATATCGCTTGAGACATTAATTCATTTTCAATTGAATCGATGGTTTGGTAACGGTAATATTTTAGTTCGCCAAATTTTTGTAAGGAATCTTTGATGGCGTATTCGCCTCTTTTGCGTGTATAGAATTCTTGAAAACAAATGATGTCGGCATTTTCAGAAAGTAACAATTCGATCATTGAATGTTTCGACTTCTTGTCGTATTTGTTGGTGTTGATGGGTCTGAAACTATGCGCATTGTAGGTCATGATTCGCAAAGTAGAATCGGGGTTGGTATCTACTTTACTGGGCATTTGAAATGCAAATACGGTAGGGTGAACTTGGTATCCAAGTGCAATCATACTGATAGATACAATGGCAACCCATCTTAACCTAATTAACCAATAAATAGCAAAAAAAATATTCAATAAAAAAATAAATGGATAAGCTAAGCCAATAAATGCGATAGGCCAAAATAAACTTGGACTTATCCAAGGTGAGGTATAAGAAGCAAGTAAGGCAAAGGCCACAAAAAAGTTGATGACAAATATTGCCCAGTAGAAGAAGGATCTTTTTTTCGCTTTTTTCATGGTTTACTTGCTTTAAATAAAATTTCTTTTTCGCTTTTCGATAAACTTTCATATCCCGATTTGGATATTTTATCTAGCACTGCATCTATTTCTGCTTGGCTATGTTTTGAATTAGCAGAAGTAGCATGTTGGTTTTGATGCACTACTTTTAAATTACTTTTTCTATTCCAAATGCTTTTGAGAAAATGGTCTATTGGGTCTACGATGCGCGACCAGTCGTTACCTGCCTGTAATTGTTTGATGCTGATAAAGCCAACTGCTGCGCCTGCGATATGAGCCAAGCTTCCACCTGCGTTGCTTCCCATCATGCTGGCTAAATCTATTAAAAGGTAAATACCCGCAAGGTATTTTAATCGAACAGGTCCAAAAATGGCCAATACAATTTGATAATCTGGTAATAAAGTTGCGCATGCAAATACCAAAGCCATAATTCCTGCAGATGCACCAATGAGTTGTGAGCCATCGAATGCGATATTGAATAATAATCCGCCTGCAAAAACGCCTGCCCAGAAATTAAATAGCATGCGGCGCTTTCCTAAATATTCTATTAATAAATTTCCGAACCAATGGAAAACCATCATATTAAAAATGAGGTGAAATAATTTTTCATGAATAAACGCGTAGCTGAAAAATGTCCAAGGTCTAAACAAAAACACTTTCCAGTTTGCGGTAAGTGAAAAGTTATGGAGTATCCATAGTTTAAAAGGATTGGGAATATCTCCTAAGAAATAAAATGTAGCAGAAATGAGCAAACCTATAAATACAAAGGCGTTGATGGCAATGTACTTATTGATTGGGTTTTTTTGATCAGCAAAGGCGCGCTTAATTTCAGTGAATATAAAATTCATGTTTAATATCTTTTAAACTGATTTTTTTGCCAATATTTTAACAAAAGGTAACCGAATAACATGCCACCTAAATGTGCAAAATGAGCCACGTTATCGCTTGGATTATTTTGCAAGCCACTATATAATTCAAATGCACCATAGAGTGCTACAAAATATTTTGCTTTAATTGGGAAGAAGAAATAAATATAAATAAGGGTATTTGGGAATAACATTCCAAAAGCAAGTAGCAAACCAAAAACCGCACCCGATGCGCCAACAGTTGGCACATTTATTTTTAAATTTGCAAGTTCTTTAACCAATGTAATGGTATTGTCTTTGATAGACATAGAGCTTGGGTTTGCATTCCAAGCATCTACTAGTTGTACAAAGACAGGTTTAAAATTACTCGGCACATTTCGAAAGGTAAAGGCTTCAAATCTTTCAGGAGTAGGGTTGCTAAGGTAATCGCTTATCGCATTTTGCAATGGAATAATTTCAGCATATTGTACTGCAATGTGTAATAGTGCTGCACCCAATCCGGTTACAAAATAAAATATAAAAAATCTTTTAGCACCCCAGAAATTTTCTAAGGTAGAACCAAACATCCACAATGCAAGCATGTTTGAAAACAAATGAAAGAAGTTTCCATGCATGAATAAATGGCTCACCAATTGAAATGGTTTGAAAGATTCACTTCCTGGAAAGTATAAAGCAAAGTAATTGTTTAAATCAAAACCAATGGTGTTTTTAAAAACATAAGTGCTGATAAAAACCAAAACATTGATGATGAGTAAATTTTTTACCACGGTGGGTAAGAATGAAAATCCTTGTGGTCTATAGTTGTTCATATGTTTTACCCAAATAGTTTACGAAGATCGCTTAAGCTCAGTTTGATAAAACTAGCTTTTCCGCTAATGCCTACTTGTGGTAGTTCACAGGCAAAAAGCTCGTCGATTAATTGATTAATTTCTTCTGGATTTAAAGTGGTTCCAGCTTTAATTGCAGATTGCCTAGCCAATGATTTTGCCAGTTGTTCTTTCTTATCAAATTTAGTTATCGCGGCTTGTTCTTTGAAGTTTTCTAATAAACCAAGTATCAATTGTTCTTCTTTTCCGTTTTCTATTTCTGATGGATAACCATGCACCACAATGGTATTTTTTCCGAATTCGCGGATGTCAAATCCTAGTGCTTTTAAATCTTCGGCTATGGCTAAAAATAATTCAAAGTCTCCAGCACTTAAATTAATAGTTTGTGGAAATAAACACTGTTGTGAACTACCTTGGTTATTTGCTAAAGCTGAAATAAATTTTTCAAATAAAATTCTTTCATGTGCTGCTTGTTGATCAATTAATATTATTCCATTTTTAATTGGAGTGAGAATATATTGTTGATGTATTTGAAAGGTACTGTTTTTAGTGCTTGCGGCATTGTGAATGTCGTCGTTGGTTGCAGCGATTAATTGCGATTGACTGTTGACATTCGAGTCGGCAATTTCGTAGAGCGTTTCCCAACCTTCAATGGCATTACTCTTTTTTTGATAGTTACTTGAACCACCATAATTATTTTGGGTCAAGTTTGCTGCCGCACCAAATGGGTTAAAATCTGGATTAACCGGAATGGTAGGAATTTTTATTTCATCATGTAGCGGGTCAAAAGGTTTTAAATTTCCAAAACTAGTTTCGGTATTAAAATCTATGCTTGGGCTGATATTGTATTTACCTAATGCTCTTTTTACAGCTGCTCTTAAAACAGCGTAAATTATTTTTTCATCTTCAAATTTTATTTCTGTTTTGGTCGGGTGCACATTCACGTCAATGTGAGCAGGGTCGACTGTTAAGAATAAAATATATAAGGGAAAACTATTGTCGCCTAACAATTGATCAAATGCATTGTTGATGGCGTGATTTAAATAATTGTCTTTGATGAAACGGTTGTTGACGAAAAAGTACTGTTCGCCTCTGGTTTTTTTTGCAAATTGAGGTTTGCCTATATAGCCTTCAATACTTACTTGTTCTGTGCTTTCTTCAACAGGTACAATTCTTTCGGCATAGTTGTTACCGAATATTCCTGTTATTCTTTGTTTTAAATTTCCAGCTGGTAAATGAAATAATTCGTTTCCATCATGGTGCAAACTAAAAAATACATCTGGATGCGCCAGTGCTTGTCTTTGAAATTCTTCTATGATATGGCGCAATTCAACCGAATTCGATTTTAAAAAATTGCGTCTAGCAGGAGTAACGTAAAATAAATTTTTAATAGAGATGCTTGTACCATCGCTACTACTACAAGGCTCAACCAAGGTAATTTGTGATGCTTCAATGCGCACCAAAGTGCCGGTTGTATCAGTTGCTCTTTTGGTTTTTAATTCTACTTGAGCAATTGCAGCAATAGAGGCCATGGCTTCTCCACGAAAGCCCATGGTTTTAATGTGGTATAGGTCTTCTGCTTTTGCAAGCTTAGAAGTAGCATGTCTTTCGAAGCAGCGCTTGGCATCTTCGGGGCTCATGCCGCTACCGTTGTCAATTATTTGAATGAGTGCTCTGCCTGCGTCTTTTAGAACAACTTTAATTTGGCTCGCACCTGCATCGACCGCATTCTCCATTAATTCTTTTACCGCCGATGCAGGTCGTTGAATAACTTCTCCTGCAGCAATTTGATTTGCAACAGCATCTGGTAAAAGGTGGATAATATTCGACATCGTTTAAAAAAAATTAATCATTGTTGAGAACTTTAAGGCTCTCTAGGGCATTTTGATTTATTTATTTGAGGAATAACCTATAAATTTATCGCCATCTCACAAAAATATAAAAAATTTCGGGCACCTATTATGCAAAAAACCGGCTATATCCTTTTAATTGTCTTTTTTTTCTCCACATCTATCGCTAAAGCACAAGTCGTAGATACCCAAAAAGCCAATCATTGGGTCGATTCGGTTATGAATACTTTGCAAGCAGATGAGCGAATTGGTCAATTATTCACGGTTGCAGCCTTTTCTAATAAGGATTCTGTGCATGTGAAAGAAATCGCTAAGCTGGTCAAAGACTATAAAATTGGCGGTTTATGTTTTTTTCAAGGTGGTCCGGTGCGTCAAGCAACTTTAACCAATTATTACCAAGGCTTAGCTAAAACCCCATTATTAATTTCCATAGATGGGGAGTGGGGTTTATCGATGCGTTTAGATAGTACGGTTCGCTATCCAAAGCAAATGGCCTTAGGAGCCATCAACGACAACCAATTGATTTACGATTTTGGGGTTGAAACAGCAAGGCAATGCAAGCGAATGGGTATTCATTTGAATTTTGCGCCTGTGGTTGATGTCAACAATAATCCACGCAATCCAGTCATCAACGATCGTTCTTTTGGCGAAGATAAATACCGAGTAGCAGCAAAGAGCATTGAATACATGCGTGGCTTGCAAGACAATGGCATGATTGCAACTGCGAAACATTTTCCGGGCCATGGCAATACCGATAAAGATTCACATTTAACTTTACCCAAATTAAATAGAACAAAAGAAGAGCTCGATACCTTAGAGTTATATCCTTTCAAAGAGCTCATCGATAGAGGTCTTTCCAGTATTATGGTGGCGCATCTTTTTGTGCCTGCTTATGATAGTACAAAAAATTCTGCAGCTTCCATTTCGAAACCAATAGTTACAGATTTATTGAAAAATAAATTAAATTTTAAAGGTTTAATCATTACCGATGCGTTAAATATGAAAGGTGTTGCTTCTAATTTTCCTCCGGGAGTAGTAGATGTAAAAGCGCTTTTAGCGGGTAATGACATGTGCTTGTACTCAGAGAATGTACCAATTGCTATTGCAGAAATTAAAAAAGCAATTTTAGCCGGTGAAATTACCCAAGAAGAATTAGACGCAAAGGCTAGAAAGGTACTATTTGCTAAGTTTCAAGTAGGCTTAGCCGATTACCAAGCCATTGAAATTCCAAATTTAATTAATGATTTGAACAGTCCTGCTGCTAAATTAATGAGTAGAAAACTGTATGAAAATGCATTAACCTTATTAGAAAATAAAAATAATTTAGTCCCATTAAAAGACTTAGCAACACAAACAATTGCAACCATCAGTATTGGTGCAGAAATAAACAATGAATTCATTACAACTTGTCAATTGTATGCGCCAACTACTAATTTTGCTTTAAAGAAGGATGCATCTTTAACAGACTTCGATTTTTTAAATAAACGATTAGAAAATTACAATACTGTTTTGGTTGCTATGCATGACATGAGTAGAAATGAATCGAAGAATTTTTCTTTGTCTGCACAAAGCATTGACTTTTTGAACAATTTAGCTGCACATAAAAATGTAGTATTAGTTGTTTTTGGAAATGCATATAGCTTAAGAAACTTTGAAAACCAAGCGCCTGTTGTATTGGCTTATGAAGACAATGTCTATACGCGCACAAGTGCTGCTCAGCTTATATTTGGTGGCATCCCTGCAAAGGGAACTATGCCTGTAACCGCATCGAATAAGTTCCAAGTTGGAGACGGTTACATCATCAATGAAAGTGTTCGTTTGAAATACACGACGCCAGATGAAGTGGGGATGGACGCGAAAGTTTTAGAACAGATTGATCAACTTGCCAACAAAGCAATAGCTGCTAAAGCAATGCCAGGTTGTCAAATATTAATTGCCAAAAATGGGAAAGTAGTGTATCAAAAATCTTTTGGTTATAGCACCTACGATTCTACCCATTTGGTGGTGAATACCGATTTATATGATGTGGCTTCGATGACTAAAATTTTAGCAACCAATTTAGGCATCATGAAATTGCAAGAAGAAAATAAAATTTCATTGAACGCGCATTTACACAATTATTTACCTGCAGTAAAAAAGTCGAATAAGAAGAATATTGTACTTGCAGATTTACTCACTCATCGTGCAGGTTTAGTGCCATTTATTCCTTTTTATAAAGAAATTCAAAATGTAAAAGGCTTGGAAGGTGCTGTATTAGCTGCTGATTCGAGCGGGGTATATGCTATTCCGGTTGCGAAAAACTTGTTCTTGAATGCAAATTATATCGCATCGATGAAAGATAGAATTATTCAATCTGATTTGAAAAATCCAGGCAAGTATGTTTATTCTGATTTGAGTTTTTATTTCTTAAAAGAAGTATTAGAATCCCAAACCAAAACGCCAATTGATGAGTATGTAAGTCATACTTTTTATGAACCATTGGGTTTAACTACTTTGGGTTATTTGCCATATCGAAAATTTCCGATGGCGAATATCATGCCTACCGAAAACGATTTGACATTTAGAAAGCAATTGGTACAAGGTTATGTGCACGATCAAACTGCAGCTATGTTTGGTGGAGTAGCGGGTCACGCTGGTTTGTTTGGCAATGCAAATGACGTGGCGATTGTGATGCAGATGTTGCTGAATAATGGCTCATATGGTGGTCGCGAATTTTTCAAACCGAGTACAGTAAAATTATTCACCAATACCTATGCTCCAGATAACAGAAGAGGCTTAGGTTTTGATAAACCTGAAACTGATAAATCAAAAACCAGCCCAACTGCCTCAGCTGCTACCGCTCAAACATACGGGCATACAGGCTTTACCGGTACTTGTACTTGGGTTGACCCGGAATATGATTTAGTTTATGTATTCTTATCTAATAGGGTTTACCCTTCAACAGAAAACAAGAAAATGTTAGAAATGAATTTGCGTACCGATATTCAAGCGCTTATTTACAATTCGTTTTGGGTGAATTTGCATTCATCAGCAAAAAAATAAACAGCAATTGATTTTATTGCAATGGGTATTTATTCCTTAATGGATTGAATAGGTATTTTTTGGTATGGTCAAAACTTTTTTCGCCCATTTGTTCAAAATGAGATTGAAGTTGTTGAAATAAATCAGCTTCTTTCAATTTCAATAAATCTAAATTGATTTTTTTCTTTGCAAAAAATTCCTCGAAGGTCATTTTATTTTAAATTATCAATCATGTTTTTCACCAATCCTTTTAAATCATATTGGTTATTCCAAGCCCAATCTTTTCTAGCGTAATCATCATTAATACTCTTAGGCCACGAATCTGCTATGGCTTGGCGAGGATCATTTTCAATATAACTCAATTTGAAATCGGGTAGGTAAACTTTTATTTCTTCGCCTAATTGATGTGGCGTAAAGCTCATTCCTGCTACGTTATAGCTCGAACGAATTTTAATATTTTCTGCAGGCGCATCCATAATTCCAATGGTTGCTTTGATTGCATCTTCCATGTGCATCATCGGCAATTCTGTATTTGCAGAAAGGAAAGAAGTATAGTTGTTGTTTTTTAGTGCTTCATGAAATATGTGAACCGCATAGTCTGTAGTACCTCCACCTGGTGCCGATTTCCATCCTATTAAACCAGGGTATCTTAAACTGCGCACGTCTAAACCATATTTTAAAAAATAATATTCGCACCAACGTTCGCCTGCTAATTTACTAATACCATAAACCGTATTAGGATCCATAACTGTGTATTGAGGCGTGTTATTTTTTGGAGAGTTTGGACCGAATACTGCAATTGAACTTGGCCAATAAACTTTTTTAGTTTGATAAGTGATGGCAAAATCTAATACATTGATTAAGCCTTCCATATTTAATTCCCAAGCCATTTTAGGTTTTTGCTCTCCAACTGCAGAAAGCAATGCAGCAAGTAAATAAATTTGCGTGGGTTTATATTTTTCAAAAATTGCTTGAAGATTTTGTTTGTCTAGTACATTGGAAATCTCAAAAGGTCCGGCATTTAACATTTCATAACCGGGTTCTCTGATATCTGTAGCAACCACATTTTGATTGCCATATATCACTCTTAAGTCTGCGACTAATTCGGTTCCAATTTGTCCGTTCGAACCAATTACTAGGATAGATTCCTTCATGTTTTTAAGGGTATTGTATCCGAAATTAAGCAATTATTTTCTAAATATATTGATCTGGCAGCATCCCGGTTTGTTTGTCGCTAATTTTCAGCAATTTCAGATGGAAAATGTTTAAGGATTATAGATTCCAAAAGGGATTTTATAGTTCTTTATTAAACCTTTATCGTCAAATAAGCAGAAGCGTAAAACGTAAATTCCATTTGGACAGAACTGGCTTTTGCTTATGCCATCCCAAATGATATTTCCTTTTTGCCCCAATGTATAATTGTGAAATAATGCACAAACTAATTGCCCGTCTCTGTTAAAAATATCAATATCTGCAATGGGGTTTTGGTAGCTAAATTGATAATTGATTTGTAATATATCATTTTGCCCATCGGCGTTGGGTGAAAAAACCTTTGGCATTACTTGTAATTCTTGTTCGCTTTCACTGAGGTAAACATGATTAGAATTAAGGTAACCAGGTGTTGCAAATCCATAATTTGCTGCTGCAGATCCCCAATTATTCGCATCCATACTTGCCCAATTTTCCGATCTTCTTTCTAATGAAACATCTTTGCTATTATTGATGATGCTTAAATGCATTTGATCTGCATAATAAACTTCGTCGATGAGTTGTTGTTTCGGTGAAAGGAGCACTACGGTGCCCTGTTCGTTAGCCAGTGTGGGCATTTCAGAGTTGCTAACAAAATCTGAAGTGTTTTTATAATTATATTTTTGTTGTAAGAACGCCGCATTTTTACTGATACAAACATAGCTTGACGGATAGAGTAAGTAATCTGTCATGATGTTTTTTAAACTGCTGATTTCATTTTTACTATTGCGTATGCCTATTTGCCAATTTTTTAAATTGACGATATCGATCGATCGATTATATAATTCAATAAACTCCGGTAAGCTGTCACTGGTATTAAATAAAATTTCATTGATGATTATTTTTTGAACATATAAACTGTCCGAAATAAATAAATTAAAAACACTATCGATGTTTTCGTTCATACAATTTTGAATAAAGTTAACATGAACTGCAATGGGCTTTTCTTTAGGCAATAAGGTAGTCCAATGAATGTTGAGTCTGAGGCTGCTCTCCTCGAACTGTATGGATTGTACAGTAATGTCGGCAATGTTTAATTGAACCAAAATTGCTGTTAAATTACTTTCATCTATTTTTTCAGAGAGCTTTAAAGATATCATTTGACTGTTGGCATTGATCTCAGTGATTTTGAATCGAGGCAGTTGCTTGAGGCTGATGTCATTGGCTTGTCCAGGGCTTCCGCCTACATTTTGGAAACTACTATGCCATAATTTTTGATCATTGCATTCATAAAAATCATTGATTCTTTCTAGGCTATAGCCGCCTTCTCTTTGATTGCTTGGCCATTGGGAAATTTGATATGAAACCGCGTCTATTATTTTCTCTTTTTCATCATAAAGGTAAAGGGTGTCAGCGCTATTTCCAATGCTAGGAAAATTTGAAACGCCAATGGTTTTACCAAAAAGTTTAAATGCATTGGTGTCTGATTTTTCACATAAAATGGCATATTGAAAAGGTGCCAGTGTATCTATGTTGCCAAAGTGTTTGTTGCTATGGTTGCCTACCCAAAAGTTAAAATCACGAATGCCTGTTGAAGTATTATTGTAAATTTCAATGTATTCTAATTCTGGTAACCCTATTGCTGGGCTTGGGTCTGCCATGAATTCTGTAATGTTTACTATTGCTTTTTGAGTAATGGTATTTTTTCCAAAAGGATAAATGATATTATAATCTCTACCATCTAGTGCTACGATATTTTTTGCATAAAACAGATAAGTTTGATTTTCCATCTCTTCATCAAAAGTTAAAATTAATTCATCTAAATAAGTCCAGTCAAAAACATAGGCTATTGGAAAAATTAAATGTTGATTGCTATCAGCTACATAAAATTGAATGGCGTTAAAAGTGTCAGGTGCAATTTTGTGGTTAAACTTAAGCTTGATTTGATTTTTATTAATTAGTTCAAATTGGGTAATAGCAATTGCAAGTGTATCACTATAGAATTGGCTAATACTATTTGTTGTTCCGGGGCTTCCTCCATTTGTTTCTGTAGCGGCCAACCAATTGCCTGCTGTCTTACAAATACTATAGGGGTCTATCATCGAAAGGCTATAGCCTCCGGAACTTTTACTGGTGTTTTTATACCAACTTAACCGATAGCTTAAGCTGTCAATTATTTTACCAACCGGATTTTTTAATGTTAAATGGTCGCTGCTATTATTTAGGCTTGGCCAAGAATTGCAAGCAATGGTTCTCCCAAATGGTTGATAAAGTAAACTATCAATGGCATTGCATAAAATTAAATAGGAGTCAGGTAAAATGCTATCTTTTTCAAAGGTAAATGTATTTGTTCCATCGCTAATGCTGTGACCCTCTAATTGAATTGTATATTTTTGTGCGTTGAATATTTCTATAAATTCTTCGGAAGGTAAACCAACAGATGGGCTTGGATCTGGTAATAGTTCGTTGATTACTAAGTCGTGAAAATTTTCGGCAATAGTGGCTTTCCATTCAAAATTAATTCGATTTAAAATTGGCTGTAAAATATTTCCAGATCGGTCGCTGATGTTTTGATAAATAAAAAAATGTTTTCCATAAGAAATGTTCCGGTTGAAATATATTTGCAGGCTTTTGGGGTTCAAAAATGTAACTGCGTCTGCTGAATAATTACTATCCAATTCAAAGTTGCTGAAATCTTGAATGCTAGCACTGTCAAGCATTTCATCAAAATTTAGTTGAATGGTATTTGCATTGATAATTTGATAACTTAACAATTTTGGCGGAGTAGTATCAATATTAGTCGGATAAATTTTAATATCGTCAAATTCGAATAATGCACTTCTGCTTGCGGTATATCTTGCCATTATTCCAAAGTACCGAGCGTTATAATTTAGGGTATCTGCAACAGTACCTAAATTTCGAAATTGTGTTGCCGTATCACTCGCTGCAAAAATAGTCCAACGCCCGTCTGCATCCCTTTTGATTTTGAATTTTGCAACCAATGTGTCAGTGTATATTCGGGGAACAGCAGGCGCGTCGATTATTTTAATAGAGCCATTGCCATCTTGGCGATATAAATCGTAGGAATCGGAACTGCCACTTTCTCCAATTTGCAAAAAATAAGCTTTTGGTTTTTGTTTGAGGTTTAATCCTTCGCTTACTAAATAGATTCTTGCAAAATTACTGCTCGATGGATCGAATTTTAATTTGACTGCAAACTCCCAGGTAGTGTTCCATTGAATTGTGGATGCAGTAGCCAGGTAACAGGTGTCTGTTTTAGACGACATTTTAGTGTGTAAAAGCCCCAATCCCATCACGTAAAATGCTCCTGTATCTCCTAGCCACTGCGGGTTAGTATCAAAATTTCCATCACTAAAATCGTCCTGCACTTGCCCATACACTAGCGAATTCATCAACAAACCCAATACCCACAATATCTTTTTCATTCCGTCGAATGCTATCAATTAATTTGAAACAAGTGTACAGACTCTTATGTTGAAATGAAATTGTATAAATGCAGGTTTTTTAATCAGCTATTTTAAGTGCATGCGAGTATTTTTTTTTATTTTTACCATTTAAATTTAAAGACATGAAGGTTGCAGTAGTAGGAGCTACGGGTTTAGTAGGCTCAAAAATGTTAGCAGTTTTAGCAGAAAGAAATTTTCCAATTACGGAATTAATTCCAGTAGCCTCTGAAAAGAGTGTAGGTAAAGAAATTCTTTTCAAAGGAAAAGCATATCAAGTTTGCAGCATGGAAGATGCCATTGCAAAAAAACCAGCAATTGCAATTTTTTCTGCAGGCGGGAATACTTCATTGCAATATGCACCACAATTTGCTGCAGTAGGTACGGTTGTAATTGATAATTCTTCTGCATGGAGAATGGATCCAAACAAACCTTTAATTGTGCCAGAAGTTAACGCGGCCGTGTTAACAAAAAATGATTTAATTATTGCAAATCCTAATTGCTCAACCATACAAATGGTGGTTGTGTTAAAGCCTTTGCATTTAAAATATAAAATTAAAAGAGTAGTGGTATCTACTTATCAATCTGTTACAGGTACCGGTGTCAAAGCAGTTGACCAATTGATGAATGAACGTGCAGGCCTTGCAACTGAGCGCGCTTATCCATACGCCATTGATTTAAATGTAATCCCACAAATTGATGTCTTTATGGAAAATGGTTATACTAAAGAAGAAATGAAAATGATTTTGGAAACCAAAAAAATCATGCAAGATGATGAAATTCAAGTAACAGCTACAACTGTTCGTATACCAGTAATGGGCGGGCATTCAGAATCTATTAACATTGAATTTGAAAATGATTTTGACCTAACAGAATTGAAAAATATTTTGGCTAATTCGCCTGGTATTGTTTTGCAAGATGACCCTGCCAACTTACTTTATCCAATGCCTTTAACTGCAAACGATAAAGACGAAGTATTTGTAGGTAGAATTCGCAGAGACGAGTCGCAGCGAAATACGTTGAATTGTTGGGTGGTTTCGGATAACCTTAGAAAAGGTGCTGCCACTAATGCAGTTCAGATTGCAGAGTATTTATTGCAGCACAATTTGTTAAATAATTAATTCGGGCAAACAAATAGGCCTAGAATTGGTTAAATATTCGCGTTTCGATGCTTTTTTGCCCATTTATGGCGTTAATTGCAAAGCGCTTTGTATTTTTGATAAAATAAAAATATGTTAAATCTTTCAGTAACCATAGATCAACAATCTGGCTTTTGCTTTGGCGTGGTATATGCCATTGAAATGGCCGAAGAAATTCTAGCTGAAAAAGGCTATTTATATTGTCTTGGAGATATCGTTCACAACGACGAAGAAGTAGATCGATTAAAAGCAAAAGGTTTAAAAATTATTTCTCACGAAGATTTAATCAACATCAAAGATGAAGCTGTTTTAATTAGGGCGCATGGTGAACCACCTAGCACTTATCAAACAGCTTTGAATAATAACATTACTTTAATTGATGCTTCATGCCCTGTCGTTTTAAAACTGCAAAATAGGGTTAAGAATTCTTTTGATGATGAAGAACAAATTTACATTTATGGCAAACATGGTCATGCAGAAGTAATTGCTTTGCAAGGCCAGACGAATAATGAAGCTGTGGTCTTTCAAGACATTGCAGAGCTTGACTTTGCTAAGATGCCCCAGAAAATAACTTTGTATTCGCAAACCACCAAAAGCACTGATAAATTTTATGCAATTAAAAATGAATTAATTGCCAAAGGCTTTGAAGTAAGAGCAAACGACACCATTTGTCGTCAGGTTTCTAACAGAGATGAAGAGTTGAGAAAATTTGTCAAAAACTTTGACCGCATCATTTTTGTTTCCGGTAGAAAATCTTCTAATGGGAAAATACTTTATGATGTTTGTCGTCAACACAATGTCAATACTTATTTTGTATCCGCTAGTTCAGAGATAGATGCAACTATGTTTCATGAAAATGATAAGGTTGGAATTTGTGGTGCAACTTCAACGCCAATGTGGCTAATGGAAGAAGTGAAAAATAAATTATTAAGCTTATAAAAATGATACAAAATATTTTAATAGTTGTTGGAACGTTTGTTGTGATGGAGTTTGTGGCTTGGTTGGCACATAAATTTGTTATGCATGGCTTTTTATGGTACTTACACAAAGACCACCACCAAAAAGAGCCTGGTTTTTTTGAGAAGAACGATGCATTCTTTTTGATTTTTGCTTGTCCAAGTGCTTATTGTTGCATAACTGGTGCATTACACAACGATTACCGTTTATACATAGGCTTAGGTATTTTATTTTATGGAATTTGTTATTTCTTAGTACATGACATTATCATTCACCAACGATTCAAAATTTGGAGAGATTGGGATAATAAATATGTGCGTGCCATTCGCCGTGGTCATAAAATGCACCATAAATATTTAGAGAAACACGACGGAGAGTCTTTCGGCATGTTACTCGTTCCATTCAAATATTTTGCAGAGCAATACGCAAAAAAATAAATTTAATTTATGAGAAAAGTACTTTTATCGATGCTGCTGCTTTTCACTGGCTTGCAGTTATTCGCACAGTCTGGAATTATTAAAGGAAAAGTTAAAAATACGTTGAATAACGAAGTATTACCAAATGTAGTTGTTGTTATACAAGGATCTACAAATGCTGTTACTACTGGCTTTGACGGTTTTTATGAATTGAAAAATTTAAAGCCCGGCTTTTATAATATAGAATTTAAACTCATTGGATTTAAAAAGAAAGTACTTTACGAAATTCAAGTTAATAATTTGAAAGCTGCCATCATTGATGTGGAATTAGAAGAAGACGCAAAGAACATCAATACGGTAGAAGTAACAGCTAAGAATTTTTATAAACCAGTAGAGAGTCCTGTTTCATTAAGAACCATTGGTGTGTCTGAAATTAAAAGAAATCCAGGAGGAGGAAGAGACATTTCAAAAGTAATTCAATCTTTACCAGGTGTGGCTTCGAGTGCTAGTTTTAGAAATGATATTATTATTAGAGGTGGAGCGCCCAACGAAAATAAATTTTATTTAGATGGCATTGAGATTCCTAACATTAACCATTTTGCAACACAAGGTTCAACCGGAGGTCCAGTAGGCTTAATCAATGTAGACTTTGTGCGTGAAGTAGATTTTTATTCTGGCGCATTTCCATCTAATAGGGGTAATGCTTTAAGTTCGATATTTGATTTTAAATTTAAGGACGGCCGTAACGATAAACAGTTTGCCTCCATGACTGTTGGCTCGAGCGATTTAGCATTGGTTGCTGAAGGACCGCTCAACCAGAAAACCACATATATGGTTTCTTATAGAAAATCTTATTTGCAATTTTTATTTCGCGCCATCGGTTTGTCTTTTTTACCAGAGTATAACGACTTACAGTTTAAAGTAAAATCTAAAATTGATGATAAAAATGAAATTACATTTATTGGATTAGGTGCTTTGGATAATTTCTCATTGAATTTAGATGCCAACGAAACAGAATTTCAAAAATTTCAATTAGAAACTTTGCCTGTATTTTTACAGTCGAATTACACCATTGGTGCGAATTACAAGCATTATAAGGCAAATGGCTATACCGCCATTGTTTTAAGCAGAAACTACTTAAAGAATACAACTAAAAAGTACAAAGAGAATTCAGAAGATTCAACGTTGTTGTTAAATTATGCTTCAACAGAAATTGAGAATAAATTAAGAATTGAAAATACCAGTCGTAAAAATGGTTTTAAAATTAATTATGGAATTAGTGCAGAGCAAGCGAGCTATACCAACGATACCTATAATTTAAATCCATTTGGAACTATTGATTATACTTCAACTTTAAGCTTGCTGCGTTACGGTGCTTTTGGACAAATAAGTAAAGGATATATCAATGATCGTTTACAACTTTCTGCAGGTTTAAGATTAGACGGCAATACTTTTGCCAGTACGATGGCTAATCCGCTCGATCAATTTTCTCCTAGATTTTCTGCAGCTTATGCTTTAACAGATAAATGGAGCTTAAATTTTAATACGGGCATTTATTATCAAACGCCAGCCTATACCGTATTAGGCTACCGTAACCAGGCAGGAGATTTAACCAACACGAATGTAAAATATTTAGGTGTTAAACAATTGGTTGGTGGCTTAGAATATAACACCCTTGCCAATTTAAGATTTACAGTTGAAGGTTTTTATAAAGGCTATCAGCATTACCCAATGTTGTTAACCAATAACGACACCATTCCATTGGCAAACTTAGGAATAGATTTTGGTGTGGTGGGAGATAAGCCAGTGGTTGGATTAACCAATGGTAGAAGTTATGGTGTAGAATTTCTAGCGCAACAAAAATTGAACAAAGGGTTTTACGGAATTGCAGCACTTACTTTTGTTCGAAGCGAATTCAATGATAAAAATAATAATTTGGTGGCTTCTTCATGGGATTCTAAATTCATTTTCAGTTTAACTGCTGGAAAAATATTAAAGAAAAATTGGGAAATAGGCTTCAAGCTAAGATCTGCTGGTGGTGCACCTTATACGCCATTTAATACCGCGTTTTCATCGGTTATTAATAATTACAATGTGAACCCTGCAGGTTACTTAGATTATAGCAAGTTGAATACGCAACGTTTACCTAATTTTTACCAATTAGATGCACGCATCGATAAAAAATACAATTTCAAAAGATGGAATTTAAATGTGTTTATTGATGTTACGAATCTTACGAATGTAAAATTTGAAGACAAGCCAATATTCGTTTTAGATAGAGATGCTGCTGGTAATAAACAAATAGATCCGAATGATCCAACAAAGTATAAAACAAAATTATTGTCGGATAAAAGCGGTAGCCTATTGTCTACGATTGGGATAATTATTGAAATTTAATATCGGATTATTTCTTGCATTATTTTTTCGGTCGCACCTTTGCTTGCGCCGATAAATGCTGCACTTTTTTCGCAGGCTGCTTGATAATTACTTTCGTTGTCGAAAAGCGTGGCAATGGCTAATTTTAAGGTGCTTTCGTCACTTATGCTTTTTGCAGCACCTAATGCAATTAAACTTTTTGCTTCTTCAAATTTATGGTATTTGGGTCCAAAAATTACGGGCTTTCCAAATGCTGCCGCCTCTAAAGTATTGTGAATGCCTGCGCCAAATCCACCACCGATATAAGCTATGCTTGCATATTGATAGAGTGAACTCAGCATGCCAATATTATCGATAATTAATACACGTGCTGCATTAATATTTAGCAAATTTGCTTCGCTATAGCGAATGCAAGTTGCTGGGAATAAAGAAATAATGGATTGAATATTTGATTCTTTTATTTCGTGAGGAGCAATAATAAATTTAAAGTTGCTTGATTTGCAAAGTGTCGCTATTAATTTTTCATCAGCTGGCCAAGAACTTCCCGCAAGAAATATCGCGTGGTCTTTGGCAAATTGTGCGACAATTGCATTGGGTGTTTGCTTTTTTGCATTGGCTGCAACCCTGTCAAACCGAGTATCTCCGGTAACTAGCGCATTTTTTATACCAATGCTTTGAAGTAGTTTTTCACTAGCATCATTTTGTACAAAAAAGTAAGTAACGCAATTTAAAATACTTCGGTAAAAAGCGCCATACCATTTAAAGAACATTTGCTCTTTTCTAAATATGCCAGAAATGATAAATAAAGGAATTTTCTTTTCTGCTAAAGTATTAAAATAGAAATACCAAAATTCATATTTTGTAAAATACACCTGCGAGGGATTGATCAATTCAATCGTTTTTTTAGATCGATTGGCGCCATCCATGGGTAAATAAAATACGTAGTCTGCTGCGCTGTGGTTTTTTCTAGCTTCATATCCAGAAGGGGAGAAAAAAGTCATCACAATTTTATGATTTGGAAAAGCAAGTTTAACTGCTTCTTGTACAGGTCTGCCTTGTTCAAACTCTCCTAGAGAAGCATAGTGAAACCAAATTCTCTGTTCACCGCTTTTTAAAGTCAAGCGCATTTCTTCAAATACATTTACCCTTCCTTTAACCCATAATTTGGCTTTAGAATGAAAGATGCTTGCAATGCGAATGCCTATTGTGTAAAGGAATAACCCAAGTTGATAAATGATGCGCATTATTTGTAGTAGAATTCTTTAGGCATGCGTTTGTATAAAGGAATAATCAATCCAAACTTTAAGCCTATTAAATAATCTTTTCTTTTTTGAAGGTCTTGGCTTTGGCTAAAAAAATCATAGCTTCTTCTGCTTTGTGTAAAGGCTTGTGTAAAGTCAGCGCCAACATAAAAGTTGAATGTTTTTTGATTACTCATGTGCCAGTATCCAATAAACTCATTCAATGCAAGCCCATTGCTTAAACGGTCGTAGCCCTTTTTAAAATCGTCTGTTAATTCAGGAATGTTATTTTCAATTACTTCAATTTGAATTTTATGTTGTAAAAACCCTAGGCCTGTTGTGATTAAAATACCAGAGTTTTCATTAGGTCCAATTACAGGGAAAAGTTTTCCAACTTTTACATAAGTACTAAAACCTCTTTGAAACAAACGAACATCGCCAGCATAACCTCCGTCTGTTAAAATATGTCCTTTGCTATTTCTAATGCTGTCTAAAATATTTGATTCGTTGATGTTATTTCCGAAATGGTAATTTAAATCAAATCCATAAAGCCAATTGTTGGCCATTTTTCTATTGAAATTTACTCCAACAGAGGAGCTATTGCCAAATCGATGGCTTAAATCACCCTTGGGTACATAAATACCGGCATTAACTGATAGGGCAGATATGCCAATTGACTCTGCCTTGAAACTTACGCGCTGTGCATATCCTATTGAAAATAAGCCAATAAGAAATAGGGTAAAAAAAAGCACTTTTGTATGTTTCATTTGCATGGCTATTATTCAATTAATTTGCAGATCAATCCGTATATTCGTGGCTAATATCGCTAAAATTGACAATTTTATTATTAACGCTCAATTTGTGCAATATTTATATCTAATTCAAGGTTTTTAATAAATATTTTTCAAAATATGAAGATTGCAGTTGTTGGAACGGGATATGTTGGCTTGGTTACCGGTACTTGTTTAGCTGAAGTTGGCATTCATGTAACTTGTATCGATATAGATCAAAAGAAAATAGATGGTTTAAAAAATGGCATCATGCCAATTTACGAACCAGGTTTAGAAGAGATGGTGGTTCGTAATTTTCAAAAAGGGAAATTAAATTTTTCTACTTCTTTGAAAGACACCATTGCCGGTTGTGACGTTGCATTTATTGCAGTAGGAACGCCACCAGGTGAAGACGGAAGCGCCGATCTAAAATATGTACTAGGAGTTGCTAAAGAAATTGGTGAACACATGACAGACTATTTAGTGGTCGTAACCAAAAGTACAGTGCCAGTGGGTACCGCAAATTTAGTGCGTTCTACACTTGAAACTGCTTTACAAAATAGAAAGGTTAATTTGGAATTTGATGTAGCATCTAATCCTGAATTTTTAAAAGAAGGTGCAGCAGTAGATGATTTTTTAAAACCAGATAGAATTGTTATTGGCGTTTCTTCTACCCGTGCAGCAGACGTATTAAAAAAATTATACAAACCATTTGTGTTGAATGGCCATCCAATTATTGCCATGGATATACCATCTGCTGAAATGACTAAGTATGCTGCAAATGCGATGTTAGCGACTAAAATTTCATTTATGAACGACATTGCAAACTTATGTGAAATAATGGGTGCAGATGTAAACATGGTAAGAAAAGGAATTGGTTCTGATCCGCGCATTGGAAATAAATTTATTTACCCAGGCATCGGTTATGGTGGTTCTTGTTTTCCTAAAGATGTAAAAGCACTTATTCAAACAGCATACGAAAATGGATACCATATGGGTGTGCTGAAAGCAGTAGAAGAAGTGAACGATAAACAAAAATCTGTTTTATTCGAAAAGGTAATGCGTCATTTTGATGGCAACCTAAAAGGTAAAACTTTTGCCATGTGGGGTTTGTCTTTTAAACCAAAAACAGATGACATGCGTGAAGCGCCTTCTTTGGTAATTATTGAAAAGTTATTGGCACAAGGTGCAACTGTTAAAGTGCACGATCCAATTGCGATGAAAGAAGCAAAACACATTTTAGGAGATAAAGTAGTTTTTTGTGAAAGCCAAGAATTGGCCATTTCCAGTGCAGACGCGCTTTTGATCGTAACGGAATGGTCTGATTACCGTTCACCTGATTTAAAAGAATTGAAAGCAAGCTTGATAAATGCAGTTGTTTTTGATGGTCGAAATATTTTTGATGCAACAGAAATGCGCGAGCATGGATTTACTTATTACGGAATTGGAATAAACTAATTATGAAATCAAAAAGAGTTTTAATTACAGGTGCTGCAGGATTTTTAGGGTCTCATCTTTGTGATCGTTTTATCAAAGAAGGATTCCGTGTGGTAGCCATGGATAATTTAATTACGGGTTCACTCAATAATATTGAACACCTATTTAAGTTAGAAGCTTTTGAATTTTACCACCACGATGTATCTAAATTTGTGCATGTGCCCGGTGAGATCGATTATATTTTACATTTTGCTTCACCAGCAAGTCCGATTGATTATTTGAAAATTCCAATTCAAACATTGAAAGTAGGTTCTTTAGGCACGCATAATTTATTGGGTCTTGCGAAAGCAAAAAAAGCTAGAATGTTGATTGCTTCTACTTCTGAAGTATATGGCGACCCAACAGTACATCCGCAAACTGAAGATTACTGGGGTAATGTAAACCCGGTAGGCCCGCGTGGTGTATATGACGAAGCAAAACGTTTTCAAGAAGCCATGACCATGGCATATCATACTTTTCATGGTTTGGAAACTAGAATAGTTAGAATTTTTAACACCTATGGTCCACGCATGAGACTGAATGATGGCAGGGTTTTACCCACATTTATTGGTCAAGCATTACGCGGAGAAGATTTAACTGCATATGGCGATGGTTCACAAACCAGGTCGTTTTGTTATGTAGATGATTTGGTGGAAGGCATATACCGTTTACTTTTTAGCGACTACGCATATCCGGTAAATATTGGTAACCCAGATGAAATTACCATTGCAGAATTTGCAGAAGAAATTATCAAATTAACTGGTGCGCAACAAAAAATTATTTTTGAACCGTTACCACAAGACGATCCAAAACAAAGAAGACCAGATATTTCAAAAGCAATAGAATTATTAGATTGGACGCCAAAAGTGAATAGGGCAGAAGGTTTGAAGCTGACTTACGAATATTTTAAATCTTTGCCGAATAAAGATTTGAAGCCTAAAGATTTTGTTTCATACAATAAATAAGATGAAGAAAATTTTAGTAACAGGTGGTACAGGCTATATCGGTTCCCATACGGTCATCGAATTGATCAAATTGGGATACGAAGTTTTAGTGATTGATAATTTATCAAATTCTAAAGCAGAAGTAATAGATATTATTGAAAGCATTACCACTGTTAGGCCTTACTTTGAAAAAATTGAAATGTGTGATAAAATTGCATTGGCAAATTTTTTCAGTAAGCATGCAGACATCGACGCAGTCATTCATTTTGCTGGCATGTTACAAGTTGCAGAGTCTGTAGAAAATCCATTGAAATATTACCATAACAACATGTTCTCTACTATCAATTTATTAGAATGCATGGTGGCGTATAAAATTAAAAATATTGTATTCTCTTCGTCTTGCACGGTTTACGGAAACCCAACACAGTTGCCAGTTACAGAAACAGCACCGGTGCAAAAAGCGATGTCGCCTTATGGTAATACCAAACAAATGGGAGAAGAAGTGTTAGAGAATGTTTCTAAAGCAAACGATATAAATGTAATTACCTTAAGGTATTTTAATCCAATTGGCGCGCACGATTCTGCAAGAATTGGAGAGATACAACATGGAGTGCCGCATCATTTAATTCCATACATCACCGAAACGGCTGTTGGAAAAAGAAAACAGTTGAATGTTTTTGGTGGCGATTACAAAACACACGATGGCACTTGTGTACGTGATTATATTCATGTAGTTGATCTTGCAAAGGCGCATATAGCGGCTATTTCAAGATTGATTGACAATAAGAATGAACAGAAAATGGAGATTTATAATATTGGTACTGGATTAGGTTATTCGGTGCTTGATATTATTGGCGCATTTGAAAAGGCAACAGGTTTAAAAATAAATTATCAAATTGTAGATAGAAGACCAGGTGATGTGGAAGCGGTTTACGCAGACACCAGTTTGGCAGAACAAAAATTAAATTGGAAAGCATCATTGGGCATCGAAGATATGATGCGCAGTGCATGGAATTGGGAACAAGCGCTCGGCGCAAAAAAATAAAATTATGCATTCATTCAAAAACATCGTTATTACCGGAGCTGCCGGATTCATTGGTTCACATGTAATTCGTTTATTCGTTAATAAATATCCTAATACGCATTTTTATAATTTAGACAAATTGACTTATGCTGGCAATTTGGCTAATTTAACAGACATCGAAAATAAATCGAATTATACTTTTTTGAAAGCAGACATTGTGGATGCAAATCAAATAGATGAATTATTTCAAAAATATCAATTTGATGCAGTGATTCATTTAGCCGCTGAGTCGCATGTAGACCGTTCCATCTTAGACCCAACGGCTTTTGTAATGACCAATGTAATTGGAACTGTAAATTTATTAAACAGTGCTAAGAAGTTGTGGAAGAGCGAAGCGCATCAAAACAATCCGCATCGTTTTTACCATGTTTCAACAGATGAAGTTTATGGAACACTTGGCGAAACAGGCATGTTTACTGAAACAACAAGCTACGATCCACATTCTCCTTACTCTGCATCAAAAGCAAGTTCAGATCATTTTGTAAGAGCATACCACGATACGTATCAAATGGATTGTGTGATTTCTAATTGTTCAAACAATTATGGATCCTTTCATTTTCCTGAAAAATTAATTCCATTGTCTATCAATAATATCAAAAATAATTTGCCAATTCCAATTTATGGAAAAGGAGAAAATGTGAGAGATTGGTTATGGGTAGAAGACCACGCGCGTGCAATTGATGTAATTTTCAACGGCGCAAAGCCAGGTGCTACTTACAACATAGGCGGACACAACGAATGGACCAACATCGATTTGATTCATTTATTATGTAAAATAATGGACGAGAAATTGGGTCGTGAAGCAGGTACTTCTGCAAAATTAATTACTTACGTAACCGATCGTGCAGGACACGATTTACGTTACGCCATCGACTCTTCAAAATTGCAAAATGAATTGGGATGGAAACCTAGTCTACAATTCGAAGAAGGATTAGCGAAAACAGTTGATTGGTATTTGCAAAATGAAGAATGGTTAACGAATGTAACTTCTGGTAATTACCAAAACTATTACGCAAACCAATACCACAACCGTTAAGGGTTTTTATTCGTGTCGAAGTGCCTCTACTGGGTCTAATTTAGCTGCTTTCATTGCAGGATAAAAACCTGCAAAAAGCCCAACAAGCATGCACAATGCAATGCCACTGAACATCCACAACCAAGGAACAATAAAGCCTCCGCCAATTACCATTGACATTAAATTGCCTATGACAATTCCTAAAATGATTCCGCCAATTCCACCCAATTGACAAATCACAATGGCTTCGATTAAAAATTGTCTTCTGATAACACCAGGTGTTGCACCCATGGCTTTTCTTAAACCAATTTCTTTGGTTCTTTCGGTAACTGAAACCAACATGATATTCATTAGGCCAATTGATGCACCTAATAAAGTAATGATGCCAATGATGGTTGCCGCAATGGTGATGAATTTTAAATTATCAATGAGTGAACTCGCTAAGCTATCGCTCTGCGTAATTTGAAAATTATTTTCTTCGCTGGTATTTAATTTTCTGATATTTCTAAAAATACCCGTTCCTTCTGAAACGGCTGCGCTAAGTAAATTTCCATCGTTCACCATTGCCGTAATAGTATAAGATGTTGATGGATTAGTATTAATTTGTTTTCCTTTTAATAGCGGAATAATACAAACCTTATCGCCGCCAAAGCCCATGCTGCTGCCCTTTTCAGCAAGTACGCCAATAACCCTAAACTTATCACTTCCAATGGAAATAATGTTTCCTTCGGCAACTCCGTTTTTAAATAAGGTCTTTTTGACTTCGTGGCCGATAATTGCAACTCCGGTGCCAAATTCTTGTTCTGTGGTGGAAAAATTTCTACCCTCAGCTAATTTGTAGCCAGCGGTAAATAAATAATTAGCATCAGATGCAATGATTAAAATATTTGGATTGGTTTTGGTTGAATTAAATTTTACCGTTGCAGCAAATGACGCAAATGAAGAAACTGAAACTGTTGCAGGGAAAGTAAATTTTTCTTTAAAGTCTGAGGCCTGTTCGTAAGTAATGTTGTCGAATCTTTTTTGTTTGGCTCTGCCGCCGCCAATATGAATACTTCCCGAGCCTCTATTTCTAATACTGTAGGAGTTAGCGCCCATACTTGCAAAGTTTTCGTTGATGGATTTTTTCATTCCATCAATAGAAGTCAAAATACCAACTAATGCCATGATGCCAATAGCAATGATTAGCGCAGTTAATACTGTACGCAATTTATTGTCATTGATAGAGCCAAAGGCTACTTTGATATTGTCTTTCAGTTTCATGGTTTACTAAAATACATTTATGCTTTTAAATGCGGGTATTTATACGAAATTGTTACGCAAATTGATAAAAAAAAGGAGCCATTTGGCTCCTTTGAATAAGATAAGGCTAGTTTAAGCGCTAAAAGAGCTGCCACAACCGCAAGTGCTGGTCGCATTCGGATTGTTAAATGTAAATCCTCTGGCGTTTAGGCCATCTTGAAAATCTACTTCTGTTCCTAATAAATATAAACCATGAGATTTATTCATAAAGACTTTTACTCCATCAATTTCGAATTCTTGGTCTTTGTCTTGTTTCTTGTCAAATCCAATGGTATAAGTCATTCCAGAGCATCCACCACCATCAACGCCAACCCTCAAACCAAACTCTTCACTTAATTCTTTTTCAGACATCAATTTCTTTACCTCTTTTACCGCATTTGGACTAAGGGTGACAGGGGTAAAGGTGCCGGTTGTTTTTGTTGCTGTTTCCATTTTCTAAAATTATCAATTGTACAAAAATACATCTATACACTCTTATTACAAACACCTTATCCTATTTGTTTCAGAATTTCTTAAATTTTTAAAATCATTGCGCCTTTAGCCTATTTTTCGCACATTTGTATGCATAAAATTATATCATATGGATTGGTCAATCTTTTCTTTAGAATTGTTGAAATTAATAATTCCTTCATTAATCGTTTTTTTAACAGCCTATTATATCATTACTTCTTATTTGGAGAGTGACTACAATAAAAAAATGTTGGAATTGAAATTAGCCAATCAAAATAACTTATTGCCTTTGCGTTTGCAGGCATATGAACGATTGACTATTTTCATTGAGCGCATCAATCCAAGCGCCATGATTTTAAGAACGCATGTAAATGGTTTATCTGCAAGAGAATTTCACCAAATATTAGTGCAAGATATTCGTGCAGAGTTTGACCACAATGTGGCACAACAAATGTATGTGGCTCCTCAAACTTGGACTATGATTAAAACGACTAAAGAGGATACCATCAACTTAATTAATTTTGCCTATAACTCACTTCCAAAAGAAGCGACAAGCGTAGAATTAAGTAAACAAATATTTGAGAGTTTAGCAACCGCCGAGCGCAATCCGCATGAAGTGGCCATTGCAATGATTCGCACAGAAGTACAAACACTTTTTTAATTTATGGGAGCATCAGAAAATACTAAAAAAACATCTTCGGGCATTCCTATAAAAGCGGTGTATTGCACGCCAACCGCACATACCGACCTACCTGGTGAATTCCCTTTTACTAGAGGTATTCAACCAGATATGTATCGTGGAAGGTTATGGACCATGCGTCAATACGCAGGTTTTTCTACTGCAGAAGAATCTAATAAAAGATATCATTATTTATTGCAACAAGGCACCATGGGTTTGTCTGTTGCATTTGATTTGCCTACGCAAATTGGATACGATTCGGATCATGATTTTGCAGAAGGGGAAGTAGGAAAAGTTGGAGTAGCGATTGATTCGTTGCAAGACATGGAAATTTTATTTGATGGAATTAAATTAGAAGAAATTACTACTTCAATGACCATCAATGCAACCGCTTCCATTTTATTAGCGATGTATTTAGCATTGGCTAAAAAGCAAGGTGCCGATTGGTCTAAAATTTCTGGTACTATTCAAAACGATATTTTAAAAGAATACGCAGCACGCGGAACCTATATTTATCCGCCAAAGCCTTCAATGCGTTTAATCACAGATATTTTCGAGTTTTGTAGCGAATCCGTTCCAAAGTGGAATACCATTTCAATTTCTGGTTACCATATTAGAGAAGCGGGTTCAACTGCAGTACAAGAATTGGCATTTACGTTGGCAAATGGAAAATCTTATTTGAAAGCAGCCATAGACAAAGGTTTAGCCATCGATGTTTTTGCTAAGCGATTGTCTTTCTTTTTTAATTGTCACAATAATTTTTTTGAAGAGATTGCTAAGTTTCGAGCAGCTAGAAGAATGTGGGCCAAAATCACTTCTGATTTAGGCGCAAAAGATCCGAGAGCAATGCAGTTGCGTTTTCATACTCAAACTGGTGGTTCAACGCTTACAGCACAACAACCAATGAATAACATTGTTCGTGTTACGAATCAAGCAATGGCAGCGGTGTTAGGTGGCACACAATCTTTACACACCAACGGTTATGACGAAGCACTGTCATTACCCACAGAAGCAGCTGCAAAAATCGCATTACGTACACAACAAATTATCGCATATGAATCTGGTGTGACAGATACCGTTGATCCATTAGCAGGTTCTTATTTTGTGGAAGAATTAACAGATACCATGGAACAAGAAGCATGGAAATACATCAACAAAATTGATGCAATGGGCGGATCTGTTCAAGCAATTGAAGAAGGGTTTATTCAAAAAGAAATTGCTGATGCCGCTTATGTTTATCAAAAAGAAATTGAATCTGGCGAAAGTATTTTAGTGGGTGTAAATAAATTTACGCAAGAAAAAGAATCGATGGGTGCATTGTTTGCGGTAAACGATAGCATTCGTTTGCAACAAATGGAAAAGTTAGCAGTGCTTCGCGCAAACAGAGACAATGCTAAGGTTACAGCGATTTTAGAAAAATTAGCAATACAAGCAAAAAGTACAGAAAATTTGATGCCAACGATAATTGAAGCGGTTGAAAATTTAGCAACACTTGGTGAAATTGCCAATACTTTACGAAATGTTTTTGGAGAATATTAATGGCGATGAACAAAAAATATTTTAAAACAATACTATTTGTTTTAGCTGCTTTTAGCTTAGTAGCTTGTAGTAAGCAACTAATTTTAAAGGAAACTAAAATCACGCAACAATCCATTTCGGAAAAGCTTTTTGCTGATACTGCTATTATTTCGTTTTACGCACCGTATAAAAAATCTTTAGACTCACAAATGAATGTAGTGGTGGGTTCTTCGGCCATTGCATTGAGTAAAAATAGTCCAGATAATAATTTAAGTATATTTTTTGCGGATGCCGTAGCTGCTGCTTGCAAAAACAAAAATGCAATTTTTGATTTTGCTTTTCCAACTACTAATGGCGGGATTAGAAACTCCATGCCTCAAGGCGATTGGACTTTACGCAATATGTATGAGTTAATGCCATTCGAAAATGAATGTGTTTTGTTAACCATATCTGGAAAAAAAATAAATGAACTGGTTCGTTTTGTGCTGAGCAAAGGCGGGCAACCATTAGCAGGAATTACCATTCAATCAAAACCATCAACAGAAACCCTTGTTAAAATTGCTGGATTGCCAGTAGATACCAATCGCAATTATGTGGTGTTAACCTCCGATTATTTAGCCAATGGAGGAGATGGAATTACTGCATTTGCTAATCCAATTAATAAAAGCAATTTGAATTATAAAATCAGAGATGCATTAATTGATTATGTGTTATCTCAGAAAGCAATAGGAAAAACTATTAAACCAACCATCGATGGAAGAATTAGGATCGACCAATAGACGAACCTTTATTAAGTCACTTTCTGCAGCAGCCGCACTTTTTGCTGTTGGAGCGAATCCTTTTGCTGCGCAAGCAAAAAAATCGATTACAAAGCTTACCATTTTACATACAAACGATGTGCACAGTCGCATTGATCCTTTTCCTGCGGATGGTTCTAGAAATGCAGGTTTGGGTGGAGTTGCAAGAAGGGCGACCTTAATTAAACAAATTAGAGCGGAAGAGGAACATGTTTTATTATTAGATGCTGGTGATATTTTTCAAGGAACCCCTTATTTTAATTTATATGGTGGTGAACTGGAAATTAAATTGATGTCGAAGTTGGGTTATGATGCCGCAACTATTGGAAATCATGATTTTGACTGCGGAATAGCAGGTTTTGAAAAGCAACTCAAACACGCAAGTTTTCCATTCCTAATTGCAAACTATGATTTTAAGGATACCATCTTAAATGGCAAAACGCAGCCATATAAGGTCTTTCACAAAGGCGACTTAAAAATTGGGGTATTTGGTTTAGGAATTGAACTAGAAGGCCTAGTAGAAGCCAGAAACTACGGACAAACGCAATATTTGAATCCTATAACGGTTGCAAATCAAGTGGCCCATCAATTAAAACACGATATGCAATGTGATTTGGTTATTTGCCTTTCGCATTTAGGATATGCGTATAAAGACAATAAAGTATCAGACAAGGTTTTAGCAGATCAAACGGCAGGAATCGACTTGATCATTGGAGCGCATACGCATACGTTCATGACGGCTCCAGAAATACGCAAAAACAGCCTTGGAGAGGAAGTAAGGATCTTTCAAGTTGGGTTTGCAGGGATTAACTTGGGTCGAATAGATTATTTCTTTGAATTAGGAAAGAAAAAGAAACAAGCCATCGGTTCGGCAATGCGTATTGACCAAGAATTGCTTGACGATTTTGAAATTGCCTAATTGAAGAAATAAATAAATTCATTTTCAGTCACTTATAAATGACTTTTTAAGAGCTGAAAATGGGAATTGATAAGTAAAAATAATTGATATTTTTGATTAGTTTTTGATTGTCAATCAATTATAGCCGGCATCTCGAAAAGCCTTGACTAGAAAGGCTTTCATCCAGTTACAAAAAAATACTCGAATTAAATAATTTTAATTTTTTTTATTTTTTTTTCGAGCAAAAAATGCCTTCTTGCTATTGAAAATCAACTTTGGAAAAAACAAATTTTTTTTTTATTTTTTTGTTAAGAAATAAATGCAAATATTCGTAAACCCAAATGGAAAATCTGTTTTCCATAGGAATATTTAGATAATAATTTTCGAATAATAACAATGATAGAAACTAGCACAGCAGTATGGGAAAATTGTCTTAAGATTATCAAAGACAACGTGCCGACACAAAGCTTCAAGACTTGGTTTGAACCAATAAAGGCTTTAAAATTAGACGGAGCCGTGCTAACCATCCAAGTACCTAGTTTATTTTTCTACGAGTGGTTAGAAGAACACTACGTAAATTTATTACGTAAAACCATTAAACATGAACTTGGAGCAGATGCCCGCCTAGAATATAATATTGTAGTAGATAATGCTACTTCTAATACAAAAGCACAAACCATTAATATTCCAGCATCTCCAAATGGAGAGTTGAAAAACCCTTCGGTGCCAATTCCGGTAACTGTACCTTCTTCTATTCGTAATCCATTCGTAATTCCGGGTTTGAAGAAAATCAACATTGATAGTCAATTAAATTCAAAATATTCATTTGATAATTTTGTTGAAGGAGATTGTAACCGTTTAGCGCGTTCAGCTGGTTTTGCTGTTGCGAATAAGCCAGGAGGCACTTCTTTTAACCCATTAATGATTTATGGTCCTACAGGTTTAGGAAAAACACATTTAGTGCATGCCATAGGTGGTGCCATTAAAGATCGTTTTCCTGAAAAACAAGTGCTATATGTAAATGCAGAGAAATTTACTCAGCAATTTGTAGAATCAATGAAAAACAATACCATCAACGATTTCAAAAACTTCTATCAATTGATCGATGTTTTGATTTTAGATGATGTACACAACTTTGCAGGAAAAGAAAAGACACAAGATATTTTCTTCCATATATTCAATGAATTGCATCAAACCAATAAACAAATTGTCTTAACTTCTGATAAACCACCAAAAGATTTAATTGGAGTAGAAGATCGTTTATTGTCTCGTTTCAAATGGGGTTTAACTGCAGATTTGCAAATTCCAGATTTTGAAACCAGAATGGCTATTCTATATAAGAAAATGCAATTAGATGGTATTGAGTTGCCGCAAGATGTTGTAGAATACGTTGCACACAACATTGATAGCAACATGCGTGACTTAGAAGGAGCAATGGTTTCTTTATTGGCACACTCTACCTTAAATAAAAAAGAAATTGATTTGCCATTGGCAAAACAAATGTTGAAGAACTTCATTAAAAATTCTAGTAAAGAAATTTCAATTGAATACATTCAAAAATTAGTTTGTGAATATTTTGAAGTTCCTGTAGAATTATTGAAGTCGCAAACTAGAAAAAGAGAGATTGTTCAAGCAAGACAAATATCTATGTATTTAGCGAAGAGCCATACAAAGTCTTCTTTAAAGTCAATAGGAATGCACTTCGGAGGCAGAGATCACTCTACTGTAATTTATGCTTGTCAAACGGTTGAAGACTTAATCGATACAGATAAAAAGTTCCGTGCATATGTTGCAGACATTCAGAAAAAATTAAAATTAAGCTAAATCCTTTTTAGCTTTTGGTTCATAAAAAAACCCAGCTTTTGCTGGGTTTTTTTATGTCTTTGTTTTGGCAAAATAATATTGCTATGTATTTATAAGTACAGGTTTTAATTACCAACTTCCGCTGGAACCGCCTCCTCCAAAACTTCCGCCTCCGAATCCACCGAAACTTCCGCCGCCGCCAGAGAAATCTCCGAACGAGCCTCTGCCGCTGCCACCGCCAAACCACATGGGTGGCATCATTCCGCCTCTTCCTCTGTTTCCTCCTATGCCCCCCGAGTTGCCTTTATTTTTACTAGCAATAATTAAGTAAACAATAAAAAAGCCAATGATCCAACCAAATGGAATCTTGTCTTTTTTCTTTTTAGCATAATTGTCAGCAGTATATTCGCCTGCGGAAAATTTAAAAATAGCGGTTGTTGCTTGGTCTAAGCCAATAAAATAATCACCTTGTTTAAAAGCAGGCTTAATTTCTTTTTCAATAATTCTTTTGCAGATGGCATCGGGTAATACGCCTTCCATGCCATAACCAGTTTGAATGGTAACTTTATGGTCGCTTAAAGCGACTAATAATAACACTCCATTGTCTTTGTCTTTTTGTCCAATCCCCCAACTTTCTGCTAAAGTGTTTGCATAATGACTTATTTCATCGCCATCAATGGTGTTTACAATTACAATACACACTTGAGTAGAAGTGGTGTCGTTATAGGCCAATAACTTTTGGGTCAATTGGCTTTTTTGTTCCGCATTTAACGTATTGGTATAATCATTCACCAATTCGCTAGACTTAGCAGGAATACTTTCTGCCATTCCAATGCTACTTATTAATACGAATAGTATCAGTAGGTATTTTTTCATATTAATGTGCAATGTCATTTGAAATTTCATTTTTATCTCCCAATTCATATGGAAAAAATAATTTAACTTTTTCAGCAATTGCCGCAATGCCAATGATTAGGCCGGTTGTTAAATCATCTTTCTTAAATTCAGGAAGCATCAATTCTTTTACACTATCCCAAAATTCATTTCCAGTATGTTGGTTGATGCCAGCATCGCCAATGATCGCAAACTTTTTATCTTCAGTTGCTAAATAAATTAACACGCCATTTCTTAAAGCAGTTTCGTGCATGGCTAATTTTTTAAATTGAAAAGCGGCCCTATCTAAAACATCAATTTTAGAAAAGTCTTCTACAAACACCCTGATTTCGCAAGATGTTTGAAGCTCCGCTTTTTCAATAGCAGCTTTAACCTGTTGTTGTTGATCTTTTGAAAATCTATTGATGCCCATTAGCTTGTTTTTGTTGGTCTTGAAGCGTTTTTTTGTTGGTAAAATTCAAATTAGAACTTTACTTCAGGAACTTTTTCGGCACCTTTTTCTGCTTCAAAATAACCTTTTTTACTAAAGCCAAACATACCAGCTGTTAAGTTATTTGGGAATGAACGAATAGTCGAATTATATTCTTGTGTTACTTCGTTAAATCTTGCGCGCTCTACTGTTATTCTATTTTCTGTGCCTTCTAACTGTGCTTGTAATTCTAAAAAGTTTTGGTTCGCTTTCAAGTCAGGATATTTTTCTACCACTACTAATAATTTTGAAAGGGAAGAACTTAATTGTCCTTGTGCTTGTTGAAATTGTTGAATTGCCTCAGGACTTAGTTTACTTGCATCAACATTAACTGATGTTGCTTTTGACCTTGCTTCTGTAACAGCAGTCAATACGTCTTTTTCAAAATTTGCATAGCCTTTCACAGTATTAACTAAATTCGGAATTAAATCTGCTCTGCGTTGGTAAACGTTTTCTACTTGTGCCCATTGTGAGCTTACTTTTTCGTCAAGTTTTACCATTGAGTTATAACCGCAGCCGCTGAATAATACTACTACAGCAATTAATCCTAAAATAATAAGGTTTGTTCTTTTCATGATTTTAATTTTTTTTAATAGTCAAATTTACACAATAAAACCTGTTTCGTGATTGCTTGTTTGATAAATTATTGTAACAGTTTAGGTACTTTGTTTGTTAGCATATATTTGCATTTGTTTATATTTGATTATTGTAAGATAAAAACTTACCCCATATGATTAAAGAAATTGAACTAGGCATTTCGCCAGATATTATTCAGAACCCTATTGCATTAAAATCTTTTATTGCAAGTCAGATAGGAGTTTCAGCAGATCGAATTTCCGCATTTGAAATAAAAAAACAATCAATTGATGCGCGTTCTCGCGTGGTTGTTTTTCGTTCTAAGTTGTTAGTTTATATTGATGAAGCACCAAAAGATGCTGAAAACCCACATTTATTTAAGCCTAAAGAAATTAAGCAAGCGAAGCGCGTAATAGTTGTGGGTGCTGGACCTGCTGGTTTGTTTGCTGCTTTACGTTTGGTTGAATTAGGATTTCTTCCTATTGTAATAGAACGCGGAAAAGATGTTCATGCCAGGCGCCGCGATTTAGCAGCAATTAATAAATATGGTGTAGTGAATCCTGAATCAAATTATTGTTTTGGGGAAGGTGGCGCAGGAACATATTCTGACGGTAAACTATATACTCGTTCTACTAAACGAGGCGACGTAGATCGCATACTTACTCGATTTATTGAACATGGAGCGGATCCAAATATCATGGTCAATGCGCGTCCTCATATTGGCACAAATAAACTTCCGCAGATAATTGTAAAATTAAGAGAGCAGCTGTTAAATTGTGGTGCAGAAATACATTTCAATGCCAAGGTTGTTGATTTTACCATTGCTTTTGGATCTTGCAAAGGCGTTGTATTAGCCGATGGCACTAGCATTACAGCGGATGCATTAATTTTAGCAACTGGGCATTCGGCAAAAGATATTTATGAATTATTAGATCGAAAAAAAATTAAAATAGAAGCGAAAGCTTTTGCAATGGGTTTGCGTATAGAACATTCACAAGAATTGATAGACCAAATTCAATATAAATGTGACGTGCGACATCCAAATTTGCCTCCTTCTTATTACAGTATTGTAGAGCAAGTAGAGGGGCGTGGCGTTTTTTCTTTTTGCATGTGCCCGGGTGGTATTGTTGCGCCTTGCGCTACCGCGACCGACGAAATTGTAGTGAACGGTTGGTCACCTTCTAAAAGAAATAATCCTTTTGCTAATTCGGGTTTGGTGGTCCAAGTAAATTTAACTGATATACCTGGAATTGCGGAATCAACTTTAGCTGCATTGCGTTTTCAAAATCAAGTAGAGCAACTTGCTTTTCAATTGGCAGGTAATAGCATCAAAGCACCAGGGCAAAGAGTAGCTGATTTTATCAATCGCAAAACATCGTTTGACTTGCCAAAAAACTCATATATACCGGGCCTTACGAGCTTGTCTTTAGATGAAGTTTTGCCTCGTTTTGTTGCAAACAGCATTCGAAAAGCGCTGCCTATTTTTGGAAAAAAGATGAAAGGTTATGATAGTTATGAGGCTTTACTGATTGGTGTGGAGTCTAGAACCTCTTCACCTGTTAGAATTCCTAGAGATAAAATAACTTTTCAGCATCCTGAAATTGCAGGTTTCTTTCCTTGTGCTGAAGGTGCTGGATATGCTGGTGGCATTGTATCTGCAGCTATTGATGGTGAGAAATGTGCAGAAGCAGTTGCTCAATTTTTAATTTAAATTAGACGATGAAAAAAACAGTAGTAATTGGTGCTAGCACTAACCCTGAGCGATATGCTTTTAAAGCTACACAAATGTTGTTGCAGTATGGCCACGAGGTTGTACTTTATGGTTTAAGAGCTGGTCAAGTATCAGGAAATAATATCCAAACCACATTAGCGCATACAGATGGGGTAGATACAGTTACTTTATATGTTTCTGAAAAAAATCAGACAGCATATATTCCGTTTATTTTGGCTTTGAATCCTAAAAGAGTCATTTTTAATCCTGGTACAGAAAGCATTTATTTCCAAGAATTATGTGAAAAAAATGGCATTGAAGCAGCCGAAGCATGTACTTTGGTCCTATTAAGTACGAATCAATATTAATTTTTCCCGCTCATTATCAGGCTATTTATGTACTAATGTTTATTAGGAGTTGCGAATGCAGTTTTCTTGCTTACCTTTGCAGCCCTATCAAAAGGATATTTCTTCAAAAGAAAACAAAAATTATTTGGTAGGTAACAAAAATTTTCTACCTTTGCAGTCCTTTCGGCGCAAGGCAGGGAGTGAAAGGTAAGGAGAAGAGGAAAAAATACAACGATTGCGAGGCACACAAGCGGGTTCGAGTCC
>JAHEGO010000039.1 GCA_024645045.1 Sphingobacteriaceae bacterium
TCAAATCAATTTAAATGAAGTTATCGGTCGTTATAGTTAATTACAATGTGAAATACTTTTTAGAGCAGTGTTTATATGCTGTTCGAAAAGCAAAGCACAATTTAGCGATCGAGGTTTTTGTCGTGGATAATCATTCGGTAGACGGGTCTATTGAAATGTTGAAAGACAAATTTCCGGAAGTTATTTTAATTGAAAACAAAGACAATGTTGGTTTTTCTGTAGCCAATAACCAAGCCATGAAATTGGCAAAAGGCGAATATGTATTATTGCTCAACCCCGACACGGTAGTGCAAGAGGACACCTTTGTGAAAGTTTGTAATTTTATGGATGCCCATCCAGATGCTGGTGGTTTAGGTGTAAAAATGATTGATGGAAAAGGGCAATTTTTACCAGAATCCAAAAGAGGTTTACCCACACCATTTGTTGCATTTTATAAAATTGTCGGTTTGTCTGCTTTGTTTCCACAATCAAAAAAGTTTGGCCAATATCATTTAGGATTTTTAGATAAAAACAAAACGCATGTAGTCGATGTGTTAGCAGGTGCATTCATGCTCATGCGTAAAACTGTGCTCGATGAGGTAGGTTTACTAGACGAAACATTCTTTATGTATGGCGAAGACATTGATCTTTCTTACCGCATACAGCTTGGAGGTTATCAAAATTATTATTTCCCAGACACGCAGATTATTCACTATAAAGGAGAAAGCACTAAAAAGAGTTCGGTCAATTATGTCTTTGTGTTTTACAATGCCATGATCATTTTTGCGGAGAAACATTTTTCTAAAAGCAATGCCAAGCTATTTTCTTTTTTAATAAATATCGCAATTTATTTACGTGCAGGTTTAGCCATTGCCGCAAGGTTTTTGCGTAAAATGGTTTTACCATTTTTAGATGCGGCAACTTGGTATGCGGGTATTTATTTTATTAAAATTTATTGGGAGCACAACCACCGGTTTGTTCGAAAGGCCTACGCGCCGGAGTTAATGAATACCGCTGTTCCAACCTATATATTTATTTGGCTAATGGCTGTATGGTTATTCGGAGGCTACGATAAACCATATAAATTATCGAAACTGGTGCGTGGTTTATTTATAGGAACTATTGGTATTGCTATGCTTTATGCATTTCAAAATGAAGCATGGCGTTTTTCAAGAGCCATTATTATATTAGGTGCATTTTGGACCGTAATTGCTGCCGTTGGCCTGCGCATATTGTTAAACGCAATTGGTTTAAAAAATTATAAACTTGATGGAATTAGTACAGATAAAAAAATCGTCATTGTTGCTAAAGTAGAAGAGGGGAAAAGAGTATTGGAAATGATCAAGCATGCCGTTGGAACTATTAATTTCATTGGCTTTGTTCAACCAGATAGAAATGCAAGCGACGAATATTTAGGAGATGTTTCTCAATTAAATGAAGTTGTTGAAGTTTACCAAGCAGACGAAATTATTTTTTCTACGAAAGATATTCAATTGCAAGAAATCATATTGGCTATGTCTAAAGTTAACCAACCCAATGTTGATTTTAAAATAGCACCAGAAGAAAGTTTATTTATCATTGGCAGTAATTCGGTCGATAACCCTGGCGATTTATATACCATCGACATTAATTTTGCAATTGCTAGACCAGCAGCAAAAAGAAACAAACAATTAGTAGACTTATCGCTGAGTGTATTGTTTTTATTGACATTCCCTATTCATTTGCTATTGGTTAAAAACAAGTCTAATTTCTTGAAAAACATTTTTTCTGTTTTGTTTTTACAAAAATCTTGGGTAGGTTATTTGAATAAAGAAATTGACAATAAGCATTTACCTAAGTTAAAAAAAGGTGTGTTGAGTCCAATCAATGGTCTACAAAACAAACAAACTATTTCTGACAATACCGCAAAAAGATTAAATTTATTATACGCTAAGCATTACCAAGTAGCCAACGATTTATTGTTGATTTGGCGAGGCTATCAACACTTAGGCAATGAGTAAAATGGACATCAAAGGCAAAGTCGTCGTTATTACAGGAGCAAGTTCTGGTATTGGTTTAGCATTGGCTGAAAGCTTTGCTGCTGCAGGAGCTAAGCTGGTTTTAGCTGCACGTAACTTAGCTAAATTGCAAGAAATTGCCGCAAATTTAAAGCTAAAATATGCTTCAGAAGTTATTGCTGTTGGAGTAGATGTTTCGAAAGAATTGCAATGTCAAAATTTAATGGATCAAACTGTCAAAAACTTTGGTCAAATAGATGTGCTCATTAACAATGCGGGTATTTCTATGCGTGCAATTTTTGAAGAAGTAGATTTGAAAGTATTGTCAGAAGTAATGGACATTAATTTTTGGGGGACAGTTTTTTGCACAAAACACGCTTTACCAGCATTGCTAAAATCTAAAGGGGTTATTGTGGGAGTGAGTTCAATTGCAGGCTACAAAGGGCTTCCGGGCCGCACGGGTTATTCAGCATCTAAATTTGCCATGCAAGGTTTTTTAGAAAGTGTAAGGGTAGAGAATTTATATAAAGGATTGAGTGTGTTAATCGCATGCCCTGGTTTTACTGCTTCAAATATAAGATCAGTAGCTCGTTCAAAAGATGGTTTGCCTCAAGGCGAATCGCCAATGGATGAAAAAAATATCATGCAACCGGAGCAAGTTGCACAAGCAATTTTGCGAGCGGTGGAGCAGCGCAAACGCACGCTGGTGCTTACTACACAGGGTAAGTTCACTGTTTGGTTGGCCAAGCATTTTCCAGCCTTAGCAGATCGTTTAATTTTCAATCATTTCGCCAGCGAGCCCGATTCACCATTAAAAAAATAGCATGTTCGATTTAAGCCCATTGCATACCTCTATCATCGTCGCATTAATTGCAGCATTGGCGCTTAATTACATTCCGGTTGTCGGAAAATTTTTAAAATGTTTTAATACCTTAATTCACGAGAGTGCACATGCAACCTGCAGTTTGTTTTTTGCTGGCGAGGTGCTTTCTATAGACTTATTCCATACTGGCGCCGGCTTAGCCACCACCAAAGCGGGCAACTGGTTTACCAAATTTTTCGTTTCAATTGCAGGTTATGTAGGCTCTTCGGTATTTGCCGTAATATGTGCTTATTTAGTTTTACACCAACATGCCAATTATATTTTATTTGTATTTTTTAGCCTCGCACTAATTAATTTAATTTTTTGGGTACGCAATTTATATGGCGTTATTTGGTTGTCGATTGTTGCACTATTGATTGGTTTTTTATTTTATAAAGGGACAAGCGAATACCAAAATTATACCGCCATTTTAATTGCAGCTGTTGTATTTGTTGATGCTTGGGTGTCTGCTTTGGTTATTTTAATTATCAGCATAAAAGATGCAAAGCAAGCCGGCGATGCGAAGAATTTGCAACAGCTTACTTATTTGCCAACATTTATTTGGGGCTTATTTTTCTTTGCACAAGCTACTTTAGCTGCACTTTGGTCAATTCATTTGTTTGTGCCGAGTCTTGGCTTGTTTTCAATATAACAAAACCTATTATTCCAGAAATGATCGATGCCAACAAAATAGCTAGTTTACTAGTTGTTTGAATAGTGCTGTCGTCAAAAGAAAGCAATGCCATAAAAATAGACATGGTAAAACCAATACCACCTAAAAATCCTGCACCAATAATGTGTTTATAATTACAATGTGTAGGAATTTTAGACCAACCTAGTTTTATTGCAATGGTTGCAAATAAACTAATCCCAATTACTTTTCCTAAAACTAAGCCAGCGCTAATTCCTAAGCCTACTGGGCTTAGTAGCTGATTCATTGCTGCTGTATTGATAATGATGTTGGTGTTTACCAATGCAAATAAAGGCATAATGAATAGGGTAACCGGTTGTGTTAATATTTTTTCTAAACGCTCTAAGGTTGATAGTTGATTGCTGTGGTTTGTTGGAATGCAGAATGCAAGAATCACACCTGCGATTGTAGCGTGTATGCCGGATTGGTAAATGAAATACCACAAAGCAATTCCTAAAAGTAAATAACCAATGATATTATTTACACCACGCTTATTTAAAAAGATTAAAGCGATAGTGGTCAATGCAGCAAATAATAAATAAATCCAATGTATGCTTTGCGTGTAAAAAACAGCGATGATTAAAATTGCGCCAAGGTCATCTACAATTGCTAAAGCAGTTAAAAACACCTTTAATGCTACTGGTACTTTTTTACCCAACATCGCAATTATAGCAACTGCAAAAGCAATATCTGTTGCCATTGGAATGCCCCATCCACTTGCGGTTGGGCTATTATAGTTAAATGCTAAATAAAATAATGCAGGAAATAACATGCCACCTAAGGCAGCAAAAATGGGTAAGCTCGATTTTTTAAAACTTGTCAATTCGCCTTCTAATAATTCTCTTTTTATTTCTAATCCAACTAGTAAAAAGAAGAAAGACATCAACACTTCGTTTACCCAATAATGAATAGGTGCAATCGTAAAAGAACTAAATGTATAAGATTGATGCAATAAGTGGTGATAACTTTCAGAAAGAATACTGTTTGATATGATTAAGGAAATTGCTACGCATAACAGTAATATAAGCCCACTGTTTCGATGGCTGTTAAAAAATAAAACAAAAGGTCTAAAAATGGTTTTCATAATTATAAATAGCTGTCAAAATTACCTTTTCCTTGTCTTAGTATCAATGGCTCGTCGCTTGTGAAATCAACTACTGTGGATGCTTCTAATGCTCCATAGCCTGCATCAATTACTAGGTCAACTTGGTCTTTGTATTTTTCGTAAATTAATTCGGGGTCGGTACTGTATTCCAGTACCTCGTCGTCGTCGTGAATAGAGGTGCTCACAATGGGGTTGCCTAATAAATTTACAATACCTCTTGCAATTGGATGGTCTGGTACCCTTATGCCAACCGATTTTTTATTGGAGTGCATGAGCTTCGGAACTTTATTATTCGCATTTAAAATAAATGTAAAAGGGCCGGGTAGGGCATGCTTTAAAATCCTAAACAAACTATTATCAATCGGTTTTACAAAATCAGATAAATGACTTAAGTCGTAGCAAATAAAGGAGAGGTTTGCTTTTTCGAGTTTAATATTTCGAATTTGACAAAGTCTTTCAATTGCTTTGGCTTGGTAAATATCACAGCCCAATCCATAAACGGTATCGGTCGGATATATAATTAATCCGCCATCTTTCAAACATTCCACCACTTGTTGTAAATGTTTTTCGTTTGGGTTATTCGGGTATATTTTTAGTAGCACCTTTAAATATCCATAAAAAAAGCCAATTAGAAAATCTAATTGGCTTTTAAATTTGATGAATGATTAATTATTTTGACAATACCTCTTTTACTAGGTCAGCTGCATCTTGTAATGCAATTGCTGAAAATACTTTCAATCCAGATTCGTCAATTAATTTTTTAGCTTCTTCTGCATTTGTTCCTTGTAAACGAACAATAATTGGCACTGGAATATTTCCAATGTTTTTATAAGCGTCAATTACACCTTGCGCCACTCGGTCGCAACGAACAATACCACCAAAAATATTAATTAAAATTGCTTTAACATTTGGGTCTTTTAAGATGATTTGGAAACCAGCTTCAACAGTAGTTGCGTTAGCAGTTCCACCAACGTCTAAGAAGTTTGCAGGGTCACCACCAGATAATTTAATGATATCCATGGTTGCCATAGCTAAACCAGCACCGTTAACCATACAGCCAACGTTACCATCTAATTTTACGTAATTTAAATTAGACTTTCCAGCTTCAACTTCTGTTGGATCTTCTTCCATTACATCGCGCATCGCTAAATAATCTGGATGACGGTACAGTGCATTTTCATCTAAATTAACTTTCGCATCAACTGCTAAAATTTTATTGTCTGATGTTTTTAATACTGGATTAATTTCAAACATAGCAGAATCAGTTGCTTCGTATGCTTTGTATAAAGCAGCTACAAATTTGGTCATGTCTTTGAAAGCATCACCCGATAAACCTAAGTTGAATGCAATTTTTCTAGTTTGAAAACCTTGTAAACCAACTTTAGGGTCAATTTCTTCTTTGAAAATTAAATGTGGCGTATGTTCAGCTACTTCTTCAATGTCCATTCCACCTTCAGTAGAATACATGATGATGTTTCTGCCAGTAGCTCTATTTAAAAGCACGCTCATGTAAAACTCTTTAGTTTCAGATTCGCCAGGATAATAAACATCCTCCGCAATTAAAACCTTATGTACTTTTTTACCTTCAGCGCCTGTTTGTGGCGTAATTAATTGCATGCCAATAATTTGACTTGCTTTTTCTTTCACTTCCTCTAGGTTTTTAGCCAATTTAACGCCACCACCTTTTCCTCTTCCACCTGCATGAATTTGGGCTTTAACTACCCACCAACCAGTACCAGTTACTTTTTGAAGCTCTTGAGCTGCTGTAACTGCTTGTTCTGCTGTTTCTGCAACAATACCTTCTTGAATGCGTACCCCAAACGATTTTAAAATTGATTTACCTTGATATTCGTGAATGTTCATTTTTATAGAATTTGGCGTAAAAATACATCTATTTTGCTATCAATCAAACATAATTTTTACAATTCTACTAGCATAAATTTACTATTTTCGCGGCATGCGCCGATTGCCCTTTTTTATATTATTGTTCTTTACGGTATTCAACACTTTTGCTGAGGGTAATAGGCCGGCTTATGTATCTCACAGAAGTACTCAGCCAATAAAAGTTGATGGGCAAATAAGTGAGTTGGAATGGCATTTGACGCCAAGTATCACCGAATTTAAGCAACAAGAACCTTTTCAAAACATCAATCCATCGGAGCCAAGTCTGGTTAAAATAATTTATAACGACGATGCCATTTATGTGAGTGCGCAATTATGCGATTCGCATCCAGATAGCATTCAAAAAGAATTTTCGGTGCGTGATAAATACATGTACAACGATTGGTTTAGTATCAGTTTTGATACTTATTATGATTTTCAGAATACATTTACATTTGGGGTAACAGCTGCAGGTGTTCAGTTTGATCAAAAGTCAAACACAGATAATTTTGATGCCATTTGGGAAAGTGCGGTAAAAATTACCAATGATGGTTGGAATATAGAAATGAAAATCCCTTATTCAGCAATTCGTTTCCCGCAAAAAAACGAGCAAAAATGGGGCGTTCAAATTTCTAGAAATATTAGAAGAAAAAGGGAGCTACTTTCCTGGCCTTTTATAGAGCCTACCTTAAAAAATCGCATCGCTTATTTTGGCGATATAGAAGGGATTACGCAAATCAATGCGCCCATGCGATTATCGTTAACACCATACCTAGGAGTTACAGAAAATCATTTTCCAGCTAACATTGCAGGGCAGAGTAATTGGTCTTCGGCTTATAATGCAGGCTTAGATTTAAAATATGGCATCAACGATAGTTACACCTTAGACCTTACGTTGGCTCCCGATTTTGGACAAGTGCAATCAGATAATAAAATTTTAAATTTAAGTGCATTCGAAGTGCAGTACCAAGAAAACAGACCCTTCTTTATAGAAGGCACCGAATTGTTTTCAGTTGGAAATTTATTTTACCCAAGAAGAATTGGAGGCACACCAAAAGGTTTTGGTAATGTGGAAGCCATGCGCAGCGATTCTACCATTCAGGTTTTAAATAATCCAGGGCAAGTGCAATTAATTAATGCAACAAAAATATCTGGTCGTAGCCCAAGTGGTTTAGGCATTGGTTTTTTAAATGCCATTACCTCCCAAACAGAAGCTACAATAAGGTTAGAGAGTGGCGAAGAAAAATCGATTGTGACAGAGCCTTTCAGTAATTATAATATTATTTCTTTCAATCAAACATTGAAACACAATAGTTTTATTTCTTTTATGAATACCAATGTGACGCGTCAATTAAATGCAGGCAATGCAAACGTTTCGGCTGTAGAATTTGCATTAAATGACGCAAAAGACCGCTATAAATTAAATGGTTTCGGGGCTTATAATAAAAAAACATTTATAGATTCTACTAGTGATGGTTTTAGGTATTCCATTGGATTAGAAAAGGTAAGTGGAAAATTTAAGTTTTTTTTATTGACGAATATTGAAAGCGACACCTACAACCCTAATGATTTAGGGCTTTTGCAGAGCCCCGATGAAATTACGCATTATTTAAATTTGTCTTATCAAGAATTTAAACCTTCGCTCCGAACACAAAAGCATGGTTATAGATTTAATTCTTCTTATTCCACCACATTTAGAACAAAACAATTTCAATCATTTGATTTTAATGTTGCATTTTGGAATGTTTTCAAAAATTTCTTTTACCATGGTGTTTCTGTTTTCGTAAAACCAATTGGAGATCACGACATTTATGAGCCACGTACATTTGGTCGTAAATTTTTAGCGCCAAATTTTATGGGTGCAGAAAGTGATATATCGTCAGATTACCGTAAACGTTTAGCCATCGATGCTTCTGCCGGATATTTCCGAGATTTTACTGCAAAAGGCAAATACATCTATTTCAATATTACGCCAATGTTGCGGGTATCGGATCGCTTTAGGTTAAGCAATAATTTCTCGTTTAGCCAAGATATAGGAGGGCAGGGATTTGCAGCTAAAATAAGTGATGATTTAATTTATTTTGCATTTAGAAATGTGCGTACGCAAGAAAACTTATTTAGTTCTTCTTATATTTTTAATAAAAACACCTCGCTTACTTTGCGTTTAAGGTATTATTGGAGTACCGTTTCTATTAATAAATACATGTTGTTAAATGATGCAGGAAATTTAATTCCTGATAGCACCAATTACCAAGCAAATAATAATAGGAATGTTAGTTTCTTTAACGCTGACTTGGTTTATAGCTGGCGCTTTGCTCCAGGTAGCGACTTAATTATTGTATGGAAAAACAGTGTGAATGATTATGGTAATATCATTTCTTCCAGAAGATTTTTGGGTAGTCAATTTGCAGGTAGTTTAATGAATACCGTTGGACAACCGCAATTCAATCAATTAACTTTTAAAGTTTTATACTATTTAGATTACCGTTACTTTACCAAAAAGAAAAACTAAGCCAATAGGCTGCCGTCTTTCATTGTAAGTTTACGGTCTGCAATACTTGCTAGCTCTGCATTGTGCGTTACAATTACAATGGCAATACCCATTTCGTTCCTGAGCTTTAAAAACAACTCGTTTATTTCTTTTGCATTGGTTGAATCCAAATTACCAGTTGGTTCATCGGCAAAAATAACCGATGGGTTATTGATGAGCGCTCTCGCTATGGCTACTCGTTGTTGTTCCCCGCCAGATAGTTCCGAAGGTTTATGCTGCGCCCTTGCCTCCAAGCCTAATTGCTTCAATAGTGCTAGGCCTCTAGCTTCGGCAGTGCTTTTGTTTTCTTTGGCAATATAAGCCGGAATGCACACATTTTCTAAGGCAGTAAATTCAGGTAGTAAATGGTGGAATTGAAAAATAAAGCCCATGTTTTTATTCCTAAATTCACTCAATGCGGTGTCATTTAATTTAGAAAGATCGTGGTCTTTAAAAATAATATTACCTGTATCTGGTTTATCAAGTGTGCCCAGTAAATGAAGTAGAGTACTTTTTCCAGCACCGGATGCGCCAACAATGGCAATTATTTCCGATGCATTAATTTGAATATCTAGCGATTTTAAAATAGCTAAATTACCGTATGACTTACTAATATTGCTTGCGTTTAATAACATGGCTTATTTTCTATATAAGTTTTGTAAGGCTTGTTCTGATTGAATTTGGTACAATCGCATGCCTTGGTAAGTAATGATATTTCTTTTGATGAAAGCAGGTTTTGTGGTGTTTGCTGTAGGCAAATATATAGCCACACTATCTGCTTGTGCTGGTGCGGTTCTTTGTGTTAAATAAAACACCCGATCGTAATCTGCTAAATGATATTTCGGAATGGCATATGGCAAAGTATAGGTAATATTATCATGTTGCATGGCATAATAAAATGCAATGGGCTCGTCTATGATTAATATTTTTTCATTTGCTTTTGCTTCAATTTTTTCTGTGAGCCAATCGTAAACTGCGTATTCGTTGCGTTCCGTTTTTTGTTGTATGGCCACTATATTTCTGGTTATAAAGGGAAGGCTACAATACAATATAAACAAGCCCATGAGCAGCATCTGCCATATTTTTGCTGCTCTAAAACTGATGCGCAGAAAACCAGCAAACGATAAAAAGCGTTTATACATTTCTGGTAAATGCATGTATAACATTAAAACTAAAACGGGTGTATACCTGTAAAAAGGAGCAAGGGTAAAAAACCAAAATACACTACTCACTAAAAAAGAAATTTCTACTAAATTTTTTCTGAAATTCTTTTTTACAAATAAGGTGTAAGCACAAGTAAAATGGGCTATTACAGACAGTAGTATTATTAAAAATTGAATTTGGTAGCTTGGTAAAAATCGTTGAATAAAATGCTGGTAAAAAATATTATTGGCTTGGTCGTGGCCATCGTGTTCGCGACCATGAACAATTAATTGTTCGTAAATATGTTGAAAGTTGAAATCGGCCATGGCCAAGTAAAATATAGGCAGAGCGACCATAATAGCTGCAAATCCAATGCGTTTTACATTGCTGTACTTTCTTGTCAATAAATCAATGGCTAATATTATTCCTATTGGATAAACAGCCGGATGGGCTATAAACAATAAGCTTACGAGCGTTGCTTGTAAAAATGGATGTTTCTTTTTAAGGGCGTAATAAAATGCAGTAGCCATAATAGCCATTACGGGCATTTCAATCCTGCCGCTTCGCATGGCATTGCTAACACCTTCATCTACTACAAAAATACTCACCAAAAATAGAATACCTGCAGGTAAGCTGCTGTACCTAAAATCGATGTATTTGAATAAATAAATAGCGGTAATAATTAAGAAAATTAGCCAAGGTAAACGCGTGTAAAATATTTCGTGAGGGAATAGGCTCAGGTCTATGAGGTGAATAAAAGAACTCAAGGGCAGGTAGGCTAAAAATATTTGTTCACTTCCGACAAAAGGCCAAACTTTACCTATAAATTTTCCTTCATGAATCCAATTAAAAGCCGGGTCTATGAGCATAATTTCGTCAACCCAAGCAACCGGCAATTTGTTGAGGTTATAAATAACCAGCAGCAAATACGCTAATAGGAAGTAAATAAAGGGTTGTTTTTTCAGTTGCATGCTTAGGCTTTTACAAAATATAAGCTCATAATCTGCGTTAAATTAAGAAAAAATCAAATTTATTACCTTTATACTCGATAAAAAAAGTATAATTGTTCTCCTAATTCTTTCATAAAGATGTTTAAATCGAGCAAACAACGCATATTAATATTAGCGCCTCATACCGATGACGGAGAATTGGGCTGCGGAGGTGCAATTAACAAATTCATAGAAGAAGGTCACGAAGTTTATTATGCCGCATTTTCGGCTTGTGAAATTTCAGTACCCAAACATTTACCTTCCAATATTTTAATTGAAGAGGTAAAGAAAGCAACACAAGTTTTGGGCATTCTGCCAGAAAACCTGTTGTTATATAATTATGAAGTAAGAACTTTTAGTTATAACCGCCAAGCGATTTTACAAGATTTAATCGATCTTAAAAATAAAATTAATCCAAATTTGGTATTCATGCCAAGTTTAACAGATTTGCACCAAGACCACGGAACCATTGCGCAGGAAGCATTGCGTGCATTTAAAACGACCTCAATTTTATCTTATGAATTGCCTTGGAACAATTTAAGTTTCAATACGACTTGTTTCATTTCATTGTCAGATAAAAATGTGAGCAGTAAAGTTGCAGCATTGGCGCAATACGAAAGTCAACAACACCGCCCATATGCCAACGACGAATTTATTCGTGGGTTAGCAAGAACTAGAGGTGTGCAAATATCAGATCATTACGCTGAAGTATTTGAGGTGGTTCGATGGATAATAGCCTAACTAA